>JANMZX010000217.1:0-12980 GCA_031383745.1 Rhodoferax sp. | reverse complement strand
TGGGGCACGATGGCCAGCTTTTCGTCCACGTCGAACAGCTTGTCGCACAGGGCAGCGAACACGATGCGGCCCACGAAGGTGCGCGCCAGCGTGGGATCCAGGATGTCCGGATCCTCGGCCAGGCCAATGCGCAGGTTTTGCGCCTGCAACGCGACGGGGCCAAGCGCGAGCAGCAGCACGGCAAGGCAGGAACGGAGGGAAAGTGTCATGGCAAGGCGCTCCAGGGTGCGGGAAGATACGGGGAGTGGGGGACAGTGGTCCGGGGCACAGGCATTATGCGACCGCGGTGTGGGTGACGAAAGCCGACTGCAAACGCGACAGCCGCAGGCTGGCGGCCGAATCCGGCGCCGCTGCCCGCAGGGCCGCGGGCGCGGGCAGCTCGCGCCAGAAGTGGCAGGCCACCGCATGGCCGCCGTCCTGCTCCAGGGCAGGCGCCTGCTGCGCGCACAGCGGCCTGGCGTGCGGGCACCGGGTATGGAAATGGCAGCCGCTGGGCGGGTTGACCGGGCTCGGCACGTCGCCAGGCAGCAGCAGCTTGTGGCGCTCCAGGCCGGGCTCGGGCAGGGGGATGGCCGACAGCAGCGCCTGGGTGTAGGGATGGCGCGGCACGGCAAACAGGCTGCGCTTGTCGGTGATCTCGACGATGCGGCCCAGGTACATCACGGCGATGCGCGTCGCGATGTGCTTGACCACAGCCAGATCGTGGGCAATGAAGATGTATGCCAAGCCGAACTTCTGCTGCAGGTCCTGCAGCAGGTTGACCACCTGCGCCTGCACCGACACGTCGAGCGCAGACACCGCCTCGTCGCACACGATCAGGCGCGGCTCCACCGCCAGCGCACGGGCGATGCCGATGCGCTGGCGCTGGCCACCCGAGAACTCGTGCGGGTAACGCTGCGCGTGTTGCGGCGCCAGGCCCACGGTGTACAGCAGCTCGGCCACGCGGGCGTCCTCGCCACCGGCATGCAGGCCGTGCAGCCTGAGTGGCTCGGCCAGCGTCTGGCCCACCGTCATGCGCGGATTGAGCGAGGAATACGGATCCTGGAAGATGATCTGCATCGCGCTGCGCTGCGCCCGCAACGCCACCGGATCCAGCGCGCCCAGGTCCAGGCCATCGAACCGGACGCTGCCCGCGGTGGGCTCGATCAGGCGCAGCACCAGCCGCCCCAGGGTCGACTTGCCACAGCCCGATTCGCCGACCACGCCGAGCGTCTCGCCGGCGGCAAGCGTGAAATCGACGCCGTCGACCGCCCGCACCGCGCCACGGATGCGCCCGAGGATGCCCTTGCGCACCGGGAAGTGCTTGACCAGGCCGTGTACCTGCAGCAAGGCCTGGGTCACTGGAGAAGCTTCGCGCTGGGCAGCGCCATGTCCCCCCTCGGGACGGCCCTGCGTGCTCATTCGGTCACCGCCGCAATACCCTGGGCCGGCACCAGATGCGCCGCGTCCAGCGGCGCCTTCCAGCAGGCGGAGGCCCGCCCCGACGCCACCTCGCGCAGCGGCGGCGCCGCGGCGCGGCACTGGGCGTCGGCAAATGGGCATCGCTCGGCGAAACTGCAGCCGGCGGGCATGCGCAGCGGGTTGGGCACCTGCCCGTTGATCGCCGCCAGGCGCGTCTGTTCGGCGTCCAGGCGCGGGATGGAGCCCAGCAGCCCCACGGTGTAGGGGTGCTGCGGCTCACGAAACAGATCCCGCACCGGGGCTTGCTCCACCACCCGCCCGGCGTACATCACCACCACCTCGTCGGCGACCTCGGCCACCACGCCCAGGTCGTGCGTGATCAGGATGATGGCGGTGCCGGTCTCCTGCTGCAGGCCGCGCATCAGGTCCAGGATCTGGGCCTGGATCGTCACATCCAGCGCGGTGGTGGGCTCGTCGGCGATCAGCAGGCGCGGCTCACAGGCCAGCGCCATGGCGATCATGGCGCGCTGGCGCATGCCACCCGAGAGCTTGTGCGGATGCTCGTGGAACCGCTGCTCGGGCGCCGGTATGCGCACCTTGCGCAACATCTCCAGCGCGCGCTCGGCTGCCTGGGCGCGGTTCAGCGGGCGGTGGCGCATCAGCCCCTCGACGATCTGGTCGCCGATGGTGAAGGCCGGGTTCAGCGAAGTCATCGGCTCCTGGAAGATCATCGCCATGCCGTTGCCGCGCAGATCCTGCATGTCGCGTTTCGCCAGACCCAGCAATTCACGCCCCTCGAAACGGATCGACCCGGCGGCGATGCGCCCGGGCGGGTCGGGCACCAGCCCCATGATCGACAGCGCGGTAACGCTCTTGCCGCAGCCCGACTCGCCGACGATGGCCAGCGTGCGGCCGGCCGGCACCGAAAAACCGACACCGTCCACAGCGGCAAATTCACCGTCGTCGGTGCGAAACAGCGTACGCAGGCCCTCGACCACCAGCAGATCGCCGCGCGCCGGAGCCGCTGCAGACGAAGCGCCAGCGCTCACCGGGTGCGCGCCGCCAGAGCCGCATGGAACTGCGCAATGGTGGCCTCAATCTGGGGGCGGTCGATCAGCCCCGCCGGGTTGTGGCGGCCCGCCAGGCAGGACACAAACGGCTGGAAGCGCTCCAGGCTCACCTGGTACAGGCGCTGCAGTTCGAGGATCGGCTCTGCATGGTCGTCGACGCGCAGGTCGAGTTCGGGGTAGTCCTCGTCGCCATGGATGCGCAGCGAGGCTGACTGCTTGCCGCGCTTGTCGCCACCGGCCGCGTCACCGGCCGCCATCGCCGCCAGCAGGCGCTCGGCCAGCGGAAGTCCCGCCGCGGCCTGGAACGCCTGCGCCGTCTCCGCGATCACCTGCGGCCCAGCCAGCATGTTGCCCGCGACGCTGAAGTCGTCGTACACGGCGTGACCGCACCAGTCCACACAGTTGCTTCCGGTATGCGCGGCGCCCGGCCCGCGCGCCGGCAGCAGGTGGACCTGGCGCTGGTCCCGCCCCGCGTCCGCCGCGACCAGAGCGGCGAGCGCCTCGGCGGCGGTCTGCCCGACGGCCATCCGGTCGAGCCCGGCCGGGCCATACAGCGGGTTCATGAGCGCCTGTGTCGACACCGCGCCGACAGCGCGGCGGCTGTGCGCGCACAAGGCGCCGACCGCGAAGAACTTGCTGGCGACTGCTACGCCAAAGCGGCCGGACCCGTCTCGGGCAAGGATGGACCATGTCATGCAACAGATTATCGGCGTACCGCGCCAGGGCGGCGGCGCAACGAAAAAATTGATCCTCGCCCGTTTTGATATAACATGCATCAAATTTCGGAAAACCACACATCCCGCCATGAAACCATTTCCGCCATTGGGCTCAACGCGCGCCCAGATCGACGCGTCCCTGGATGCCATGGTCCTGCGGGACGCCAAGTGGCGCGACGGGCGCGTCCCGCTGTACGTATTCGGCGGTGACTCGGACGCCTACGAAGTAGGCCGGGACGCGTTTTTCCGGTTCTTCTCCGAGAACGCCTTGGGCGCGCGGCGCGCCTTCGGCAGTGTCCGCGCGATGGAACAGGATCTCGTCGAGATGGGGCTGTCGCTGTTCAACGGCCACGAAAAGATGGCCGGCATCGTGACCAGCGGCGGTTCGGAGAGCATCTTTCTCGCCGTGCGAGCCGCCCGTGCAGAAGCGCGCGCCTCCCGCGGGCTGGCCAAGGGGATCGGCAACCTCGTGCTGCCCGAGACTGCCCACCCCGCCTTCACCAAGGCGGCGCAGAGCATGGACCTGGAAGAGCGGCGCATACCGGTGATGGCCGATGGCCGGGCCGCTGTCGACTCCATGGAGCAGGCCATCGATGCCGAGACGGTCATGCTCGTCGGCTCGGCGCCATGTTTTCCCTACGGCGTGATCGACCCGATCGAACACCTGGGCCAGGTGGCGCTGGCGCGCCGGGCATGGCTGCACGTCGATGCCTGCGTCGGTGGTTACCTGGCGCCGTTTGCGCGCGAGCTGGGCTACCCGATACCCGCATTCGACCTTGCAGTGCCTGGCGTGAGTTCGCTGTCGGCCGACCTGCACAAATACGGCTTTTGCCCGAAGCCAGCGTCCACGGTTTTCTTCTCCTCCCAGGCGCGTTCGACACTCGCCGGCTTCGACATGGATGTCTGGCCCTCGGGGCGCTTCGTCACGAGCACATTGGTCGGCACCAGGCCCGCGGGCGGGGTCGCAGGCGCGTGGGCGACGATCCAGTTCCTTGGTGCCGAGGGCTACCGCAAAGTCGCGCTCCAGGTCATGCAGATGCGCGATGCCTACCTCGACGGGATCAAGGCCATCCCCGGCTACCGCATGGCAGCCGAGCCAGACCTAGCCGTCATGGCCTTCGGCGACCCGGCAATCGACATGATGCGGGTGGCGGCACTGATGAACGAGCGCGGCTGGGTGCCGGGAACCACCAGCCGGCCGGCCGGGCTGCACCTGATGCTGTCGCTGCTGCACGTCAAGGCGCGCGAATCCTATCTGGCCGACCTGACGGAATGCTCGCGCCTTGCACGCGCCGAAGCCGCCAACGGCCCGGTCGGAGCGCGCGCTTCGGCAACCTATTGACTCCCTCGCACCCGCGCAAACACAAGGGCCATCCATCCGTGCACAAACATGTCGTCGCCGCCAAGGTCAAACACGAGACCAATGGCTTTAACCGGATCCTGACCACGCTGGAGCACTTCCGCGAGCATGAACTGCACGCGGGCGACGCGGTCATCCCGTATTACCGTGGCACGCGTCTCGAAATGGGCGCCTTCATCGACAGTGCCGAAAAATTCGGCTGGCTGCTCGACGTGCCTGTCTCGACGTTCGCCAATCCAAGCGGGGTAGTGGCGGATAGCGCGTTCGAGCATCTGTGCGGACTCCTGATCGACGGCCTCAAGCGCCAGGCACGGATCGACGGAGTCCTGCTGGCCCTGCATGGCTCCATGTTCACCGAAAGCCACGGGGACGCGGAAGGCGAATTGCTGGCCCGCGTGCGCGCCGTCGTAGGCGCGCGGGTTCCGATCGCCGTCACCCTGGATCCGCACGCCAACGTCACCCAGCGCATGGTCGAGCACGCCGACATCATCACCGCCTTTCGAACCAGCCCCCACACCGACCACTACGAGACTGGCATGCGGGCCGCTGCCCTGCTCGATGACACCATGCATGGCCGCCTGCATCCGGTCATGGCGCTGGCACGGCGCCCCTCACTGCAGGGTTTCGATGGCGCCCGCACCTATGTCAAGGGCGGGCCCATGCTGATGGCGCTCGACATGGCGGCCGAGCGCCAGCGCACCCACCCCGAAGTCGCCTGTATCAGCATCCAGGCCGGGTTCTCGCGCTGCGACATTGCCGAACTCGGCCCCTCGGTGGTCGTGACCACCAATGGCGCCAGCGCAAGCGCCCGGGAGATTGCCGAATCCCTGATGGATTTCTGCTGGCAGACACGCATGGTCTGGAGTGATCCCCTGGTCAGCATCGAACAAGCGGTCGGCGCAGCGCTGGAACAGCCTGCCGGCGCCGCCCCCCTGGTCCTGGGTGACTATGGCGATGCCCCCGGTGGTGGCAGCTACGGCGACAGCACCCGACTGTTGGCGGCCTTGTTGCGGGCAGGTGTCAAGCGCGGTGCCCTGGCGGCAATCCACGACCCGGGCACGGCCCGCCAGGCCCTGGATGCGGGCGTGGGGGCGTTCATCGACGTCAGTCTGGGCGCGCACAGCGATCCGGCCTACATGGGCGAGCCGATCCGCGCCCGAGCACGGGTGCGCTCGGTGTCCGCCACCGGCGATATGGTCTTCAAAGGGCCCTATGGCACCGGCACACGGCGCAGCTTCGGGCCGAGCGTCTGCCTCGACATCGACGGATTCGCCGTCATCGTGTCCACACGCAACCTCGGTATCTACGACCTGGAGCAGTTCCGCATCTTCGGCCTTGAGCCCACCGACTTCGCCGTGCTTGTCGTCAAGTGCATGCAGGGGCACCACGCAGCATTCGACCCGATCGGCAGCCGCACGCTCGACGTGGACACCGGCGGCCTGACCGGGGCCGACCTGACACGCTTTCGATTCACACGCGTGCCGCGGCCGGTCTGGCCGCTCGACGCGATGCCAGACACTCTCTGAGGAAACCGACATGACATTTCACTACCGCTTGAGCATCCGATCCGGCACATGGGCAACGGCCTGCGCACTGGCGATTCTTTGCGGCTCGGCACAGGCGGCGACGCCGCGCGACACGCTGGTGATTGCCCGTGAAATCAGCAGCATTGCCGAATGGGATCCGGCCGTGTCGCAGATTCTCGACACCCAGGAGGTCAACTCCGACATCTACGAGCGCCTGGTCGGCTACGACCCGCGCAAGGCCGGCAGTCCCCTCGCAGGCGTCATCGCCGAGAGCTGGGTCGTCACACCCGACGGCAAGCAGCTGACATTCCGGATCCGCAGGGGTGTGAAGTTCCACTCCGGAAACCCGCTTACCGCCGCCGACGTCGCCTACACCTTCAAGCGCATCATTTCGCTGGACCGCGAACCCGCCACCAACCTGCGGCAGATCGGCATCACCAAGGACAACGTCGACAACTTCGCACGCGCATTCGGAGAGGATGTTTTCGTGCTGTCATTGCCCGATGCCTATGCGACCACCTACATCCTCAACCTGCTCACGTCGACCTACTTTGGCATCGTCGACAAGAAGCTGCTGGAAGCCAACGCGCAGGGTGGCGACTACGGCTCGAAATGGTTGTCCCGGCGAACCGGACAGGAGGCCTCGGCGGGCTCGGGTCCTTACCGGATCAGCAACTTTCGCGCCTCCGACACGCTGGTTCTGGAGCGCAACGACGCTTACTGGCGCTTCAAGGCGCCACTGCGGCGTGTCATATTCCGGCACATCCCGGAATCTGGCGCGCAGCGCCTGCTCATCGAACGCGGTGATGCCGACATGGCGTTCAACCTGACAGCCCAGGACATCGAGGCCCTGCAGGCCAAGGCCGGCGCCAAGGTCGAGCTGTTCCCCTCCAGGCGCATTCTGTATGCCGGCTTCAACATGCTCGTGAAGCCGTTCGACGATGTGCGGGTGCGCAAGGCGATGAAATACCTGATCGACTACGACACCTGGGAAAAGACCCTGATGCGGCACCAGGGCACGGTGCACCAGTCCTTCATACCGGCAGGGATCATGGGTTCGCTCAAGGAAAACCCGTTCAAGTACGACGTGGCGCGGGCCAAGGCCCTGCTGACCGAGGCCGGCCTGGCGCAGGGATTCTCGTTTCGACTGAACGTGGCCAACCGCCGCCCCGAGATCGACATGGCCACTTCCTTCCAGGCCTCCGCAGCACAGGTCGGCGTCAAGGTCGAGGTGGTGATGATGCCGCCCAGCCAACTGATTCCCGTCTACCGCGATCGCAAGGTCGAGGCGTTGATGCTGTCGTTCTATTCGCCCTATGGCGATCCGCACGCGACGGCAAACAAGTTTGCCTACAGTCCGGCAGGCTTGCCAGGCGAAAAGCCGGGCGAGAGTTATCCAGCCGAACTGACCTGGCGCCTGGGCTGGACACCGACCGACCTGTCGGCCAAGGTGATCGCAGCCACCAAGGAATCGGACCCGAAGAAGCGCACGGCACTGTACGCAGACATCCAGCGCCAGTACTGGGAGACTTCGCCGTTTGCGCAAACCTTCCAGGCCGTGCAGGCCATCGGCATGCGTGCCGACGTCGAGAACTACCGGTATGGCTCGAAAGGGGCGGACACCAGCTTCGCGTTCACCAGCAAGAAGGGCGCGCCGTGACACAGAAAACCGGCCGCGGCGGCGGCTGGAATCTGGTCGGCGAACTGGCCATCACCTTTGTCGGCCTGCTGGCCGCGACCTTCCTGATCGGGCGCATCATGCCGATCGACCCGGTCGTGGCGGCTGGCGGCGCGGACCTGTCCACGGCCCAGCATGCCCGGCTGGCCGCGGAGCTCGGTCTCGACCAGCCGCTGGTGGTGCAGTTCGGCCAGTTCGTGCTGCGCCTGCTGCAGCTGGATTTCGGGCGCTCGTTTCTGACCGGAAACCCGGTCTCGGCAGACATCGCACGGGTCTTCCCGGCGACGGTCGAACTCGCCACATTGGGGATGCTGATTGGCAGTTGCATCGGCATACCCGCCGGCATCCTGGCGGCAGTGATGCGCGGCACCGCGGTCGATGCGGTGTTGCGCTTCGTCACGCTGATCGGTTACTCGATGCCGGTTTTCTGGAAAGGCCTGATGCTGATGCTGCTGTTCTACGTCATGCTCGGCTGGGCGGAGGGGCCGGGGCGGCAAGGAATCGCGTTTGAAGGCCAGGTGCCGCAGATCACCCATCTGCTGCTGATCGATTGCCTGCTGCAGGGCGACTGGGATGCGATGCGTGATGCCTGGGGCCATCTGGTGCTCCCGGCTGTCAGCCTGGGTTACGGCGCCGGCGCCTACCTGGCGCGCATGACCCGCAGCTTCATGCTGGAACAGCTGAGCCAGGAGTACATGATCACCGCCTCGGTCAAGGGCGCCTCGATGACGCGCATGGTGTTGCACCATGCCCTGCCGAACTGCGGCGTGCAACTGATCACCACGCTCGCACTGACCTACGGATTGCTGCTTGAAGGCGCCGTCCTGACCGAGACCGTCTTCGCCTGGCCGGGCCTCGGCCAGTACATGACAAAAGCCATGTTCAATGCCGACATGAACGCCGTGATCGGTGGCACGTTCGTCATCGGCACGGTGTTTGTGATCCTCAACCAACTGTCGGATCTGGCCTATCGGCGCCTCGATCCCCGCGCCCGATGACCCGCCTGTCGCACTGGTTGCTGTCGCCCACACCCGCCTCGCAACGGCAGGCGCGGCTGGGGCGCATCGCGTTCGCGGCGCTCGACTTCGCAGCCAGCCCGGCAGCGCTGGCGGGGCTTCTGATCGTGGTCCTGCTGCTCGTCGTGGCAGCCTTCGCGCCGCTGCTCGCAACCCACGATCCGAATGCCCAATCGCTCATGACGATGCTGCAGGCGCCTTCGCGATCCCACTGGTTCGGAACCGACGAACTCGGCCGCGACATCTACAGCCGGGTTGTCCATGGCGCACGGATCACCTTGTCGATCGTGCTGCTGGTGGCGGTGATCGCGGCGCCGATCGGCTTGGCCGTGGGCTGCGCTGCTGGCTTCCTGGGCGGCACCGTCGACCGGGTCCTGATGCGGCTTACCGACGTGGCGCTCGCGTTCCCGCGTCTGGTCCTGGCGCTGGCCTTTGTTGCCGCGTTGCGGCCCAGCCTCCAGAATGCCGTCATCGCGATCGCGATCACCGCCTGGCCGCCGTACGCGCGGTTGGCGCGCGCCGAGACGCTGGTCATCCGGCGCAGCGACTATGTCGCTGCCGCGTGGCTGGCCGGTGCGCGGCCCTGGCGCATCATCTGGCGCCAGATCGTTCCGCTGTGCCTGCCCTCGCTGCTGGTGCGCGTGACGCTCGACATGGCAGGCGTGATCCTGATCGCCGCCGGCCTGGGCTTTCTCGGACTCGGTGCGCAACCCCCCACACCGGAATGGGGTGCCATGCTCTCCAACGGCCGTGACTTCCTGCTCGACGCATGGTGGGTCGCCACCCTGCCCGGGGCCGCGATATTCATCACCAGCCTCGGCTTCAACCTGCTGGGGGACGGTCTGCGCGACGCGCTCGACCCCCGGCGCCAATCGTGACCGACGCGACCACCCCCCTGGTGGCGGTGCGCGACCTGCGCATCGAGTTTCCCGGTCGGGCGGGCCTGACGACCGCGGTCGACGGCATCAGCTTCGACGTCGGCGTCGAGAAGCTGGGCATCGTCGGCGAAAGCGGCTCCGGCAAGTCGGTGACCTGTCGGTCCCTGCTGGGCCTGATCGCACCACCAGCGCGGGTGACAGCCACATCGATGCGCCTCTTCGGCGACGACTATGCCAAGGCCGGGCAAAGCGCATTCCGGGCGGTGCGGGGCCGGCGCATGGGTTTGATCATGCAGGACCCGCGGTACTCCCTGAACCCGGTGCTGACGATCGGGAGCCAGATCGAGGAAGGATTGGCGTTGCAGCGCGGCCTGCGTGGCGCCGCGGCGCGCGCAGAAGGGTTGCGCCTGCTCGACGCCGTGGCGTTGCGCGATCCCCAGCGGGTCTGGACCTCGTACGCCCACCAGTTGTCCGGTGGCATGGGGCAGCGCGCCATGATCGCGATGATGCTGGCGATGGACCCCGCGCTGCTGATTGCGGATGAGCCAACGTCGGCACTGGACGTCACGGTACAGGTCGAGATCCTCGCGCTGCTGCAAAGCCTCGTGAGGGAGCGGGGCATGGCGCTGCTGCTGGTCAGTCACGACTTGCGCATGGTCGAAGGGTTTTGCGACCGGGTCCTGGTGATGCACCGGGGCCGGATCGTTGACCAGTGCGCCGCATCCGAGCTCTCGAAGTCGACCCATGCCTACACCCGCAGCCTGCTCGACTGCGTTCCGGCCATGGGCTCGGCATGAGCGCCGCGCCGGGCCGCCCCCAAGCAAGCTCGAACCGCAATGCGCAGCATGGAGGTTGCCTGATGAGCGCCGCGCCGGGCCGCCCCCTGGGGAAATTCCGCAATGCACAGCAAGGAGGATGACCGATGGGCACCACCCGGCCGCCAGATGGTGCGCAGCACCCCGAAACGCAGGGTGAAGGTCCGGTGAGCACGTTGCTGCTGTCGGTCCAGGACCTCGACGTCCGTTTCGGACCACAAGACAACCCGGTACTCGCGGTGCGCGGCGCCAGCCTCAATCTGGCGGCAGGGCAATCCCTGGGTATCGTGGGCGAAAGCGGCAGCGGAAAGTCGACCGTGCTGCGCGCTGTGTGCGGCCTGGCGGGCATCCACGCAGGCACATGCCTGCTGGATGGAATGGCGGTGCATGCGCTGGCGCCACAGGCCCGGTCGCGCCAGGTGCAGATGATTTTCCAGGACCCGTTCGGCGCGCTGCACCCCCGCCAGAGCGTGGACGAGCAATTGCGCGAGCCGATGCGGATCCACCGTCTCGAGGGCGCCGACGCACGGGTGGCAGCGCTGATGGCGCAGGTGGCATTGGGGCCGGAGCTGCGTTTTCGCTATCCCCACCAGCTCTCCGGCGGCCAGCGCCAGCGTGTCTGCATCGCACGTGCCCTGGCGCTGGAGCCACGGCTGCTGCTGCTCGACGAGCCCACCTCGGCACTGGACATGTCGGTGCAGGCGGAGGTGCTTCGGCTGCTGTCCGATATCCGCACGCGCCTCGGCATGTCCTACCTGTTCGTATCGCACGATCTCGCCGTGGTCGCGCAGCTGTGTGATCGCATCGCCATCATGCAGGAGGGCAGGATCGTCGAGACGGTCACAGCCGCCGCGCTGCGTGCCGGACAGGTTGCGCATCCGTACAGCGCCACCCTGCTCCGCGCGGCTCGCCAGCGGCACCGGCTGGGCAGCCCGGGCTGATTGTTGTTTGCCTCCGCGTCTCGCGCTGCTTCCCTAGAATTCAGCCATGAGCACCACCCGCACGCTGCGCGAACCGAAGGCGATACCTGCCATGGCAAAGGTCCGGGTCCAGCTCGAGCCGATCGTGCGTGCCAAGACGCTGGGCGACCAGGCCTACGCCTCCCTGCGCGAGGCCCTGGCCTCCGGCGCCCTGGCGCCGGGGCATCGGCTCACGGTGCGCGGCGTGGTCGACCTGCTCGGCATTGGCTTCACGCCGGCGCGGGAAGCGCTGAACCGACTCGGGGCCGAAGGCGGCCTGGACATCGGCGCCAGCCGCCGGTTGATGGTGCCGACGCTGACGCTGGCCCGTTACGAGGAACTGGTCCAGATCCGCATGGAGCTGGAACCCATGGCCGCGGTGGCGGCACTGGCGCAACTGGTCGACGCCGACGTGGCCGCCTTGCGGGTAGTCCAGGACGGGCTGCTGGCGGCGAAGAAGCGCAAGGACTACGTACGGGTGCTGGCGCGCAATCGGGAGTTCCATTTCGGTATCTACCGCCGTTGCGGCATGCCGACCCTGCTGGCGATCCTCGAATCGCTGTGGCTCCAGACCGGACCGACTTTGCGACTGTTGTATCCCGCCTACTCCCGGCAGTGGCGTGGCGGCGTGAACCACGAGGCGATCCTCGGCGCGCTGGACGCGCGCGATGCCAAGGCGCTGTCGGCCGCCATCCGTCAGGATCTCCACGATGGTTGTGTCGAGCTGTCCGATCAACTGCGCCGGGCCGGGGCCTGAGCACCCATGCCCTGGCTGGCGCGGCCATCGCGTTTCGCTTCAAGCGCCCCTGCCAGCGCCATTGCCAGCGCCATTGCCGCCCCGCGCACCGCCTGAAATCAACGCCCCACCGACCCCCGCCACCATGCTGCCAACCGCCCACACCCTCGATCTGAATGCGATCCGCGCTGAGTTCCCCTCCCTGCGCAACGACTGCGTGTACCTCGACAACGCCGGTGGCTCGCAGGTGCTGCGCCGGGTGGCCGACCGCGTGCGCGACTACCTGCTCACCAGCAGCGTGCAGCTCGGCGCCAGTTACGCCGCATCGCAGGACGCCGGCGCCAAGGTGCTTGCGGCACGCCGGTCAGTGGCGGAACTGGTCCATGCCCCGCACGACGACGAGGTGGTGATGGGTGGCTCGACCACCTCGCTGATGTTCCGGCTGACCCAGGCGCTGCGCCCGGGTGTCCGCCCCGGCGACGAGATCATCGTCACCAACAGCGACCATGAGGCCAACATCGGTGGCTGGAGCCGCCTGCAGGAGGCCGGCGCGGTGCTGCGGATCTGGCAGACGAACCCCGACACGCTGGCGCTGGAGTTACCCGACCTGGAACGGCTGCTGTCGCCGCGCGTCAAGTGGGTGGCCATGACCCATGCGTCCAACATCCTGGGCACCGTGAACCCGGTGGCCGAGGTCGCCGCCCGTGCGCACGCCGTCGGCGCGCGCCTGTGTGTCGACGCGGTGGCCTATGCCCCGCACCGCCTGGTAGACGTCCAGACAAGCGGCGCCGACGTCTACGTGTTCAGCTTCTACAAGGTGTTCGG
>JANMZX010000215.1:0-11147 GCA_031383745.1 Rhodoferax sp. | reverse complement strand
CGGCTCGGCGATGGTGATGGCGGTGCATGCCGGCGTGCCGGCCAGCAACGTGGCCGAGTTCGTGGCCTGGACCAAAGCCAACCCCGGCAAGGTGTCGTATGCGTCCTTCACCGCAGGCAACTCGTCGCATTTTGCCGGCGTGATCCTGAACCAGCGCGCCGGGATCGACATGACGCATGTGCCCTTCAACGGCACACCGCCCGCCGTGCAAAACCTGGTGGGCGGCCAGGTGCATGCGGCCTTCCTGCCCCTGCTGGCGGTCAAGCCGCATGTGGAGTCCGGCAAGGTCAAGCTGCTGGCCATCACCAGCCCGCAGCGCTCCCCGCTGGCGCCCGGCCTGGCCACCTTCCGCGAGCAGGGCTACCCGGACCTGGACATCTACATCTGGGCCGCGATCGTGGCGCCCGCGGGCACGCCGGATCCGGTGATCGCTCGGCTCAACGGCGAGTTCGCCCGGGCGCTGCGCAGCACCGAGATCCGCGACAAGTGGCAGGCGATGGGGTTCGAGGCCCTGCCCTCGACACCCGAGGAATTCACCCGCTTCGCGCAGGCCGAGTCCCGGCGCTGGGCCGAGGCGGTCCGGATATCGGGTTTCAAGGCTTCCGAGTAGGCACCCGCCACCATGACCCTGCGCGACTGTCCCTTTCCGCTGCGGCTGCCGGTGTTCGCCGCGCCCATGTTCCTGATCTCCGGCCCGGCCCTGGTGCTGGAAGCCTGCCGCAGCGGCATCATCGGCGCCTTTCCCACACCCAATGCGCGCCCCATCGCGCAGCTCGACGCCTGGATGAACGAGATCACCGAAGGGCTGGCGCGGGCACGCGACGCTCAGCCGGGCGCAACCATCGGCCCCTGGTGCGCCAACCTGGTCACGCACTCGTCCAACACCCGGCTGGCCGAAGACCTGGCGCTGGTCACCAAGTACAAGCCGCCGATCGTGGTCACGGCGCTGGGCAGCCCCAAGCCGGCGATCGAGGTGGTGCACGGTTATGGCGGGCTGGTGTTTGCCGATGTGATCGGCATCGCGCTCGCGAAGAAGGCTGTCGCCGCTGGCGCCGATGGGCTGGCCTGTGTGTCAGCCGGTGCGGGCGGGCATACCGGTTTTCTATCGCCGTTCGCGTTTGTCAGCGCGGTGCGCGAATTCTTCGACGGCTTCGTGATCGTCGGCGGCGGCATCAGCGACGGCTGGGGGGTAGCCGGCGCGATCGCCTGCGGCGCCGACTTCGTCTACATGGGCACACGTTTCATCCCCAGTGCCGAGAGCCTCGCGCCCGACGCCTACAAGCAGATGGTGGTGGACAGTTCGGTCGACGACCTCATTGTCAGCGCCGGCATCTCAGGCACACCGGCGAGCTGGCTCAAGCCCTCGCTGGTCGCCAACGGGCTGGACCCGGCCAACATGCCGGCCGCGCCGGGGCGTGCCTACGACAGCAACCAGGCCTTCGCCGGCAAAAAATGGACCACCGTCTGGGCCGCCGGCCAGGGCCTGGGGGCGAGCAAGGCGATCGAGCCGGTGGCCGGCATCGTCGACCAGCTGGCGCGCGAATACGCGCAGGCGCTCACCCGCATGAAAACCCTGCCCTGGATGGCATGACAAAGGAGCACACCATGACTGAACCGGTATTTGTGTTGGGGGGTTTCCAGACCGATTTTGCCAAGGTCTGGTCACGCCAGGGTCAGGATATTTCCGACATGACGCGCGAGGCCACGCTGGGTGCGCTGGCCGCCTGCGCGATGGACGCGTCGGATATCCAGAGCATCCACGTCGGCAATGCGTTCGGCGAGTTGCAGCGCCAGCAGGCGCACCTGGGCGCGATGGTTGCGCAGGTGGTGCCCGAGCTGTGGGGCGTGCCGGCGATGCGCCACGAAGGGGCGTGCGCCTCTTCCTCGCTGGGCGTCCTCACCGCCATGGCCGAGATCGAGGCCGGCCGGTACGACTGCGTGCTGGTGCTGGGGGTGGAGGAGTTCAAGAACCTGCCGGGAGACGTGGCCTCGCAGAACCAGAACGCCGCAGCCTGGCAGGGGCATGAAGACATCGATTGCAAGTTCATGTGGCCGGCCGCATTCGGCCTGCTGGCACAGGAGTACGAGCGCCGTTACGGCCTGGACCGGCGCCACCTGAACCGCATCGCCGAACTCAACTACGGCAACGCCAGACGCAACCCGCTGGCCCAGACCCGCAAATGGAACTTCGACCCGCTGGCCTTCACCGACGATGACGAGGCCAACCCGGTGATCGAGCCCGGCACCCGGCGCCAGGACTGCGGCCAGATCACCGACGGCGCCTGCGCCGTGGTGCTGGCCTCCAGCCGTTTCGCGCAGCAGCACATGCGCAGGCGCGGCGGGTCGGTCGACACGCTGGCCCGCATCGCCGGCTGGGGCCACCGCAATGCGGGCCTGCGGCTCAAGGACAAGCTCGAACGCAGCCAGGACGCACCCTATGTGTTCCCGCATCTGCGCCAGGCCATCGAAGACAGCTGGCGCCGCGCCGGTGTATCGGGCATCGAGGCCATGCACGGCATCGAGACCCACGACTGCTTCACCACCACCGAGTACATGGCCATCGACCACCTCGGCCTGACCGCCCCCGGCCAGAGCTGGCAGGCGGTGGAGGACGGCCGCATCGAGCGCGGCGGCAGCTGCCCGGTCAACATGAGCGGCGGCCTGATCGGCTGCGGCCACCCGGTGGGCGCCACCGGCACACGCCTGCTGTTCGATGCGGCACGCCAGGTGACCGGCACGGCGCAGGACTGCCAGATCGAGGGCGCGCAGCGCATGCAGACACTCAACATCGGCGGCTCCTGCGCCACCGTGGTCAGTTTCGTCGTGGCCTGCCAGGACTGACACCGTGCCCGGCACCGTCACGCCGGGTTTTGCGCCCGATCTGGAGCGCACCCGCGACGCGATCGCCAGCAGCACGCTCAGCCACGGGCTGATGGTGCTGGGCGACCGCTGGACGACGGCGGTGCTGCTGGGCGCTTTCACCGGTGTGCAGAAATTCGAGGACTGGCAGACGCAGCTCGGCATTCCCCGCTCCACCCTCACCGACCGGCTGAAGAAGCTGGTCGCCCTGGGCCTGTTGCGCCAGCGCGCCTACCAGCAGCGCCCGCAGCGTTTCGCCTACCACCTGACGCAGGCCGGCCTCAAGCTGTACGACCAGGTGTTGATGATCTGGATGTGGGAGAAGCGCTGGGGCATCCGCAAGGGCGCGCTGCCGGCCAGGCTGACCCACCGCCCCTGCGGGCACCAGTTCGTGCCGGTGCTGGTCTGTTCTGCCTGCCACCACAAGACGGGCATGAACGACCTGCAGCTGAGCCTCAAGGTAAACCACAAGCTGCTGGATGCGGCGGGCACGGTGGTTCGCTCGTCGCGCGTGTCGGGCAGCGACGGGTCGGGCATGGGCCTGGGCCTGCGGGTGGACCGCTGGTCGCTCCTGATCATCAACGCCGTCATCCTGGGTTGCCACTATTTCGACCAGCTGGCCTATGTGCTGGGCATTGCCAGCAGCGTGTTGTCGCGCCGCCTCAGCGGCATGGTCGACGCCGGGCTGCTGCTGTGCCAGCCCGATCTCAACGATGCGCGGCGCAACATCTACCGGCTGACACCGGCCAGCCGCGACCTGTTCGCCTACCTGGTGTGCTTTTCCACCTGGGCCGGCCGGGACCACCTGCGCCAGCCCAGTTCCATCCGCCCGATCCACAAGGATTGCGGCCGGCCCTTCGTGCCGCAGGTGGTGTGCAGCGCCTGCGCGCAGGCCGTGAAACCCTGGGACGTGTCGTTCGATCCCCCCGCCACGACGATGGCCGCCACCTGAAGGAGAACCCGCCATGCCAACCGAACTGGTCCGCCGCGTCGAGAGCGACATCACCCCGGGCGACCACCCCTACCTGCAGGGCGCCTGGACGCCGCTGCTGGAGGAGGTCAACGCCGCCGACATGCGCGTGCTCGAAGGGCGCATCCCGCAGGACATCGACGGTGTGTACCTGCGCAACACGCAGAACCCGGTGTACCGATCGATCGGTCGCTACCACCCGTTCGACGGCGACGGCATGGTCCACATGGTCCAGTTCAGGGACGGCAAAGCCAGCTACCGCAACCGCTTCATCGCCACCAAGGGCCTGCGCGCGGAACAGGAGGCCGGGCACCGCCTGTGGGCCGGGCTGATGGAAGACCCGCGGCTCTCCACCCGCCCGGGCTGGGGCGCCCACGGCGCGATCAAGGACGCATCGAGCACGGATGTGGTGGTGCATGCGGGCCGGGCGCTCACGTCCTACTACCAGTGCGGCGAGGGCTACCGCATGGACCCGTTCACGCTGGAGCAGCAGGGTATTCCGCCCTGGTCTCCGCTGGACGGCATCTCGGCCCACATGAAAGTGGACGAGTCCAATGGCGAGATGCTGTTCTTCAACTATTCCAAATACCCGCCCTACATGCACTACGGCGTGGTGGACCGCCACGACCAGCTGGTGCACTACGTGCCGATCCCGCTGCCCGGCCCCAGGCTGCCGCACGACATGGCCTACACCGAGCACTACGCGATCCTGAACGACTTCCCGCTGTACTGGGATCCGGAGCTGCTGAAACAGGGCAGACACGTGGTGAAGTTCCACCCCGAACAGCCCTCGCGTTTCGCCATCATCCCGCGCCGCGGCCAGAGCAGCGAGATCCGCTGGTTCGAGGCGGTGCCGACCTTCGTGCTGCACTGGCTCAATGCCTACGAGGAAGGCGACGAGATCGTGCTGGACGGTTATTTCGAGGACGAACCCGAGCCCAAGAACTTCGACGGCGCGCCCAAGGGCTACGAGCGCATGATGTCCTACCTGGACCAGTACAAGATGGGCACCCACCTGCACCGATGGCGCTTCAACCTGGCCACCGGCAAGACCACCGAGCAGCGGCTGGACGAGCGCATCCTCGAATTCGGCATGTTCAACCAGCGCTACGCCACGCGCCGCTACCGCTACGCGTACAGCGCGGTGCAGGTGCCGGGCTGGTTCCTGTTCCATGGCTACGTCAAGCACGACCTGCACACCGGCGAATCCTGGGAGATCCGTCTGCCCGAGGGCCAGTTCGCCAGCGAGGCGCCGTTCGCGCCGCGCATCGGCGCCAGGGACGAGGACGACGGTTACCTCGTCACCTTCATCACCAACGAGAACACCCAGCGCTCCGAGGCGCTGCTGATCGACTGCAAGCGCTTCGCCGACGGCCCGGTGTGCCGCATCGAGCTGCCGCACAAGCTGTGCAGCGGCACCCACTCCTGCTGGGCCAGCGGCGCAGACATCCGCGACGGGCTGCTGAGGGCGCCGTCATGATGAAGACCGCATTGGCATTCGGCGCCGCGGCCCTGTGGTTGTTGTGGGTGGGGGCCCTGCTGGTGTTCCGGCGCCGGCCGGAACTGCGAGTGGGCACACTGCGCGAACTGCTGTTTCCGGCCGCCGCGCTGCTGGTCGGTCTGGCCTGGCTGGCCAGCACGAAGAACGTGCCCGGTTCCTGGTTCCTGGCGATCACCATGCGCGCCGCGGTGATCACCGGCGTGTTGCTGACCGGCGTGTGGCTGCTCAGCCTGCTAAAGCGCGACAGCGGCATCATGGACGTGGCCTATCCGCTGGCGGCCGCGCTTCCGGTGGTGGTGCTGATCGCGCAGCGCGGCACCTGGTCGGCGCACGAGATCGTGACCGTGGCCCTGGTGAGCGCCTGGAGCCTGCGCATGTCGCTGCATATCGGCTTGCGCAATGCCGGGCACGGCGAGGACGGCCGCTACGCCGCCTGGCGCAAGCGCTTTGGTGCGCACTGGTGGTGGTGGAGCTTCTTCCAGGTGTTCATGATGCAGGGTGTGCTGGTGTGGTTGTGGTCGCTCGGCCTGATCGCCGCCGTGGCCGCCGGCCCGCGCGCGCTGGGCTGGCAACATGCGCTGGCGCTGCTGCTGTTCGCCATCGGCTTCTGGTTTCAAGCCGTGGGCGACCTGCAGCTGGAGCGGTTCAAGAAGACCCGCACCGACCGCAGCCAGGTGCTCGACACCGGCCTGTGGGGCCTCACGCGCCACCCCAACTACTTTGGCGAGGCGATGGTGTGGTGGAGCTTTGGCGCGCTGGGCCTGGTGCACCCCTGGGGCTGGCTGGCGCTGGTCTGCCCGGTCTACGTCACCTGGTTCATGGCCGCCGGCTCGGCCACACCCATGCAGGACCGCTATCTGGCCAAGACCAAACCCGCCTATGCCGACTACATGCGCCGGGTGCCGGCCTTCTTTCCGTGGGGTGGATCGAAGTGACTCAGGTCGACGAGCTACACGGTCGGGCCGCCATCGTGACCGGTGCCGGCAAGGGACTGGGCCGAGCCTACGCGCTGCACCTGGCCGCACGCGGTGCCAAGGTGCTGGTCAACAACCGTCGTCATGCGGGCGAAAGCGACGCTCAGACCTCCGCCGCGCAGACCGTGGCGGCGATACGCGCGGCCGGCGGCACCGCGCTCGCCGACTGGAGCGACGTGACCGACCCTGCAAGCGGCCCGGCGATGGTGCAGCAGGCGCTGGAGAGTTTCGGAACCCTGGACATCGTGGTCGCCAATGCCGGCATGGACCACCCCACAGCGTTCCACAAGCAGGGCCTGGCCGAATTCCGCGCGATTTTCGACACCAGCTTTTTCGGCAACCTGCACCTGGCCCATGCCGCCTGGCCGCAGCTGCTGGCGCGGGGTTACGGCCGCATGGTGCTCACCGCGTCCAGCGCCGGCCTGCACGCCAACCACGGGCAGGCGGCGTATTCCGCCGCCAAGGCCGCCGTCATTGGCCTGATGCGCTCGCTCGCCATCGAAGGCCGGCGTCATGGCGTGCTGGTCAATGTGATCGCGCCCTACGGCTATTCGCAGATGACCGCGCCCTATATGCGCCCCGGGATGGCCACCAGTTTCGACCCCGCCCTGGTGGCGCCGTTGGTCGGCTGGTTGTGCAGCCCGCAGTGCGACGTCACCGGCGAGGTGCTGGTGAGCGGCGCCGGCCTGGTGCGGCGTGCCGGCACCGGCGAGAGCGACGCGATGGCGCTGCACGCGGGCCCGGTCGGCGAGGTGGTGCATGGCCTGCAGAGCAAGGCCCTGCAGCCGTATGCCAGCGCCAACGACTCGTTTGCCCGCCTGCTGCAGGAGCTGGCACGAACATTCCCGGAGACCACACCATGACCGACGCCTGGATCGCCGACGCCGTGCGCACGCCGCGCGGCAAAGGCAACGACAAGGGTAGCCTCAAGAGCGTGAAGCCCGCCGAGTTGCTGGCGCAGGCGCTGCGCGGGCTGGCGCGGCGCACCGCCCTGGACACCGGCCGCGTGAACGATGCCATCTTCGGCTGCGTCACGCAGACCGGCGACCAGGGCAGCAGCGTCGGCACCCTGGCACTGCCGCTGGCTGGCTGGTGCGACAGCGTGTCGGCCGTCACGATCAACCGCTACTGCGCGTCCGGTTTGTCGGCAACCAACTTTGCCGCGCTGCAGGCGCTGCACGGCGACACGCTGGCGGTGGGTGGCGGCGTCGAGATGATGTCGCGTGTTCCGATGGGCAGCGACCAGGGGCCGCTCACGCACGACCCGGAGCTGCAGATGCAGACGCACCTGGTGCCGATCGGCATTGCCGCCGACGCGATCGCCACGCAACGCGGCTACACCCGCGAGATGCTCGATACCTATGCGGCCACCTCCCAGCAGCGCGCCGCCGCGGCCTCTGCGCGCGGCATGCAGCCGTCCCTGCTGCCGGTGACCGGTGCCGACGGGCAGCTACTGCTGGACCGCGACGAGAACATACGCGCCGGCACCACAGCGCAGACCCTGTCCACCATGCAGCCCGCCTTTGCCCAGTGGGGCGCCAAGGGCGACGACGCCGGATGGGACGCACAGCTGTGCCGGCGCTACGGGCTTGCCACTATCGCGCACCTGCACCACGCCGGCAATTCGCCGGCGATGGCCGATGCGGCCGCCGCCGTCCTGGTGGGCTCGAAAGCCGCCCTGCAGCGCGCCGGCCTGGCAGCGCGGGCACGCATCGCCGGTTTTGCCGACTGCGGCTCCGACCGCATGCTGGCGCTGACCGGCACCGTGGATGCGGCGCGCCTCGCACTGGCCCGCGCCGGCCTGCAGGCGAAGGACATCGACCAGTTCGAGATCAACGAGGGATTTGCCGCGATGGCGCTGCACTTCATGGACGAGATGCAGGTGGGCCATGACCGCGTGAACGTCAATGGTGGCGCGATCGCCATCGGCCACGCGATGGGCTGCACCGGCGCCGCGCTGGTGAGCGTGCTGCTCGACGAACTGGAACGGCGCGGCGCGCGCTACGGCTGCATCTCGATCTGCGGCGCGGCCGGGGTGGCGAGCGCCATGGTGGTCGAGCGCAGGCAGATGTCGTAGACATACGGGGATGCCGAGAGACGGCGCGCCACAAATCGCCCGTCCAGGGGTGGCCGAGCCAGACAACGACGCTCCACCTGGATTCAGACCGCCGGTCGGCCGTGGTCAGGTGCGCCGCCGTGACACCAGCGGTGCAGCGCGGACGAACGCATTGGCCGCTGCCTCCTCCAGCATCCATCGGCCCATGGCCGCATACGAAACGGGTGACCAGGAGTTGGCTGCACCGGCCCAGTCCGCCGAGGCCACGGGACGCTCATGCTTGCCGCGGGAGTTCAATCCGCCGCGCACGAGCGTCCAGCGAAGCGACGAGAAGGCCCCGTGGCCCAGCGCATCCACCATCGCTCGCTGTTCACGCGCTCCGCGGCCCATCGTCCCGGGCATCCACATGAAGAAGCGCAGGATGCGGCTTGCAGGATGCCCTGGCAGTGGCGTGAGCAAGGTGTTGACGACGAGAATGCGATCGACGCCCGCATCCAGCATGGACTGCTCTACCGTGGCCATGTTCGCCGACAGCAAGGCGGAGTGCTCCTGTGCCGTTGGCGTGACTCCGAGCGCGGTGAGGACGGCATCTGCGCCGGCGAATGCCTCTGTGAGGGCGGAGCGATCGCCGAGAGACTTCACGACAACAACGCGCGATCCGACCGGCACGTCGGTGATGCGCTGCGGCCGGGAACGGACGATGGCCGTAAAACCCACCCCCGCTCTCCGGCACACGCCGAGTATTCCCTGGCCGAGACCACCGGCCGCGCCGATGACGGCCACATGGCGCGGTAGTAGCCGCGCCTGGTGATCTGCTGTCGGTGTCGTCATGGCACAGATTGCTCCAGCGAGCGTTGCCGTCGGCCCGACGTTCCGGTCAATCGGCGCGCCACGCAGCAGACCGACCGCTGCCACCGCATGTCAGGCCACCCTCACTGGCGCACATAGCGCAGGTGCGTGGCGGCCGGGCCATCCAGCACCCTGTCGATGCGAAACTGCGGCCCGGGCTCGCGCAGGTTCTCGAACAGACGCCGCCCGCCGCCGAACAGCACCGGCGCCAGGGCGATTTCCAGTTCGTCTACGGCACCCAGGTTCAGATACTGCTGGATCACCTCCGCTCCCCCCGCAACACGGATGTCGCGGCTGCCTGCCGATTCCCGAGCCAGCGCCAGGGCGTGCTCCGGCCCCTCACGGATGAAGTGAAATGTCGTCCCACCGGGGCGCACCCAGGGCTCGCGTTTCTCATGGGTGAGCACATAGACCGGCGTGTGAAACGGAGCCTCCTCCGGCCAGGCGACCTCGCCCTGGTCGAACATGCGCTTGCCCATGATGTTGGCGCCGATGCGCTCGGTGGTGCTGCGAAGCAGGTCGTTGACCGGACCGGTCTCGCCCCCTGGTCCGAGCTTGAGGTTCTCGCGGAAGTACTGCTGATTGAATATCCAGGCCATCAGCGCACCCCACTTGGCGCCCCAGTTCTTGTACTCGGGCTTGCCCATGGTCATTCCTTCCGGTGCCATGTAGCCATCGAGTGTCAGTCCGATGTTGACGAATACCTTGCTCATGATGCTCCTCTTGCAGCTTCGGATGTCGGGCCAATGACGCCGGTCAGCCGGCGCCGAAGGCTGTCGGATGCAGCGGCCTGTCAATCATCGACTTGTACCGCTTGCTCCAGCAAGGGGTACAAGTCAATGTGGTTACGGGCTCGCGCATTGACAATGGCACCGGCTAGAACATGCCGTTGCCGTGCTGGGCTTCGGCAGGGACGACTTGCAAGACGTCCCAATGTTCGACGACCTTGCCAGCCTCGTCGAAGCGAAAGATGTCGATGCCGGCCCAGTCCTTGTTTGCATCGGTGGGCCAGACCTGATGGCAGTGAAGAACCACGAGGTCGCCTTCCGCGACCGTGCGCTTGAAGGAGACTTTCTTGCCGGGGTACTCTCGCGCCATCCGTTCGAAGTACTCGATGAAGGAGTCTTTGCCCTCAGCGACGTGCGGATTATGCTGCGTGTAGCTTGCACCGACATAGAGTTCAACTGCGGCTCTCGGCTTGCACTGGTTGAACATCAGGTCGTAAAACGCCATCGCATTGCGACGGTTTTGTTCCGGTGTTGAGGCCATGGGCTTTCCTCCATTTCGTTCGAACGAACTCGATGCTCCGACTTTGACACCCAACGTTAGAAATCACCGGACGGCAAAAAAGCGCAGCTTTTTGACGGTCCGGTGCATTGGGATGTTGGGCATGGAGCGATCAGCTTTCGTCTTTGACCTTGGCGCAAGCGCCGACATGGAGCACAAGTCCTGCGAGTGGGAGCCGATAGGGTGAGCCAAGAGTGAATACGGAGAACAACAACACCATCTCGGCATTTTCGCCTACTGCGGCCGGGTTGATGGACAGGCATGTCAGGAAGACAGCAATGCAAGCCATGAGGATGACAAGCCAATTCATCTTGAGCAGGCCTGTCGATTTGGGGATAGCGCTGTAGACCGTGAGCCCGGTTCCGAGCAGAAAAATAATGGCAAACCAGAAGCCGCCGTTCGGTGCAAAGCCGGCTGCCGAGCGAACGGCGGCAGACGGATACCCCACCAAAGCTGCTGTCGTGTAGGAGAAGAGTGCGGCAGATGTTAAATACCCGGTAGGCGGTGTCATTGGGATGCCCAACGTTGAAGGCCACCGGCACGCAACACACGCCGCGCAGCGGCAACCAGATGTTGCGAGTCCGCGTGGGCCAACGCAATGTCCACCGCACACACTGCGGGGATACACGGTCGGTGCGGAATATTCTGGAA
>JANMZX010000213.1:0-9204 GCA_031383745.1 Rhodoferax sp. | reverse complement strand
CGCGGCAGGCGGTACCCGGTGCGGGCGATTTCTGGGGCGCCGAGGAGCGGACCGCAAGGGTCGGTGCGCGCAGCGCACTTCGTTGTCATTCTGGCCGCGGCTGTCCGAACGCAGCGCCCGCAGGGCGCGTAGTGAGTTCTGCGGCCCGACCCTTGCGGGAGCACCGCAGGGCAGTCGGACACGCAGTGCCGACCGCCCCAGCATGAGCCTGCGCCGGGTACCGGCTGCCGCGACGCGCGCCAACGCCAATGCAACAACTGGCAAGGACTACGAACGTCCGCAATGGGCCGAAAGCGGTCATCGTCCTCCAGCGCCTGCATCGATACCCGGGCGGCATGTCGGCCATGTCAGCCCGGCTTGTGCGGCACTATCAGGAACTTGGCACCCGTCGCCTGCTTGCCGTAGACGGCGACGGCGTCGAGTTGCAGCGCTTCGGCCAGCGACACCTGCTGCGTGTAGTGGCTGGCAAAGGTTGTCTTGAGTTCGGCTACCACCCGCTCGCGCAGTTGTTGCGCGCGGGCCGCGCCGACCTTGCCCAGGAACGGAAACAGCAACCAGCCGCCGGTACCCCAGGCCATGCCGATGTTGCGCGGCAGTTCGATCGGGTTGCGGTCCAGCCCGCCGTAGATGTAGACCTGCTTGTGGACGTTGGAGCCGTAGCGGCTGTACTCCTTGGCGCTGCGGTTGACGGCGGTCTCCATGCACTGCAGGATCTGCCCGGCCAGCTTGCCGCCACCGATCGCGTCGAAGGCGATGGTGGCACCGGTGGCCACCAGCGCCTCGGTGAGGTCGTCGATGAAGGTGGGCGCGCTGGAGTTGCACACGAACAGGGCGCCCTGGCTGCGCAGCAGCGCTTCCTGTTCCGGCTTGCGCACGATGTTGACCAGGCCGATGTCGTCCTTCAGGCAGACGCGGTTGAGCATCTGGCCCAGGTTGGACGCACCCACGGTGTGCACGAGCGCCTTGTGGCCTTCGTTGCGCATGGTCTCTACCATGCCCAGCGCGGTCAGTGGGTTGACAAAACACGACGCCCCCTCGGCGGCCGTGGTGCCGGGTAGCAGCACCAGGCACTGCGAGGCCTTCATCGCGCGGTACTGCGCATACATGGCGCCACCGATCAGGGCCACGGTCTTGCCCAGCAGCGCCTGGGCCGCGGGCGAGCTGCCGGCCTTGACCACCACGCCGGCGCCCTCGTTGCCCACCGGCATCGACTGGTCTACGCGGCCGGCCATGCCGGGCATCACTTTGGCCGGCACGCTGGCGGTCAGCACAGGGCGCTCCGGCGTGCCGCCGACCTTGGCCGTGCCGATGTCGGCGGCGCCGAACAGCAGGCCCAGGTCGGACGGGTTCACCGGCGCGGCCTCGATGCGCACCAGCACCTCGTCGGGCGCCGGGTCGGGCACCGGCACATCGGCCAGCGTGATTTCGAGCTCACCGCTGCTCTTGATCAGCGAACGCAGTTGCAGGGCGGTGGAGGGGGGCATGATGGTCATGGAGTTTCTCGGTGAAGGGTGACGGACAGGAATCGAATGCGGGAGATCAGCGTGCGGGCGCCAGCACCAGGGTGCTGCGGGTATGCGCCTCCACATCCTCGGGCGTGAGCCATTGGCGCACATACGCGCCGGCCATGAAGCGCAGCGCCTGGTCGCTGTAGTGCGCGTCGAACAACACGCCGCTCTGGCCCACCGGGTTGATGCCCAGTGCCTGGCTGGCGTCGGCGAAGTCGATGATGCGCCGCGTGGACGGGCCGTAGGTCACGGCCCAGGGGGCGGGCCCGATGCTGCTGCCCATGGCGTTGGGGATCTCGCGCCCGCCGGGGGCGGCGAACGGCCCGACGCTGAACAGCCGGTCCAGCGGCTTTTGCTGGCCCAGCGGATGGTTGTGCGTCAGCGTGTGGGCCCGGCCCCAGGTCCACTGGGCCTGGTCCTGTCCCAGCGTGGCGGTGAGGTGGTCGAGCGCATGGCGCCAGACTTTTTTAAGCGTGTCGGCGCGCGTCTCGACGGCGGCGGTGCTGCGGTCGTCCCACCACGGTGACGCCGCATCGGCGAGCAGGCGGGGCAGGGCCTGGTCCAGCGACCGGGTGCCGAGGAGGTTCTTGAACTGGACGGCGCCCATCTCGTCGGACAGGGTGACGGTGGCCAGGCTGTACTGCAGCTGGGTGAAGACCGTCGGAGCCGTCAGCCCGATGTCGTGGCGGCCGTCCCATGCGGCGAGCTGGTCCAGCAGGGCGCGTTCCGCGGGTGCGGTCACGGTATCGCGCAGCAGCGGCATCAGGATCCGCAGCGTGCGCGGGCCGTAGGCGGTCTGGCTGTCGAGCTGCAGCGCCTGGGAGTTGCTGCTGTCCCATTTGACCGCATCGTTGCGCAGCCGGCTGTTGATCTGCTGCACCCGGTCGGGCAGGTGGTAATACCCGGGTACCGGCACGCCGCTGGGCGGTTTGGGCTGGTGGTTGGCCGAGACGATATAACCGCGCGCCGGGTTCTCCTCCTGCGGGTTGTCGCCAAACGGGTGAAAACCCGGCTTGTCGGATTCCGGCGCGCTGCCGTCCAGGATGAAGGTCGGGTTCACGCCCGGCGGGCGGCGCGGCAGTTTGGCGGCTGCCCACCAGGCGATGTCGCCAGCCGCATTGGCCCACACCACGTTGAGTCCCGGCGCGTGGATCTTGCTGGTTGCCGCACGCGCCTTGTCCAGCGTGTCGGCCCGGTTCAGGTCGTAGAACGCGTCCAGGATCGGATTCTCGGTCTCCAGGAAAGCCCACCACAGCGCCACCGGCGTGGCGCCAAGGCTGTCGCGGAACGCGTCGGTGATGATCGGGCCGTGCGGCGAGCGGCGCAGCACCAGTTGCACCGGCGCCGCACCCTTGACGGTGATCGTCTCCTGGCGTTCCTGCAGGTCGACCCAGCGGCCCTGGTGCCATACCTGGCTGGCATTGGCCGGGTTGGTTTTCTCGGCCACCAGGTCCATGTCGTCGTTCTGGAACATGGTCATGCTCCAGCCGAACTGCTGGTTGTGCCCGAGCAGGGCCAGCGGGTTGAGCGGCTGGAAGTGGCCGTACAGATCCAGCCCGGGGGCCGACAGGTGGGCTTCGTACCAGACCGCCGGCGCGGAGAACCCGATGTGCGGGTCGCCGGCCAGCAGGGGTTTGCCGCTGGCGGTGCGCCGGCCGGAGACGACCCAGGCGTTGCTGCCCTCGAACGGCGGGGCCCAGGTGTTGCCCTGCACCTGCTGGCTGGCCAACGCCATGCGGTTCAGGCCCCGCCAGTCCCGCTCGTCCAGCCGTGCCACCGGGCCCGCCGTGTCCACGCCCTCAGGGTGCCAGTCGAGGTCGAAGATCTTCAGGTAGGCGGGCCCCAGCTTGTCGCGGATGTGGGTCATGGCCGGCTCGGTGCGCAGGGCCGACGCAAAACTGTAGGCCAGGTAGCCAGCCACCGACACCGTGTCCTGCGGCGTGAACGGCCGCTTGGGAATACCCAGCACGTCGAATTCGATCGGCGCCGGGTGGCTGGCCTGGAACTGGTTGACACCGTCCAGGTAGGCCAGCAGGGCGCGGTATGCGGGGCTGCGCGTGTCGATGCGCTGCAGGTAGGCATCGGCCCGCTCCCGGATGCCCAGCGTGCGGAACAAGCGGTCTACCTCGAGCAGCTTCGGCCCCAGGATCTCGGCCAGTTCACCGCGCGCGAGGCGACGCGCCATCTCCATCTGGAACAGGCGGTCCTGGGCCTGCACATACCCCAGCGCCCGGTACAGGTCGGCTTCATTGCCGGCGCGGATATGCGGCACGCCGCGTTCGTCATAACGTACCTCCACCCTGCCCTGCAGGCCGCCCAGGTCCCGGGTGCCGCTGCGCTGCGGCTGCTTGGCGTAGACGTACCAGGCAGCGGCCGCACCAGCGAGCACCAGCACACCAGCGGTCACGGTCAAAACTGTCTTGAGGATCCGGTTCATTCGCTGTGTCTCCACACAGGCCATGCGCGCTGTGTTGCACATCCATCATATCTGCCGCCGATCCGGCCTGGAACGCGCGGATTTCGCCTGAAAATCGCCCCATGGATGCACAACTGATCACCGACACCCTGGCCGATCTGGACCGCGGATTGCTCGAACGCGATGAAACGGTGCGCGTATTGCTGCTGGGGGCGCTGGCCGGCGAACATGTGCTGCTGGTCGGCCCGCCGGGCACCGCCAAGAGCGCGCTGGCGCGCCGATTGCAGCGCGCCTTCGTCGGTGCACGTTATTTCGAACGGTTGTTGACCCGCTTCTCGGTGCCCGAGGAGCTGTTCGGCCCGCTCTCGCTCAGGGCGCTGGAGGAGGACCGCTACGAACGCCTCACCGATGGCTTCCTGCCCACGGCGCAGGTGGCCTTCCTGGACGAGGTGTTCAAGGCCAATTCGGCGATCCTGAATGCGCTGCTGACCCTGCTCAACGAGCGCGAGTTCGACAACGGCAGCGGGCGCGCCCGGGTGCCGCTGATCAGTGTCGTGGGGGCCACGAACGACGTGCCCGACGACGAGGCGCTGCAGGCGTTCCACGACCGGTTCCTGTTGCGCGTGCCGGTGGCGCCGGTGCGCGATGCGAGTTTCCCGGCCCTGCTGGCGCTGCCCGCCGGTGAGCCCGCAGTGCAGGCGCGCATCGCCACGGCCAGCCTCGAGCCCTTGCGTGAGCGCGCGCGCCGGGTCGTGCTGCCCGATGACGTGCTCGGCCTGCTGGTCGACATGCGGGCCTGGTGCGCGGCGCAGGCGGTGACCGTGTCGGACCGCCGCTGGCGCAAGCTGGTGGGTTTACTGCAGGTGCAGGCGGCCAGCCGTGGCCAGCCGGCTGTGCAGGCCTGGGACCTGTGGCTGCTGCCGTTTGCCCTGTGCAGCCGGCCTGGCCAGGTCGACGCCCTGGTGGAGTGGTTCCTGCACACGGTGGCGCAGGCGCAGGCGCTGGACCTGCAATGGCTGACCCGGGCTGTCAAGGCGTTCGACCAGCAACTCGGCATCGAGACTGCGGCGCAATCGGTCGAGGGGGACGATGCCGCCGGCAAACTGGCCCTGGCGCGGGCCATCGGGGGCGAAGACGCGGGCAAGGACAACGCCCTGCTGCGTATCGTGTCGGACCTGGCGCTGCGGCGCTACAGCCAGGTGCATGT
This sequence comes from Rhodoferax sp., assembly GCA_031383745.1. Taxonomy (GTDB): domain Bacteria; phylum Pseudomonadota; class Gammaproteobacteria; order Burkholderiales; family Burkholderiaceae_C; genus CAISIP01. The sequence goes on along the minus strand of JANMZX010000213.1, from coordinate 4,073 downwards.
GGACGCCCGCCTGGCCCAGGTCGACGAGGCGCTGCAGTGCGCGACCGCCGCCTGGCACGCCGCCCGGGCCACCGGGCAGCAGGCGATGGCCGGCGCCGATGCACACCTTTGGCTGCCGCCCTCCTGGCGCGCGCGGATCGCCGCGGCGCACCGCAGCAACGAGGAACGGGCGGGCGCCCTGGTGGCACAACTGCACGCGGTCCACCGGGGCTTCGCGCAGCTGCCGGTGGACGACGCGGCGGCGGCTTGCGGCACGCCGGCGCCGATGGTGGTGGCGCAGTGACACCGTCCGTTTCGCCGGTGCAGGCGGTGGCCAATGCCCCCTACCACCTGCTCGCCGGCATGGAGCGCAGCCTGTGGATGCCGGCACTGGTCTGCAGCAGCGGCGTCACGGGCGAGCGCTTGCAGCACCTGCCGCTCTGGGAGCACGCGCTGGTGGCCGGTCAGCTGCCGGCCCTGTGCGCCGATTTTGCCGACGCGGATGCTGTGGGCGCGCTGCGTGCGCTGGTGGCCGAACTCGGGCTGTGTGGGCTCACCGAGGGCAGTGCCGCGATGGCGCGTCATGTGGTGCGCGTCATGCTCTGGCACCTGGACCAGCTGATCGACCGACCGGTGGGTGAGCCACGCGAGCAGGCGATCGGACGCATGGCGGCGGCTTTCCGGGCGGATTGGACGCAGCAGCGCAAGGGCTGGGAAGAGGTGCTGGTGCTGTTCAAGAGCCTGGGCGATCTGGCCGACTTGCAATGGGACGACCTGCGCGGGCGCCTGTCCAGCCGCGAGTGGGTCGAGGCGCGGCGCATCGGCGAACTGCTGGCCCAGTTGCGCGAACTCACCGCCTTCATCGACGCCATCGGCCGCTCGCAGGTCGTGGCCACGCTGCCACCGGCCGAGCATGCGCTGCCAGCGCCGGAAGTGCCCCGGCCGATGGTGGCCGTGGCAGTCACCACCCACCTCGTCGACCAGCCCAGTGAGGTGCGAGGCGTCAAACGCTCGGGGCAGATCGCCCGCATGCTGGCCAGCGAGGCGGCGATGGTGCGCCATCCGCTGCTCAAGCGGCTGTGGCGCGCACGTTTTGCCGAGCAGCAACTGCTGACCTACGAGGACGAGGCGGTGCTCACCCAATGGCGGCTGGTGCCGGATGCGCGGCGTGTGGCGGCCAGCACCACGCGGCCCGAGCCGCTCGGGCGCGGCCCGCTGCTGGTGTGCCTGGACACCTCGGGCTCGATGCGCGGCGCACCCGAGAACGTGGCCAAGGCCTGTGTGTTGCAGGCCCTGCGCAGCGCGCACGCCGCCACACGGGCCTGCAGGCTGCTCGCTTTCGGCGGCGCGGGTGAACTGCAGGAGCGCGCGCTGGCGCTGACCACCGACGGGCTGCACCATCTGCTCGACCTGATGGGCCAGGCCTTCGACGGCGGCACGGATGTGCAGACGCCGCTGGAGCGTGCCGTGGAGCTGGTGGACGCGGACCCGGCGTATGCGCAGGCCGACATCCTGCTCGTGAGCGACGGCGAGTTCGGTGTTACGCCAGCGACACTGGCCATGCTGCGCGACTGCAAGGCGCGCCGCGGCCTGCGCGTCTTTGGCATCCTGATCGGCGACCGCGAGACCATCGGGCTGCTGGAAGTCAGTGACCACATCCACTGGGTGCGCGCCTGGCGGCGTTATGCCACCGAAACGCGCGACGCCTACACCGACGGTTTTTCGCCGGTGCACAGCCAGAGCCTGACGGCGCTGTATTTCCCGAATGCGATCCGGCGCTGAGCGCCAGGTGTCGGCGGGTCGCGCCTACTGCGCCTGGAACCCGCTGGCCTTGATGAGCCGGGCCCATACCTGCGTATAAGCCTGTTCGCGTGTGGCCAGTTGCTGCTGCGGCATGAAACCGACCGTCAGGCCCATCGCGCTCAGGCGCTCGCGCACGTCGGGCATCGCCACCACCTTGGCCAGCGCGTCGGAGAACCTGTCGATGAAGGCCTTGGGCGTGCCGGCCGGCGCGAAGATGCCGTAGTAGGGCATGTCCTCGAAACCCGTCAGCCCGAGTTCGGCGAAGGTTGGCACCTCGGGCAGCGTGGCCTGCCGCGCGCCACCCAGCACACCGATGACGCGGATCTTGCCGGCCTTGTGCATCTCGATGAAGTCGGGTACGGACCCGATGCCCGCGGCGATCTGGTTGCCCAGCATGTCGGCCATCATCGGCGCGCTGCCGCGGTAGGGTGCGGCCTGCAGGTCGAGGCTGTATTTCTGCGCCACCACCTTGACCAGGAACTCGGGGGTCGATGCCGGCGCCGGGATGCCGACCGTGCTTTTGCCGGCACCGGCGCTTTTCACCCACGCCACATACTCATTGACGCTCTTGGCCGGCGTGCCGCCCGAAACGGCCAGCGCATTCACGAAGGTCGCAAAACCGGCCACCGCGACAAAATCCTTCGCCGGATCGAACCCGGGGTTCTTCACCACCTGCGGCAGGATCGAGATCGTATGGTCGTGCGACAGGAACAGTGTCATGCCGTCCGGCGCGGCCGTCTTGAGCGCCTGCGCCGCGAGTTGCCCACCGGCACCGGCCTTGTTCTCCACCACCACCGGCATGCCGAGCTGGTCCCTGAGCTTGTCGGCCAGCGTGCGCGCGATGGCGTCGGTGCCGCCACCGGGCGGGAAACCGACCAGCAGCTTGACCGGGCCGGTCTGGGCCTGGGCGAGGCCCGCGGCCAGCAAGCTGCCCAGCAGGGCGGTGCGGCGCATGGCGCTCAAGATCATTTGCAGAGGGGACTTCATGGCGGTGACTCCTGGAAATCAGGTAGAGTGAAAAGCTGCATTCTGAACCTCTTGAAAGCCGACCGATGGGCGACCCGCTACGCGTGATCATCATCGCCGGGCCCAACGGGGCTGGCAAGACTACATTCGCGCGCGAGTTCCTGCCCAACGAGGCTGCTTGCCCCGTGTTCGTGAATGCAGATTTGATTGCTGCGGGGTTGGCACCATTTGCGCCAGAAGCCGCCGCCTTGCGAGCGGGGCGGTTGATGCTGCAGGAGTTGGAGCGCCATTTTGCCGCGCGGCAGAGTTTTGCATTCGAGACGACACTGTCGGGCCGAGGGTATCTGCGACAGATCAATCTTTGGCGAACTGCGGGTTACAAGGTCAAGTTGATTTTTCTGCAACTCGATACGCCCGAGGCGGCGATTGCGCGTGTGGCGCAGCGCGTGCGACAGGGCGGACACGACGTCCCGGAGGTGGTGATTCGGCGGCGCTTCGTGGCAGGCCAGCGCAATTTCATGGGACGCATGGGTCTTGTACGACAATTCAGGCCCCGCCCCTGTGCTGTTGGATTGGATCGAGAAACCATGAGCATCAAGCCTCTTGGCAGCGCGCGTGACCCGGATCTGCGCCTATCGCAGGTCGCGATGGAACGGGCAGCCTGGCGCGCCCGACAAGTGGCCGCCCAGACCGGAACTGCCATTGTTGTCATTCATGACGGCGTCATGGAGCTGATCGAACCGCGCTTGATCTCGGCTACAGACGGCGCATCGGGGCCCGCGGCGCCCTACGCCCTGGATTCCTGAGGCACCGTCCGAACCGCGCGCCGTTTGCCGCAGTTCAGCGACCAGACGCCGCCAGGCTCAGTGCCGCCGCATCCTCGGCCTTCTTGGCAAATTCCGCCCGCAGCGCCTTGAGCTTGGCGCGCGGGTCCTCCTTGACGGTCTTTGCGTCCAGCGCCATCTCTGCAATGAAGCGGCTGGGCAGTGCCGCCACCATCTCGCGCCCCTTCTTGCGCTTGCGCGTCCAGCTCACCGCCAGGCTGCGCTGGGCGCGGGTGATGCCGACGTACATCAGGCGGCGTTCTTCCTCCAAGCGCCCAGTCAGGCTCTCGCTCATCGGGCCGTCCGCGCGGCCAGTGGGGTTGGCCTCGTCGCCGAGCTTGAACGGCAACATGCCTTCGGTCACGCCCACCAGCATCACATGCGGCCATTCCAGCCCCTTGGACGCGTGCAGCGTGGACAGGGTCACCACGTTCTGGTCGGTTTCGCGTTCGCTGATGGTGGACAGCAGCGAGATCGTCTGCGCCACTTCCAGCAGGTGCT
>JANMZX010000627.1:0-1714 GCA_031383745.1 Rhodoferax sp. | reverse complement strand
GAACGCGCGCACCGCCAGCTCCGGCGTCTCGTAACAGGCGACACCTGCGTCCTGGAACGTCTGGCGCGCCTGCGCCACGGCCGTTTCACCGAGCCAGCAACCCATCCAGTGTGCCGGTTTTCTCTGTGCCAGCGGCACCAGGGCCTGGGCGATGTCGGCACTCGGCACGATCGCGGTTGGCGCGTGGATGAACAAAACCGCATCCGTTGACGGGTCGTCATTGAGCGCCTGCAAGGTCTGCACATAACGCGCGACCGGTGCATCGCCGATGATGTCCAGCGGGTTGCAGCGCGACCAGTTGGCCGGAAGCACGGCGTCGAGTCGCTGCAGGGTGATGTCGGACAACTCGGCGAGTTCGACCCCGATATGGGCGCAGGCATCGGCGGCCAGCACACCGGCGCCGCCGCCATTGGTGACGATCGTCAGCCGGTCGGCCAGGTTGCCGCGAAAGCGGGTCAGGGTCTCGGCCGCCAGGAACAGCTGCAGCATCGTGTCCACGCGCAACATGCCGGCGCGGGCGATGGCCGCGTCGTAGACCAGGTCGGAGCCGGCCATCGCACCCGTATGCGACGCGGCGGCGCGTTGCCCCTGGCTGGAACGGCCGGATTTCACGACGATGACCGGCTTGTTGCGAGCCGCCGCGCGTGCCGCCGACATGAACTTGCGCGGCGAGGTGATCGACTCGATGTACATCACGATGGCACGGGAGCTGGAATCGCTGGCCAGGTAGTCGAGCACGTCGCCGAAATCGACGTCGGCGTGTTCACCGAGCGACACCAGGTGCGAAAACCCGATCTTGCGCGCGTCGGCCCAGTCCAGCATGGCCGTCATCAGCGCGCCCGACTGGGTGACGAAAGCCAGTTCACCGGGCAAGGCATCGACATGCGCGAAACTCGCATTCAGGCCTACACCGGGGATCATCAGCCCGATGCAGTTGGGGCCGAGGATACGCAGCAACCAGGGCCTCGCCGCGTCGAGCATGTCCTGCTTCTGGCGGGCGTCCAGGCCGGCGGTCAACACCACCGCGGCGCGCGTGCCGCGCGCCCCGAGTTGCGCGATCAATGGCACCACGGTCGGGGCAGGCGTGCAGATCACTGCCAGTTCCGGCGCTTCAGGGAGGTCGGCAACGCCCGCATACACCGGCTGTCCATCGAGTTCACGATGTTTCGGGTTGACGGCGTATACGGCGCCGGCAAACCGCCCACTGCGCATGTTGCGCCATACCGTCGCGCCGACACTGGACGGGCGGTTGGACGCGCCGAAGATGGCCACACTGGCCGGGGAGAACAGGGAGTCGAGATTGCGGATGCTCATGGCGTGGAAGGTGGCAGCGTCGAGAGCCGCCAACCCGGTGCGGTCCATTCTGCGTCCCGGCCCTGTCGGCCAGATTGATCCGCGTCAAGTCAGCGGCGGGCCGCCGCAAGGCGGGCACTTCCCTGGACCACGCGGTCACGCTCCTGCCGTGGCTGGGTGGCCTGTGGCGTCGTTGCCAAGGCGCGAGAAAAATGGGCGACGCATCTCCCACACAGGCGCGCCTGCACCCGCCTATCAGTCCAGCGGACGGAAACCGAAAGGTCTGGAGGCGTTTTGCCCCGCAACGAAGTGGCCGACGCCCCGCGCACCTGACGCGGTGTCGGCGCCGCGGCGTTCGACGCTGCACTTTCTTGCTCCCAGTACCCGGTCGTAGTTCAGGCGCTTGTCCGGGTCCGACAGG
>JANMZX010000505.1:0-4647 GCA_031383745.1 Rhodoferax sp. | reverse complement strand
GCGGCGCTGCAGGTGATCCGGGCATCACACGCGGGCAAGGTCCGCCAAGGCGTGGGGGCCGTGGTGGTCGAAACCCCGGTGCGTCGTTATTCGAATGCGCTGTTTCCGCTGGCCGAGCTCGACCGCGTCACCGCGCAGGTGCGTACGCAGGGGGTGGCGCTGCATCTGGATGGAGCCCGCCTGCCAATCGCTGCGGCATCTGCACAGCGGAGCATCGAGTGCTTCGCGGCCCCCTTTGATACGGTGTACCTCTCGTTGTGGAAGATGCTCGGCCTGCCGTTCGGCGCCGCGCTGGCCGGGCCCGCCGACCTGCTGGAAGGTATCGAACACGACCGCCGGCGCCTGGGCGGTGCCTTGCCGCAGCTCTGGCCGCTGGCCGTGATGGTGCTGGCCCATCTGGACGAGCGCCTGGGCAGCTGGCCGCAGGTGTTCGCGCACTTCGATGCGTTCCGCGCACTGCTGGCGCGTCACGGCCGGTTCACTCTGTCACCGATCGGCACCGAGGCCACCAACACCGCGTGGCTGGATGTGGGCGGACTCGACCCCGTCCGCCTGCGCGCCTGTGCACGGCAGCAAGGATTGGCCTTGCCGGAGCCGCAGGGGCATCGTTTTGCGATCCGCGCCAACGTGGGCTGGTTGCTCCATGCACCGCACGAGTTGCTCGCGCGGCTGGACCTTGCTGCGCAGCAGGCCGCCAGCAGCGGCGGCTGATGGAGGAGGGCACGATGGACGACGAACTGCAGCCGTCGCAGGCAGCCGATCGCGACATCAGCGACATCTACCGGCAGGAATCGCGCCGCGTGCTGGCAACGCTGATCCGCCTGCTCGGCGATTTCGATCTGGCCGAAGACGCCCTGCATGAAGCATTTCGCGCTGCGCTGGAGCAGTGGCCCACCCAGGGCATTCCCGCCAATCCCGCTGCGTGGCTGGTGTCGGCAGGGCGCTTCAAGGCCATCGACAGCCTGCGCCGGCAAAAGCGCTTCACCACGTGGGACGAAGTAGCCGAGGAGGCAGAGGCGATTGCCGACCCGGCGGCCTCCACGGCCGAGCAGGACTTGCTCGAAGACGACCGCCTGCGCCTGATCTTCACCTGCTGCCACCCGGGCCTGGCCGTCGAGGCGCAGATCGCGCTGACGCTGCGCGAAGTGTGCGGCCTTACCACCGAAGAAATTGCACGTTCCTTCCTGTTACCCGCCCCCACCCTGGCACAACGGATCGTGCGTGCCAAGGCGAAGATCCGTGCGGCGCGGATTCCCTACCAGGTGCCCGGGCGCGATGAACTGCCGGCGCGCCTCGCCAGTGTGCTGCGGGTGGTCTATCTGGTGTTCAACGAAGGGTACTCCGCGTCCTCGGGCGCGACGGTGACGCGCAGCGAGCTCAGTGATGAAGCGATCCGCCTCGCGCGCCTGCTGCACGAGTTGCTGCCGGAGGCCGAAGTCTGCGGGCTGCTGGCACTGATGCTGTTGCACGAGTCGCGCCGTGCCGCGCGCACCGACGCGCGAGGCGATCTGGTGCCACTCGACGGGCAGGACCGGAGTCTGTGGAACACCCGCTTCATCACCGAGGGCTGCGCGCTGGCCGAGCACGCACTGGGTTTGCCGCGCTTTGGCGCCTATGCGCTGCAGGCGGCGATTTCGGCGGTGCACTCCGAGGCCCGAGAGGCGAGCTCAACCGACTGGCCACAGATCACCGGCCTGTACGATGCCCTGCTGCAGCGCGATGATTCACCGGTGGTGCACCTGAATCGCGCCGTGGCGGTCGCCATGCGTGACGGGCCGGCGGCCGGCCTGGCACTGATCGACGCCCTGCTGGCCCAGGGCGAACTGGCGAACTACCACCTCGCCCATGCTGCGCAAGCCGACATGCTGCGCCGACTTGCGCGACCCACCGAGGCGCGTGCCGCCTACCAGCGGGCGCTGGAACTGGCGCAGCAGGAGCCGGAACAGCGCTTTCTTCGCAAGCGCCTGGCTGCGTTGGGGTGATGCACGGGTGCCCCGCAGCCGTGCGATTTGCGGGCGGCGCAGATTATTTTCTGCAAGGCTGTCGATTTGGATGGATGCGGTTCGACTAAGCAGTACAGAACCACCTTTCAACCCCGCCCACCAGGAGCATGACCATGCAATACATCGACGGATGTGTAATCCCCGTTCCCACTGCCGACAAACAGAAGTACCTCGACCATGCCCGGATCGCTGCCGCCGTCTTCAAGGAGCACGGCGCGCTGCAAATCGTGGAATGCTGGGGTGATGACGTTCCTGAGGGCAAGCTGACCTCGTTCCCGATGGCGGTCAAGCGCGAGCCGCATGAAACCGTGGTGTTCTCATGGATCGTCTGGCCGTCGCGCCAGGTACGCGACGCCGGCATGGCCAAGGTGATGGCCGATGTGCGTCTGCAGTCGGTCGACATGCCGTTCGACGGCAAACGGATGATCTTCGGGGGCTTTGAGATGCTGCTTGACGCATGATCCATTGCGCGTGGCGCCGGCCGGATCGGTGCACACTTGCAGGCTGGCGGAAGATGCCGTGCCAATCGCATTCGCTTCAACCCACAGGCAAGGAGTCGGACCATGAAAGTCGTCGTTGAAACCACCGTCAAGGCCCCGGTCGGCAAAGTCTGGAGCGCCTACACGTCGCCGGACGACATCCGGCAGTGGAATGCAGCGTCAGACGATTGGCACACGACCAGGGCCAGCGTCGATCTGCGTGTGGGCGGGGAGTTCAGCTCGCGCATGGAGGCCAAGGACGGCAGCTTCGGCTTTGACTTTGCCGGCACATACACCAGGGTCGAGCCCGACAAGGCGCTTGCGTACACTTTTGGCGATCGCGCCTGCGTGGTCGAGTTCGTTGCGGCAGAGGGCGGCACCACGGTGCGCGTCACCTTCGATGCCGAGGCGGAAAACCCTGTCGACATGCAGCGCCAGGGCTGGCAGGCGATCTTGAACAATTTCACGCGCTACGTAGAAGCACGTCCATGAACCGCGCGCTGACTTCGCCATCGGCGTCACGACGGCGCCCCGCCAACTGGTGTTCGACCTGCACATGATTGCTCCATTCGAAGGGCGCAATGTCGCGACCATCGGGCTCGCTGCAGCAGGGGACTCCACCAGGGTGACCTGGGCCCTGGACGACAAGCATGGTTTGCTGCAGCTGACCATGACCTTGTTCCTGGACCTGGACCAGATGATCGGCCAGAATTTCGAGACCGGCCTGTCCAGGCTGAAGACCATCGCCGAAAAGTAGCCCGATCCACCGCAACCGGAACACTCCATGAAATACCTCTGCCTTGTCTATCTCTCCAGGGACAACTGGAACGCCTGCCCCGATGCGCATTGCTTCGACTTTGCGGAGGGCTTGCACCAGAGCGGGCGACTGCTGTCGGCCGAGCCGCTGCACCCGGTCGATACCGCCACCACCGTGCGCGTGCGCAATGGCCAGATGACGATGACCGACGGCCCGTTTGCCGAGACCAAGGAAATGCTGGCGGGTTTTTATCTGGTCGATGCGAAGGACCTGAACGAGGCTGCGCACATCGCGTCGCAGATCCCGCCGGCGAAATACGGCAGCATCGAGGTGCGGCCGGTGCGCGATCTGGCGGTGGAAACCACGCGCGGTTTCTGAGCCACCGGCATCGAAGCCATTTGCCATCCAACGGACAGGAGACCACCGATGCCGCGAACGATCACCGTCAGCCTGCCCGTCACCGACCTGCAAGCCTCCAAGGCTTTCTACACCGCCCTGGGCTTCGTCAACAACCCGCAGTTCACGGACGACTCGGCAGCGCTCATGGTGTGGAGCGAGGCGATCAGCGTCATGCTGTTGACCCACGCGAAATGGCGCACGTTCACCACCCGCCCCATACCACCCGGAACATCGAGCGAGGTGGCGCTCAACCTGTCGTGCGATTCACGCGAGGACGTCGATAGCATGAACTGGTCGGCGCGCGACAGCGGTGGCACCGCCGACATCAATCCGGTTGAAGACCACGGGTTCATGTATGGCCGTGACTTCGCCGATCCCGACGGCCACGTATGGGGCGCGATGTGGGTGGACATGTCCGCAATGCCATCGGGTCGAGAACCATCCGCAGTTCACATCCCATCCACCAACAACGAATGAAGGCAAGACCATGTCCACAACCACTACCACTACCACTACAGGCACTGTCCGGTTGCACCGCGTGCTGCGCGCCAGCCCGGAGCGCGTGTACCGCGCATTTCTCGACGCCGATGCGATGGCCAAGTGGCTCCCGCCTTATGGCTTCACCTGCAAGGTGCACCACTTCGACGCCACGCCGGGCGGCAGCTTTCGCATGTCGTTCACCAACTTCTCGTCGGGCCACAGCCACGCCTTCGGTGGCGAGTACCTTGAGCTGGTGCCGCACTCGCGCATCCGCTACTCCGACAAATTTGACGACCCCAACCTGCCGGGCGAGATGGAGGTGACGGTGGTGCTCAAGCCGGTGTCTTGCGGTACCGAGGTGGATATCGTGCAATCCGGCATTCCGGCAGTCATCCCCACCGAGATGTGTTACCTGGGGTGGCAGGAGTCGCTGGCGCAGCTGGCCTGCCTGGTGGAGCCCGTGATTCCGGACTGAGGCGCTGGCACGCGCGGGGTGGCAGCTGTCAGGTCGACTTCTTGCGCTTCGCTT
>JANMZX010000482.1:0-12334 GCA_031383745.1 Rhodoferax sp. | reverse complement strand
GCCGGTGCGCACCACCCAGTCCTGCAGCTTGACCAATTCAGCCTGCATGCGAAACAGCTCGCGGAAGTAGCGCCGGCGCTGCTCTTTGTAGGCAGCGGATTCGGTGTCGACACCGCTGCTGTCCAGTTCGTCGACATTGCGGTCTTCGAGCTCCAGTTCGAACTCTTCGTCGTAGCTGTCCGCCAGGTCGCGGCGAATGCGCTGCACCAGTTCGTCATCAGGGGAAGTCAATTCGATCTCCTCGGGGTACCCACCAACGGATGGCGACCCTATCGGTCGCTGAACCGACAAGTAGGCACGCCTTTCGTGACTCTCTTGTGACAAATCCATGGCGCGCCGCGCACCACGACAACGGCAACCGGTCGGTCCGGTCAAAAATCCGTCATCGAATTGACTTGTGACTGCAAGACACTGGAGGCTTTTGCCGATCGGTGCCCCATGCCAGCTCCCCATGCTTCGCCCTACGGTGCCGATTCCTCGGGCCTGATCTGCGGCTACCGGTTCGGCCCGGATGGGCTGGGGCTGGCCGTCGGCTCGGACGACGCCATGGACTGGCTCGCCGGCACGGATGCAGCGCACGGTTTCGTCTGGCTGCATTTCAACCTGGCCCATGCGGCGACCGACAAGTGGCTTCGTCGGCAGTTGCCGACGGCGGCTGCTTTTCTCGAAGCGCTGCAGGATGGGTCGCGCTCGACGCGGGTCGAACTCGACGGTGACATGCTGGTGGCGGTTGTCAACGACGTGCGTTATGACTTCAGTTTCGATCCGGCGGATATCTCCACCCTCTGGCTGATGGTGGCGCCACGCCTGTTGGTCAGCGTCCGGCTGCAACCCCTGCGGTCTCTCGACCGCCTGCGCGACGCGGTCAACAAGGGCACGACCATGCGTTCCTCGGTCGAGTTGCTGGTGCACCTGATGCATGACCAGGGCGACGTGCTGGTCCACATCGTGCGGACCACCACGTCCCGCATCGACCAAATCGAGGACAGTCTGCTGTCCGGCCGGCTCGAAAGCCGGCGGGCCAACCTGGGTTCGCTACGCCGCCTGCTCGTGCGCCTGCAGCGACTGCTGGCACCTGAACCGGCGGCGCTGTTTCGACTGCTGCAGAAGCCGCCTGCCTGGATCGGACACGAGGACCTGCAGGAACTGCGGCAGTCGACAGAGGAGTTCAATGTGGTGCTGACCGACATCGCTGCGCTCCAGGAGCGCATCAAGCTGTTGCAGGAGGAGGTGGCGGGCCGGGTTGCCGAAGAGAACAACCGCAGCCTGTTCGTGCTCACCATGGTCACCGTGCTGGCATTGCCGATCAACATGATTGCCGGCCTGCTGGGCATGAACGTAGGCGGCGTACCGCTGGCGGAGCATCCCATGGGCTTCTGGATCGTCGTGGCCGTCATCGCGACATTCACAGTGGCTGCGGCGGTGCTTGCGCTGCGGCGAAAACGCGACTGATGGCGCCCCCAATACGTCTGGGGCGCCCGGACCAGCCCGGGTGATGCCAGGCTGGCAGTCAGATGCCGCTCGCCCGCATCCAGACGCGGGGGAGTGACGCGGCGTGGGTTCTTGCCATGGCCGCGACGTACTGCTCTTCTATGCCCTGCACGATGCTGTCCCAGCCCAACGGGAGCGCGGTTTCACGCGCCTGGGTACCCAGCCATCGACGCAATTCAGGATTGCAGGCGAGTTGTGTCGACAGGCGCAGGAAGTCCCCGGGTTGGTCCTTGCGCGCCAGCATCCCATTTCGGCCGTGACGGACCAGTTGACCCGCTGCCGCATCGTCGAACGCCACCAACGCGAGGCCGCTTGCCATGGCCTCGGTCGTGACATTGCCGAAAGTCTCGGTCAGGCTGGGGAAGAGGAACAGGTCGCTCGATGCATAACACGCGGCGAGGTCTTCGCCCCGCTGAAATCCGGTGAAGATCGCGTCCGGGCACTGCGCCCGCATCGCGCTTCGAGTCGGACCGTCTCCGACTACGACCAGCCGGGCGCTCGGGCGGTGGACGCGGATCTGCTCGAATGCCTGCAACAACAGGCCCAGGTTCTTTTCCGCCGCCAGCCGTCCCACGTACAGCACGGCCAGGCCCCGTTCGCCGACGCCCCAGTCCTCGCGGAGCATCGCGTTGCGCTTTTGCGGGCTGAACAGGGTGGTATCGACACCCCGGGCGATGACTGTCAGGGGGCTGAACCCTTCGCTGGCGAGTTCGCGCCGCAAGGCGTCGGTCGGAACCATGGTGCTGTGGCAGCGGTTGTGGAAGTGGCGCAGGTAACGCGTGATCGGCTTCCTGAGCCACTTGATGCCGTAGAACTGGCTGTACGCATGGAAGTTGGTGCGGAAGTCGGAACACACCGGGAGTTTGAGGTCCGACGCGGCGCGCAGCGCGGACCAGCCGAGCGGGCCCTCGGTCGCGATATGGACCACATCCGGCCGTTTCACCGACCATAGCCGCGTCAGCCTGCCGGCCGACGGAAGACCAAGGCGCAACTGGCCGTACATGGGGATCGCCATGCCCCCGGTCAACACCTCCTCGAAGCCGTCGCGTTGGCGCGCGGCGTCCGACGGGCCTTGTCTGGGGCGGACCAGTTGCACCTCGTGTCGACACGCGTGCAGGCCCTCGACCACCCGTTCCACCGTGTTTGCCACCCCATTGATTTCAGGGGGGTAGGATTCGGTGACAAAAGCAATCCGCAGACTCCGACGCGTTTGAGTGGCGGTGCTCGACACATGGGAACTGGATGGCGTTTGATTCATGCCGCCATCATGAAATCCCTGCGCAACAGTTTGATGACAGGCCGTGGGTCCGGTCGCTGTGTTGTTGCGTCACCAAACTTTCATCATGGTTCGCCACCATCGGGGCCACCAGCCGGTCCGAACCTTCCACCATCCACCTGACAAGGATCCCCCAATGAAAGAGTTTCTCGAGGCTTTGCACACCCAGCGTTGGGACGACCATCGCTACTACCACCACAACCGCATCAACCAGACCCTGCATCTGGTAAGCGCGCTGAGTTTCGTCGTCGCCTACGCCTGGCTGTTCATCGACCCTGTGGTGTCCGCGCTGATCGCCTGGCTGGTGTCGATGACAACGCGCCAGGCGGGACACTTCTTCTTCGAGCCGAAAGACTACGACAACGTGAACCAGGCCACGCATGCCTACAAGGAGGACATCAAGGTCGGCTACAACCTGCGCCGCAAGGTCGTCCTGATGGCCCTGTGGGCGCTGGTGCCGGTGGTATTGTGGCTCGAACCCACGGGGTTCGGCACTTGGGCGCCGCATGCCTCCTGGGAGGAGTTCGTGCGCCATGTCGGCACGGTCTGGTTGGCCCTGGGCGCCGCCGGCCTGTTGTTCCGTGCCGCACAGTTGCTGGTGTCGCAAGGCGCCATGACCGCGGTGGTGTGGGTCAGCAAGATCCTGACCGACCCGTTCCATGACATCCTGCTGTATCGCAAGGCCCCGCTGTACCTGATGCGCGGTGAACTGATGGATCCGATGACCCACGTCCGCCACGGCTGACGCTCACATCCGGTGATGCAGCATTTCCCGCAGGATGCTGCGCCGGATGTCGCGATTGGATTGCACGGCCTGCGGCAGCCACCAGCCGTCCTCCCGCATCTGCGTGGCCGCAGCCATGAAGCGCTGCGCGACTTGTTCAAAGTCCGCGTCGCTGTAGTTCAGGCTGAAGATGATCCTGCCACTGCCGATCCAGCTCAAAGCCAGCCCATGCAGCCGCATGTAGAACTGCAGCATCCAGTTGTAGCGCGAAGGCCGGGTATAGGTGATGGTCCAGACGCTGGCCATGTTCGCGACCCGCACCGGCAGGCCGTCGGCCTCGAAATCCCGGTTAAGACGCGCCGCCCGCGCGTCCCAGCGTTCGTGTTGCCCGTCGTACAGCGCGCTGGCTTCCGGGCTCTCGAGGCGCCGCAGGAACACGTTCATGGCGGCCATGACGTACGGGTGCGCATTGAAGGTGCCACGTGCAAAGCAGATATCGGCCGGCCGCTCCGGGCGGAAGCGCTTCATCAGGGTGGATTTTCCGCACACCACACCGACCGGCAGACCACCTCCGAGCGTCTTGCCATAGGTGACCATGTCTGCGCGCACGCCGAAATAGTCTTGCGCGCCGCCGGGCGCCAGCCGGAACCCCATGAAGACCTCGTCGAAGATCAGGATGATGCCGCGCTCGGTACAGACCTCGCGCAGGCGCTCCAGCCAGTGGGTGTAGGCCTTGCGGTCATAGGACGCATGGCGGCTGCTGTCGAGCAGCGACGAATCGCCGGGGGCACCCTGGTTGGGGTGCAGTGCCTGCAGCGGGTTCACCAGCACACAGGCGATGTCGCGCCGCTTGCGCAGCACGCGCAGGCTGCGCTCGTCCATGTCGCGCAGGGTGTAGGTCTGGCGCGCCGTCGTCGGGTTGCCCGGGCCGGGCTGCACATCGTCCCACCAGCCGTGGTAGGCACCGCAAAAACGCACGATGTGGGTTCGCCGCGTGTGGTAGCGGGCCAGCCGCACCGCCTGCATCACGGCTTCGGTGCCCGACATGTGGAAGGACACCTCGTCCAGCCCGGAGATGCGCCTCAACCGCCGGAGGTTGTCGAGCACGCAGGGATGGTAGGCGCCGAGCACCGGGCCCAGCGGAGCGGCCATGCGCGTGGCTTCTTCGATGCATGCCTTGTAGAAGTCGTACCCGAACAGATTCACCCCATACGACCCGGTCAGGTCATAGAGGCGGTTGCCGTCGAGGTCTTCGACCTGCACGCCCTCGGAGGCCTGCAGGAACCCGCCCACGCTGAGGTGCCGGCGCAGGTAGTCGCTGTACTGGAACGGCACCCGGTAGGCGGACGTGAACTGGAGGTCGGAGAGCATCTCGCGAGCCTGGCCGGTGACGACGACCGTCTGCGCAAAACGCGCGGAAAACGTGCATGCCAACCGGTTGAAGCCGGCTTTTCGCCGCGCCACGGTTTCATCCGGCGCGCCGTCGGACGCGAAGAACATCTGTTCGTCGTAGCTGTAGCCAGGAAGCAGGCCGGTCAGGCGCTTGGCCCAGCGCACGTGACCGGTGAGCGACGGATGTTTGGCAAGCGACAGCTCGACGCGTTGGATCGCCTTGGCAGAAGCCCAGGCGATGGCGCCCGCTGCCGCAGCCAGAGCCGTGAGTTGAAAGGCCGGTTCGATCATGCAAGGCTCCTGTTGGGAGTCTGCTTTTTATTCTCCTAACGTGACGTATTGATGAAGCACTACCGGGCATTGAGGGCGATCACCCAGAACGAAGACATCAACTTCCTGCTGACCAACCGGGTGCCACGCATCTGGTTGACGCGGGCCATGGGCCGGTTCAGCAAGATTCGCAATCCGCTGGTGTGTCGCGCCTCGATTGCGATCTGGCGCCTGTTCACCAACCTGGACCTCGGCGACGCGGCCAGTGCGCAGTACCACAGCCTGCACGACTGCTTCACCCGGGCGCTGCGGCCAGGCGCGCGCGTGGTCGACCCTGCGCCGCAGGTCATGACCAGCCCCAGCGACGGAATTGTCGGAGCCTGCGGGCCGGTGGTGCGGGGCCAGCTGTTCCAGGCCAAGGGCCTGCCCTATTCGCTGGCCGAACTCCTGGGTTCGGACCAGGACGCCGAGTCCTTTGCCGGCGGGTCGTTCGTCACCTTGCGCCTGACATCGGCCATGTACCACCGCTTCCATGCGCCCTACGACATGGACATCGACCGGGTCAACTACATCAGCGGCGACACCTGGAACGTCAACCCGATCGCGCTGCAGCGTGTCGAGCGGCTCTTCTGCAGGAACGAGCGGGCGGTGATCCATGCGCGGCTGGCAGGGCAGGGCCGACGCATCGCCCTCGTGCCGGTGGCGGCCATCCTGGTGGCGAGCATCCGGCTGCATTTCGCCAATGTGCTGCTGCACCTGCGGTATGCCGGATCGAACCGGATCGACTGCGCTGCGGCCGCATCCAAGGGGCAGGAGCTGGGCTGGTTCGAGCATGGCTCCACCATCATCGTGCTTGCACCGCGGGGGTTCACGCTGTGCGACGGCATCCACGATGGCCGGCGCATCGCCATGGGGAACGCCCTGATGCGCTTGCCGTGACCGCGCTGCCTGAAGGTCCACCTGTCATGGCGCTTTCACATGCAGGCCATAGATTGCGAGCTGGTTCAATCACCGGCCAGACAGCCGATCCGCCACATGCTGACGACGGGCCTCCATTGACATTCGCACGACGCACCGAAGTACGGCTCCTGGTGGCGCTCGCCACCGCGTTGGTGCTGCTTGCGTTGAGCGCCTGCTCGCCGCGCCACCTGATCGTGCAGGCTGTTGCCGGCGAACTGGCAAGCCAGGGCCAGGTCGCCGAAGACGATCTGCAACTGGCTCGCGAGGCCAGCGCGTTCTATCTGAAGCTGTCCGAATCGCTGCTGGTGCAGGCACCCGGTCACCTGGCGCTGTCCGAAGCTGTCAGCGCAGGCTTCACGCAGTATGCGTTTGCCTTCGTCGCGTTCGAAGCCGAGAAGATCGAGTCCAGGGACGCGAAGGCTGCCCACGCGCTGCGGGAGCGGGCGGCGCGCCTGTACCGTCGCGCCCATCGGCACGCCATGGCTGCGCTGGAACACGACCAGCCCGGATTTGCCAGGGCATTGGCGAGCAACCGGCAAGCCCAATGGCCGCAGCTCGTTGATCGGCAAGTGGCCATGGCCTATTGGGCGGCAGCTTCCTGGGGCGGGCTGATTTCAATGTCCAAGGACGATCCGGACACCGTGGCCGACCTGCCGCTGGCGATCCGTCTGGCGCGCCTGGCGTGGGAGCGGCAGCCCGACTACGCAGACGGCGGCTTGTCCAGCCTGCTGGGCAGTTTCGAAGCTGCGCGGCCGGGAGGGTCCAGGCAGCAGGCCCTGGTGTATTTCGATCGGGCGCTCGCCGCCGGGCGCGGCCGCAACGCCGGTGTCCTGGTGGCCAAGGCGGAAGGCCTGGCCTTGCCCGATGGCGACCGGACTGCGTTCGAGGACCTGCTGCGCGCAGCGCTGGCCGCTGGCGCTGCGCACGGCGACCTGGCCAATGCCGTCATGCGCGAGCGCGCCTTGTGGCTGCTCGGCACTGCGGATGATCTGTTCTGAAGGATTCCACACCATGACACCCAGCCTCTACAGTGCCAGACGCAGGCTCCTGCATGCCCTGCTTGCAGCGTGTGCGATGGGTGCCGGCACCGCCACCGTCGCCGCCGACAAGCAACTGCGCATCGGCACGCTGGTGCCCAAGAATTCGCTCTACCACGGGCAATTGATGGAGATCGGCGAGGTCTGGCGCGCGGCGCAAGGCGGCAACGCAAGGTACCTGGTGTACCCGGACGGTAGCCAGGGTGGTGAGGCGGAAATGGCGCGGCGCGTACGCATCGGGCAACTGCAAGGCGCCCTGCTGTCGGTGGTCGGGCTGCGGGAGATCGAACCCTCCGTCGCGGCCATGCAGAACATGCCCCTGATGTTCCGGAACTGGGAAGAGGTCGATTTCGTGCGCGAGAAAATGCGCCCGGCCATGGAGAAGAAGTTCCTCGACAAGGGATTCGTCGTTCTGGCCTGGGGTGATGCCGGGTGGGTGCGATTCTTCTCGCGAGAAGCAGCCGTGCGCCCGGATGACTACAGGAAGATGAAGTTCTTCGCCTGGGGGTCGGAGCCCGAGCAGCAGGAGATCATGAAGAGCCTGGGCTACACGCCGATCCCGCTGGAAACTGCCGACATCCTGCCGGCTATCCAGACCGGCATGATCACCGTGGTGCCGTCCACCCCCTATTTCGCCCTGGCAGGCCAGATTTTCAGCAGCGCCCCCCACATGCTGGAAATCAACTGGGCGCCGATCGTCGGCGCGTTGGTGATCACCCGCAAGGCCTGGGACGAGATGGCACCAGCCGTGCAGGACGCGGTGCGTACCGCGAGCGACAAGGCCGGTGTCCAGATCCGTGCCAAGGCGCGCCAGGAAGTGGACGATGCGGTCGACGCGATGAAGAAGCGCGGGCTGGCGGTCCATCGCCCGACGCCGGAGCAGATGCGCGAATGGAATGCCCTCGCCGCGAGCCTGTATCCCCGCATCCGCGGCGCGATGGTGCCCGCCGATACCTTCGACGAGGTCGTCGCCCACCTCAAGGCGTATCGCGCCTCGAAGGGCCAATGAGCTGTCGGGCCGCTCCAAGAGCGAATTGCAGCGCAGTGCAACGCACGGAGGTTTCCGAAAGGGACATCCTGTGTCAACCCCCAGCTGGTTTGAGCAACAAGTGATCGGCCCTGCATGAAGGTGCGGCTTGACGAGGCTGTGGCCGGCATGGCACTGGCGCTGATGGTGTTGATCCCGGTGGTGGAGCTCGCGCTGCGCCCGTTGATGGGTCGTGGCATCGACAACGCCGCGGTCCTGGTGCAGCACCTGGGCCTGGTGCTGGCCATGCTGGGTGCGGTGGCAGCCGAGCGGCACGGGCACCTGAGCACGCTGGGCGGTGGCTTTGCGGGCGCGGGAGGCACGCGGTTCCAGCGCCTGACGCTGCTGTTTGCCCGCGCCAGTGCGTCACTGGTCTGCGGCTTGCTCGCATTGGCGAGCTGGCGCCTGGTGCACAGCGAGATGCAAGCCGCACACGTGCTGGCCTATGGCGTGCGGGTATGGTGGGTGCAGGCGGCAATGCCGCTGGGTCTTGCCTTGATCGGACTGCAGCTGGGCCGACGCTGCGCCACGAATGCCTGGCTGCGCTGGGCGTGCGGCTTGGCGCTGCCCCTCGCCGGCTGGCTGCTGGCCGACCGCTTCGAGGGGGCCAGCCTGGTCATATGGCCGGCGGCCATCGTGCTGGTGGCCATGCTGCTGGCCGGTGCGCCGGTCTTCACGGTGCTGGGTGGTCTGGCAGTGGCCCTGTTCTGGCAGGATGGGCAGCCGCTGGCGTCGGTCCCCTTGTCGCATTACCAGATCACGGTCAACCCGTCGCTACCGGCCTTGCCGCTGTTCACGCTGGCCGGGCTGGTATTCGCCCGCACCGGTGCGGCGCAGCGTCTGGGCGCCGTATTTGTGGCGCTGTTCGGAGGTGGCATGACAGGCACGGTGGTGGCCGCCGCCGTGTTGTGTTCCATCTTTACAGCCTTCACCGGCGGTAGCGGCGTGACGATTCTGGCGTTGGGCGGGTTGCTGCTTCCGCTGTTGCGCAATGCCGGTTTTCCCGAGCAACGCACCATCGGGCTGGTGACCAGCGCCAGCGCGCTTGGGGTCTTGCTGGCGCCTTCGGTGCCCTTGATCATGTATGCCGTCATTGCCCGTGTGCCAATCAACGCGATGTTTCTGGCCGGGCTGATGCCGGCGGCCGTGATGGTGGCCTTCCTGTTGCTGATCGGCGGCTACCTGAAGCCCGGACCGGCCCCGGCGCACCCGCCCGGCGCGGCTTCGGCGAGGTCGGATCTCCGGCAGGCGGCGGCTGCCGCGTGGCGCGCCAAGTGGGAGATCCTCGCGCCGCTGGTGGCAATCGGATCGCTGGCCAGTGGCCTGGCGACACCGACGGAGAGCGCAGCTTTGACCGCCGCCTATGCCATCGCGACCCAGGCGCTGGCACATCGGGAACTGGGACCACGGATGCTTGCAGCGTGCCTGGCCCATTGCGTGCAGGTGATCGGCGGTGTGATGCTGATCCTGGGCATGGCGCTGGGGCTCACCAACTACCTGGTGGACGCTGGAGTTCCCGATGCGGCCATCAGCTGGGTGCAGGGTCTGATCCCGAACAGGTTCGTGTTCCTGCTGGTGCTCAACCTCTTCCTGTTTGCGGCCGGCGCGTTGATGGAGATCTTCGCTGCCATCGTGGTTCTGGTTCCGCTGTTGCTTCCGGTCGCCATGAGCTACGGCATCGATCCGGTGCATTTCGGCATCATCTTTCTGGCCAATATGGAAATGGGATTCCTGTGTCCACCGGCCGGGATGAACATCTACTTTGCGTCGGCCATGTTCGGCAAGCCAATCCGTTATGTCGCGCGTGCCGTGTTGCCCGCGGTGCTGGCGATCTTTCTTGGCAGCCTGGCTATTTCCTGGCTGCCGGTGCTTTCCACCGGGCTGCCGGGCTGGCTGCTCGGTCCGAAGTGACGGGGCTCAGGCGGTCTGCGGCGCCTGCGGCTGGTCGGTGACCAGCACGAACAAGCCGCTGCCAGCCGTCTTGGCATGGTGTTTCGCCACGGCCGCGGCCGATGCCACGTCTTCGGCCCTGTCATACAGCCCGACGCGTACCATTACTGCGCCGATGGACAAGGTGGTGCAGGGAAAGAAGCGCGCGATGCCATGGCGATCCTCGGCTTGGATGCCGCCCGCGTCGCGGGCCCGGGCATCGAACAGGTCCAGGGCATTGGCGCCGAGTTCGGCAATGGTCCGTTCGCAGCGGGCATGCCAGTTGGCGCTCTGGAACAGGACGACGAAATCATCCCCTCCCACATGGCCGACGAAATCGCGCTGTGGATCGCAGTTGGATAGCAGCACCTTCGCCAGCAGGCGGATCATTTCGTCGCCGCGCCAGTAGCCGTACTGGTCATTGAAGGGCTTGAAATTGTTCAGGTCGGCGTAACACGCCACGAACTCGGACTGTTTGGCCAGCAGGCGTTCGATATGCTGGCTGATCGGCACATTGCCGGGCAGGAAGGTCAGCGGATTGGCGTGGCGAGCCGCCTCCACGCGCATTTCGGTCACAGAACGCACCAGTTGCTCGCCCGTGCCGAGCCCCACGTAGCGACCGTTCTCGGTCACGATGAAGCCGTCGGCCAGGTAGCGCTGGTCGTCCGAAGTCAACACGCCGATCAGTTCCTCGATCTTGTGATCGCGCTCGATGATCCTTGGCTCGCGGTTGGCATGCATCATGCACGACTTGCGGCCCCATACCTCGCGAAAGTAGAGGCGGCTGTATTCGTTCATGAAGTGCGCGCGGTTGATGATCGCGATCGGCCGCCCTGCCTCGATGACGGCGAGCGCGTGCAGCCCTTGTTTCTGCATGAAGAACTGGGCCAGTTCGTCGTTCGTCGTCGAGACCGTGGCCACGGGCGCGTCCACCACCGAGATCCGCAGCAAATGACCTCCCTGCGGCACTTTTCCGAGTTCCGGAAACACCGCAACCCGCCGGTCCAGCAGGATGCCGCGGGCATCGGCGTCGATTTTCGCCAGGGGGTGCAACGCCGGGCGCGCCAGGAAATAGCCTTGCCCGTAGCAGATCCCCATGTCGCGCAGCACCCGCAGGTCGTCCTGCGTCTCTATGCCTTCCGCGATCAGCGACGTGCCGAAGATGGCCGCGATCTGCTGCAGCGCCTGGATCGTCTTGAGCTTGTCCGCGTGCTGGCTGATGTCCTTGGTGAAGTACTTGTCGATCTTGACGAATTCCGGCTTGAGCTGCGACCACAGGCGCAGGCTGGAGCGGCCATCGCCGAAATCGTCGAGTGCCAGCGAGACGCCGGCCTGCCGGACGGACGCGACCACCCGTGCCAACTGGTCCATGTCGACCACGCGTTCATGTTCGGTAATCTCCAGCACCAGCATGCGTGGCAGAACGCGCAGACTTCCAAGCAGTTCGAGCAGCGGGGCTGCGCCATAGACGCGCCAGGTCTTGACGAGCACGGCAGCGCTGACATTCACAAACAGCCGACCCGGCTCGTTGAGCGCTCCCCAGCGTTCGATCGCCGCGATCACGCTGGTGTTTTCGAACTGGAAGTCGAGGCCCTCGGCACCTGCTGCCTTGAGCAATGCCACGGGCGCATGCAATGGCGACCCCGACGGGCCTCGGATCAGGGCTTCGTGCGCGAACACCTGGCCATCGGCAAGGCCGGCGATGGGCTGGTAGACGGGATACAGCGCCGCGTCACGCAGCACCCCTGCCAGCGGCCCGGGACCAGCAAGCACCTTGCGGGACAGCTGGAACAATGGATGCTGGGCAGCCAGTGCCGGCCCGGCCCGAGGCGTCACGCCACCTCCTGCAGCGGGTGCAGGACGCATCGCAGTAGATGGTGCTGCGCATGCTCCAGCTGGGCGTGCAGCACTTGCGTCACCGGTGTCCTGACCGCAAAGGAAAAACCGCTCTTGAGGTACATCCCCTCTGCGCGTGACCAGACCCGCTGCGCCACCCATGCTCCGCCAACCTGGTCCTGGTCCGGGGCGACCCTTACCAGGGCGCAGTCGTAATACGAGGTTTGCACGAAGCCTTGCGCGCTACAAAGGATCTGCATGCCCCCTTCGCTCATGTCGACGACGACGGCTGCGATCGCGTCGGCATCCCCCTGCGGTGCAAAGGCAAAAATCGGCACAAAGCCTTCGTCGGTGCGCAATCGAAAGAACTGGACGCGCGGATGGACGCGTTG
>JANMZX010000181.1:0-9900 GCA_031383745.1 Rhodoferax sp. | reverse complement strand
TGCGCAATGCCAAGCAGGTGCTGGAGCGCAACCGCGCCCTCAAGAAGGACGGTTTCATCAGCCAGGCGGCGATCGACAACGCCGACAACCAGGCCCAGGCGGCCCAGGCTGCCGTGCGCCAGGCGCAGGCAGCACGCGTGCAGGCCGTGGTGGCGCAGGGGTTTGCCGATCTGGTGGCGCCGTTCGATGCGGTGGTGCTGGTCACGCATGTGGAAGCCGGTGATCTCGCGCTGCCCGGACGCGCGCTCGTGACGCTGTACGAGCCCGGCCGCATGCGTGCCGTGGTACAGGTCAGTGCCTCGCGTGTGGCGCTCGCCAACGCCGCCACCGACGTGCAGGTGCTGCTGGCCGACGGCCAGAGCCTGGCGCCATCGGTGCGCGAGATGCTGCCGAGCGCCGATCCGGTGACCCAGACCGTCGAATGGCGGCTCACGCTGCCCGCCTCCCAGGCGGCGCTGCGCCCAGGGCAGACCGCCCGCGTGGTGGCGCGCGCCAGCCCCGGTGGCGCAGCGTTGGCCACGTCGCCCGCCCGCCTGAGCCTACCGTCTCAGGCGGTGCTGCGCCGGGGCGAACTCACCGCCGTGTATGTCGCGCTGCCCCAGGGGTTTGCGCTGCGCGCCGTGCGCGTGGGCCCGGTCGCGGGCGGAGTGGTCGACGTGTTGTCGGGCCTGGCCGCGGGCGAGCGCGTTGCTCTGGACCCGGTACGCGCGGGCCTGCAGGGTGCAACTGCAGCCAGCCCATGACCCGCGGCCGACAAGATCACGGAGCGATGCGATGACCGCGCCACTGCGAACAACCTTGGAACCGGTTGCGATGGGTGTGGCCGGCCGTCTGGCCCGGGCATTCCAGGACAACGCGCTGACGCCCCTGCTGGCGCTTGTGGCACTGCTGCTCGGCCTGTTCGCCGTGCTGGTCACGCCGCGCGAGGAAGAGCCGCAGATCAACGTCACCATGGCCAATGTGCTGATCGCGTTTCCGGGTGCCAGCAGCGCCGATGTGCAGAACATGGTGGCGCGGCCGGCCGAGCAGGTGCTGGGCCAGATCGCCGGGATCGAGCACACCTATTCCGTGTCCCGCCCCGGCATGGCCGTACTCACGGTGCAGTTCAAGGTCGGGGTCGCGCGCACCGAAGCGCTGGTGCGCCTGTACGACGTGCTCAACGCGCACCAGGACTGGCTGCCGCGCAACCTGGGCGCCCAGCCGCCGGTGGTCAAACCCAAGGGCATCGTCGATGTGCCGGTGCTGGGCGTGACCTTGTGGAGCCGGGATCTGGCCAGCGCCAGCGAACTCGAACGCGTGGCCAGCACCCTGGAGGCCGAACTCAAGCGGGTCCCCGGAGCGCGGGAAGTGCAGACCATCGGCGGCCCGGGCCTGGCGGTCAACGTTTGGCTCGACCCCGGGCGCATGCGCGAACGCGGGGTGGATCTGCAGCGGCTGCAGGCCACACTGGCCACCGCCAACATGGGGCTGCCGGCCGGCGCCGTGGTGGACCCGGCCAGCGGCAGCCCACGCATGCTCAGCATCGAGACCGGCAACCTGATCGCGTCGCCCGACGAGGTCGGCGACCTGGTGGTGGGGGTCAGCAGCGGACGCCCGGTGTTCCTGCGCGAGGTGGCGCGCGTCGCCTACGGCGCGCGTACGCCCAGCCAGTATGTGTGGTTCACGCCCGGCGCATCCGGCGCGCAGGCGGCCGGTGCGCCGGTGGCCGCCGCCAGCGCTGCAGCGGGCCAGGTGTTTCCGGCCCTGACGCTCACGGTGAGCAAGAAGCCGGGCCAGAACGCGGTGGAGGTGGCCAGCGCCGCGCGTGCCCGGCTCGACGAACTGCGCAACACGGTGATTCCCGCCGGCATCGAGACGACCATCACCCGGGACTATGGCCAGACCGCCGCGGAAAAGGCCAACAAGCTGATCCAGAAACTCGCATTTGCCACCGCCTCGGTGATCCTGCTCGTCGGCCTGGCGCTGGGCCGGCGCGAGGCGGTGATCGTCGGAGCGGCCGTGATCCTGACATTGACGGCCACGCTGTTCGCCTCCTGGGCCTGGGGCTTCACGCTGAATCGGGTGTCGCTGTTCGCGCTGATCTTCTCGATCGGCATCCTGGTGGACGATGCGATCGTGGTGGTGGAGAACATCCACCGCCACCAGCAGCTGGAGCCGGGAAGACCATTGCGCGAGATCATCCCGGCGGCGGTGGACGAGGTCGGCGGCCCGACCATCCTGGCCACGCTGACGGTGATCGCGGCGCTGCTTCCGATGGCCTTCGTCTCGGGTCTCATGGGCCCGTACATGAGCCCGATACCGATCAACTCCAGCCTGGGCATGGCCTTGTCGCTGGCCATCGCGTTCACTGTCACCCCGTGGCTGGCGCTCAAGCTGATGAAGCCGGCGGGCCACACGGCCGCGCACGGCGCGTCCGCGGGCGAGCCGACGCCGGGCCGGGTGCAGCGGCTGTTCAACCGGGTCCTGATGCCACTGTTGCAAAGCGCACGCAAGCGCTGGCTGCTGGCGCTGGGCATCCTGGCGGCGCTGTTGCTGTCGGTGGGTCTGGCAGGCGTGCAGTGGGTGGTGCTCAAGATGCTGCCGTTCGACAACAAGAGCGAATTCCAGGTGGTGCTGGAGATGCCGGCCGGCACACCGCTGGAAACCACCGCCGCCACGCTGCAGGAGATGGGCGCCTACCTGGCTGCGCAGCCCGAGGTGCGCGACCTGCAGGGGTATGCGGGGACCGCCTCGCCCATCACCTTCAACGGCCTGGTGCGCCAGTATTACCTGCGTGCCGATGCCGAGCAGGGCGACCTGCAGGTCAACCTGGTCGACAAGGCGCAGCGCCACGAGCAGAGCCACGCGATCGCGCAGCGCCTGCGCCCGCAGCTCGACGCGATCGCGGCGCGGGCTGGCGCGCGCGTGAAGCTGGTGGAGGTGCCGCCAGGGCCGCCGGTGCTGGCGCCGCTGGTGGCCGAAATCTATGGCCCTGACGAAGCCGGACGCCAGGCGCTCGCCACGCGCGTGGCCAAGGCTTTTGGCGACACGGCCCATGTGGTAGGCATCGACACCAGCCTGCAGGACGATGCGCCGCGCAGCTTCCTGCGGGTGCAGCGCCAGCGCGCCGAGACGCTGGGCATATCGGTGGCCGCCGTGGCGCAGACGGTGCAGGTGGCGCTGGCGGGTGCGGACGTGGCCTATCTGCACGACGGCCAGTCCAAATACCCGGTGCCGGTGCGCATCCAGCTGCCCCTGGAACGCCAGATCGGGCTCGATGCCCTGCTGGCCCTGCCCCTGCGCAGCGCCAGTGGCGCGCTGGTACCGCTGTCCGAACTGGTGGTGGTGGAGCGCGGCGTCATCGACAAGCCCCTGTTCACCAAGGACCTGCTGCCGCTGTCCTATGTGATGGGTGACGTCGGCACCAGGCCGTTGCCGGCCCCTGCCGCCACGCGCCACTTCATCGACTCGCCCTTGTACGGCTTGTTCGGTATCCGCGCCGGGCTGACGGAAGCGGCACTGCCCAACACGGGCGAACTCGGCGAATACTGGATCCGCCAGCCGTCCGACCCGTACCGCGCCTATGCGATCAAGTGGGACGGCGAATGGCAGATCACCTACGAGACCTTCCGCGACATGGGTGCCGCCTATGGCGTGGGCCTGATCCTGATCTACCTGCTGGTGGTGGCCCAGTTCCGCAGCTACCTGACTCCGCTGATCATCATGGCGCCGATACCGCTCACGATCATCGGCGTCATGCCCGGCCATGCGCTGATGCAGGCGCAGTACACCGCCACCTCGATGATCGGCATGATCGCGCTGGCCGGCATCATCGTGCGCAATTCGATCCTGCTGGTGGACTTCATCGAGCTGGAGGTGGCCCGCGGCGTACCGTTCCAGTCGGCGGTGCTGCGCTCGGCAGCGGTGCGCGCACAGCCCATCGCCCTGACCGGGCTGGCCGCCATGATCGGCGCCTTCTTCATCCTGGACGACCCGATCTTCAACGGCCTGGCGGTGTCGCTGATCTTCGGCATCTTCGTGTCCACCCTGCTGACGCTGGTGGTGATTCCCGTCCTGTACTACGCGGCTTTCAAGAGGAGACATCCATGTCCAGTAGTGTGATCCTGGGCGCAGGGCTGGGCGGAACGCCCGCCGCCTACGAGCTGCACGACATCCTTCCGCCCGAACATCGGGTGACGGCCGTCAACGCGGTGGACTGCTCCCAGTTCACGCGCAGGCCCACGAGAAGTAGGCGCTGAAGTATGTGCTCCACGCGCTGGGCATCGTGCGCAGCGTCAAGCAGTTTTTTTGTTTCATTCCCAAGGAGAAATGCCATGACAGTCGAACGTTACATCCGCATATTTGCCGGCCTGTTCATCCTCGTGTCGCTCGCGCTCGGCGTGCAGGGCAGCCCGCTGTTCGTGAGCCCGTGGTGGCTCGCCTTCACGGCGTTTGTCGGCGCCAACCTGTTCCAGTTCGGGTTCACCAACGTGTGCCCGCTCGGCTTCATCCTGAAGAAGCTCGGCGTGCCCGAAAAAGCGCCCGGGGCCGCCTGAGCGCGCGCCGGGTGACGACATAATGGTGCGTCCCATCCCCGAGCGCGCTGCGGCGCCATCCTGTGCCATGACCATCCTGACCGACCAGAAGACGCGCACCGACCTGCTGCACCGCCTCAAGCGCGCGGAAGGCCAGCTGCGCGGCATCCAGCGCATGATCGAGGCGGGCGACGAGTGCCTGACGATCGCCAGCCAGATGTCGGCGGTGCGCAAGGCGCTCGACAGCGCCTACGTGCGCATGACGGTGTGTTTCATCGAGCAGGAGCTCGGTGGAAAGCTCGGCGATGCACCGGGCGCCCAGGCCGATGTGGCGCACATGATGGAGCACATGGAGGCGCTGCTGGGCAAGATCCGCTGATTGCGCATGCCGCCGCGGGGCGCGCGGCGGCGGTGCTACAGCTCGAAGCGGATGCCCTGTGCCAGCGGCAGCGAGCTGCCGTAGTTGACGGTGTTGGTCGCGCGGCGCATGTAGGCCTTCCACGCGTCCGAGCCCGATTCGCGTCCGCCACCGGTGTCTTTTTCGCCACCGAACGCGCCGCCGATCTCGGCGCCACTGGTGCCGATGTTCACGTTGGCGATGCCGCAGTCCGAACCGCGCGCCGAGGTGAACCGCTCGGCCTCGCGCAGGTCCTGGGTGAACACCGCCGACGACAGGCCGTGCGCCGCCGCGTTGTTGAGCGCGATCGCATCGTCGAAGTCGTCGTAGGGCACCACATACAGGATCGGCGCGAAGGTCTCGTGCAGCATCGGCCCGCGCTGGGTTGCCAGTTCGACGATGGCCGGGCGAACGTAATATCCCGATGGGCCACCCACGGATTCGCGCCCGCCAAAATGCACCTGCCCACCGGCCTGCCTGGCTTCTTCCAGGGCCGCCTGCATGGATTCGAACGCGTGCTGGTCGATCAGTGGCCCGACCAGGGTGCCGTCGTCCAGCGGGTTGCCGACCGGAAGACGCTCGAACACCCTCAGCAAAGAGGCCACCAAGCTGGTGTAGATGGAGCGGTGCGCGATCAGCCGGCGCAGGCTGGTGCAGCGCTGACCCGCCGTGCCGGCGGCGGCGAAGGCCACGCCCCGCACCACCAGTTCCAGATTCGCCGACGGGCATACGATGGCCGCGTTGTTGCCGCTGAGTTCCAGCAGGCTGCGTTTGAATACCGGTGCGCAGGCACCGGCCACGTTGCGGCCCATGGCGGTCGAACCGGTCGCGCTGACCAGCTTGACGGCCGGGTGGGCGACCAGTGCTTCTCCGATGGCACGTTCCCCGATCAGGAGTTCTGCCAGCCCGATGCTGTCTTGCCCCTGCTGCTGCGCCGCCTGCAGCAGCAGGCCGTGCAGTGCGAGCGCCGACAGCGGCGCCTTCTCGGAAGGCTTCCAGACCAGGGTGTTGCCGCACACCAGGGCCAGCGCGGCGTTCCAGGCGAACACCGCCATCGGGAAGTTGAAGGCCGAGATGATGCCCACCACACCAAGTGGATGCCAGGTCTCGAGCAGCTTGTGGTCGGGCCGCTCGCTGGCGATGGTCAGGCCGTAGAGCTGGCGCGAGAGGCCCACGGCGAATTCGCAGATGTCGACCACCTCCTGCACCTCGCCCAGCCCTTCCTGCATGATCTTGCCGGTCTCGAGCGAGATCAGCCGGCCCAAGGGCTGCTTGTGGCGCCGCACCGCCTCGCCGAAAGCCCGCACCAGCGCACCGCGCTGGGGTGCCGGCAGGTTGCGCCAGCGCAGGAACTGCGTCTGCGCACGGGCGATGGCGGCGTCGCTTTCCGCGCTGCTGGTGGGTGCGACCCGCGCCAGCACGCTGCCGTCGATCGGCGTGTGAATGGGCAGGCCGTCCTGGCCGCCGCTCGGGAGCTGCAGGCCCAGCGCCTGGAAGATGTCCCGGACGTCCGTGGTGTGGGTCATGGTGTGCCTTTCAGTGGTGGATTGCCCGGCGCCAGTCGGCGCCCTTTCCCGCAAGACGCGGTCTGGCATTGTGGCGTGCCGACCTCGTCGCAGTGTGAAAGACCGCCGCGGGGCAACGCGGCGCCGGTGTACTCCGCGATGTGGCGTGCCTCAAGGCGCCAAGGGTAGCGCCAGGCACAGCCGGGTGCCACCCTGCGCGCCAGGCAGGGGCAGCAGGCTGCCGCCGTGCAGGGCCGCAACGCGTTGGGCGATGGCCAGGCCCAGGCCGCCGATACCCCCGCTGGAGCGCCGGATCGGCGGATCGCGCACCGAACGGCCGTCTGCAAGCCGGCTGCGCAGTTCTTCCGGCAAGCCGGGGCCGGCGTCCTCCACCAGGATGTGTGCCAATGCGCCATCGCGACGCACACTCACCAGCACCGGCGCGCACCCCGGTGCATGGCGCATCGCGTTGTCGATCAGGTTGGTCAGGGCGCGTTCGATCAGGTGCAGGTCGCCGTCCAGGTCCAACTGGCCGGGATGCGCGCCCGCCAGCCGCACGGGTGGTTCGCCCGCGCCCAGGTCGAACTTCTGCACCGTGTCGGCCACCAGGTCATCGAGCCGGAAGCGCTCCAGGTGCAGCACCTGGCTCGACGCCTGCAGCGTGGCCAGCTCGAACAGCTGTTGCGACAGGCGGCGCACCTTGTCGCTCTGCGCCAGCGCAGCAGCGAGCATGCGGTCGCGGTACCCGGGCGGTGGCGACTGCCTGCTCGTCAGGGCTTCGAGATGCCCGTGCAAGGCGGTCAGCGGCGTGCGCAGATCGTGCGCCACGCCGGCCATCATTTCGCGGTGCGCGCCGGCCTGTTGCTGCTCCTGGGCCGCCTGCGCCTCGATGCGTTGGGTGAGCCCGTCGAACGCCAGTGCGATCGCCTGCACTTCGTCCGAACCCGCGCCGGTCGCGCGCGGTTCCGAGCCGCCGACAACGAGGCCGCCGCGGTTGTAGGCACGCATGCGCTGTGCAAGCTGCTGCAGCGGCCGTGTCAGCTGGCGAAAGGCGATGGCCCCCACCAGCAGCGTCGCCAGCAGGCCGATCGCAGCTGACAATGCCGCGCCTTGCCACAGCCGGCCCCAGCCGAGTTGCGTGGCCACCAGCTCGCGGGCCTGGCTCTCCAGCACCACGTACAGGTAACCGGGCGGGCGGACGTCGCCAGCGCGTGGTGCGAACATCGCCGCCGAGAAGATGCGCTGCGCGCCCGAACCCGCGGGGTCGGTGCCCAGCAGTGGCAGAGGCGCACCGGCGAGAAAGGCGCGCACCGGCACCAGGTCGACCTGCGGCTCGCGCACCATGCCGGGGTCACCGATGTAGGCGCTGACGCGGCCGTCGGCGTCCAGCACATAGACCTGCACGCCGGGGTTGACCACCATCAGCATCGACAACAGGGCTTCGCGTGCGGCCTGGTCCGCTGCGTCCGGGTTGGCGGCCGTTATCTGGGGCCAGTGCCCGACGATGTGCCGGGCCAGGCCATGCGACAGGCGCTGCTGCGACTCCTGTTCCTGTTCCGCCGCGAGTTGCCGCCCGATCACGGCCACCAGTGCGCCGTAGGCCAGCAGCAGCAGCGCCAGCGCCAGTGTCAGGCGGGTGGTGAACGAGTGCGCGCGCCTCATGGCGCCGCGCCGTCGAAGCGGTAGCCCACGCCCCAGACGGTCACGATATGGCGCGGTTCGCGCGGGTTGGCCTCGATCTTGGTGCGCAGGCGGTTCATGTGGGAATTGACGGTGTGTTCGTAACCGTCGAAACTTGCTCCCCACACGCGCTGCAGCAGCTCGCTGCGGCCGAAGGTTCGCCCCGGGTGGCGCACCAGGAAGTGCAGCAGGTCGAATTCGCGCAGCGTCAGCGGTAC
Organism: Rhodoferax sp.; assembly: GCA_031383745.1. GTDB lineage: Bacteria > Pseudomonadota > Gammaproteobacteria > Burkholderiales > Burkholderiaceae_C > CAISIP01. The sequence continues at coordinate 1,586 of JANMZX010000181.1, read as the reverse complement.
CGCCGCATCACCCTGGGTCAGCATCCGTCGGGACGGATCCAGCCGGAACCGGCCGAAACGCAGCTCGCGCGCTGTGCCGCTGGGAGATCGCAGCTGGTCGATGCGCCGCAGCAGGGCGCGCGTGCGGGCCACCAGCTCCAGCATGGAAAATGGTTTGGCCAGGTAATCGTCGGCACCGAGTTCAAGGCCCAGCACGCGGTGGGCCTCGGCCGACCGTGCGCTGAGCATGATCACCGGCACGTCGGCGTGGGCCGCGCGCAGGTGCCGGCACACGTCCCAGCCGTCAGCGCCGGGCAGCATCAGATCGAGCAGCACCAGATCCCAGCGCTGGCGGTCGATCGCCGCCATGGCACGCAAGCCATCCGACTCGCGGTGCAGGCGGTACCCGGCGGCTTCCAGGTGCAGGGCCAGCGCATCCGCGATGGCATCGTCGTCCTCCACCAGAAGCAGCTGTTCGTTCATGCGTGCGGGCTGACCACTCAGCTGCGGTGGGCCCGGCGCCGGCGTGCGATCGAGCCCACCACCAGCAGGCCGGCCATCATCAGCGCATAGGTTTCCGGCTCGGGCACCGGCGCGACGGCAAAGGAGATCCGGTAGACGTCGGTGGTCGCCCCGAGGGTGCTGTTGAGCACATAACCCGGCGCTGTCACGAGTCCGTTGAAGGCAGCGAGTTCGGCAAAATTGAGAGCCACCACCGAGTTCTGCGCATCGCGCGGCGCGTTGGCGCCCACCTGCAGGAAGGCGGCCTTCAGCGGGTTGTAGACCTCCGACCCGGCGTCCCAGATCTCGTTGGCCTTGATGCCGATGGTGCTGATCTGCAATTGTCCGGCGGCGTTGAACAGCCGGTACTCGGTGGGCGAATCGTTGCCGATGAAGAAGTCGTTGCTGGGCACCGCCATGCTGGCAAAGGTGAAGAACGGGTTCAGTGTGGTGTCCACGGTGAATTGCTTGCTGCTGCTCTGCCCGGGCAGCAAGGGGGGGATGCCGCCGGCGCCGAGGATCGTGCCGCGGGTCGCCGTCGGGTCGGCCAGCCCGAAAGCGGTCTGCCAGGCGCCCCCGGCGCCGCCTTCGGCCACCGAGATGATGGCTGCACCGGGCGTCTGGCCGAGGTTGAACGCGTCGAAGTTGCCGTTGTGGAAGCCGACATGCAACGGGGCGAAGCTGATGCCGTTGGCCGGAACCAGGTTGTCGATGGTGACGGTGACGTTGACGCTGGCGGCGCTGGCTGACGCGCTCAGGGCCAGTGCGGCGAGACCGACGACAAGGCGCGCGGTGCCTGAAATACGAGGGAACATGGGGAACCTCCTGGTGTTGGGGACTGGTTTGCTGACCGGATCCGAGACCTCGGAGCCGTGCAGGCCATGCTAGGAACATCGTGTCCCGCAGTCCTCACCGGGTAGTCACGGGCGCGGGATGTTTTCTTACATCCCGGCGCGGCAAGTCCTGGCCCGACCGCCAAGCGGTCACCGGTCTGACCGGCCGGCGCACCGGATGCTCAAGCGCGCTGCAGGCTGCCCGTGGCCAGGGTCTGCAGTCGTGCGGCGCATTCGCGCAGCGCGGCACACGGGGATGCGAGTGCCTGCCCG
>JANMZX010000178.1:0-6718 GCA_031383745.1 Rhodoferax sp. | reverse complement strand
CAACGAGTCGACGAAGTACCCCATCGGCCCGCCATAGGCAGCAGCGGTCGCGCCGGCCGACGCGGCGGCGCTGCCGGCGACGGCGGTGCCTGCAGTTCCGGCAACCCCGCCAACGAGCGGGGCGCCAGCCTGCACGCCACTGCCCAGGATCGATCCGATGGCAGACGTCAACAGCGCGGCAGTGGCCAGCGACGCCACGGCCCACGCCAGGAAGCCGTGGGCGGTGTCGCGAAAGTACACCTCGTCGGTGTGGACCTCGGCCGATTTGGTGCGCAGGCGGCCGGCGAGGTAGCCACCCATCGCCGAAGCAAGCAACTGGGTGAGTGTCACCCACACGATGGTCGACACACCGAAGGTCGTCGCGCTGACTCCCTCCCTGGCCCAGGGCGAAAGGGAAGACAAACCGAGCCCGACACCCAGGATCAGCAGAATCAGCGACAGGGCTGCGGGCGCCGCGGCACCGGCCGCAACGGCACCCCATGACACGGCACTGTTGAGTGATCTCGCGTTGTCGCCGAGGCGGGCCGGGAGGCCACCGCTACGGTCAAGAATTTCAGCGTTTGCTGCTGGGGAAAAAGCCAACGGACCTCCGGTTGGTGGCTTGCAGGTCGAACGCCGGGGATTCGGACATTCCGTGCCTTGCCAAGAGAACTGCGAATTTAGAGACGACACACTGGTGCGTCTGTTCGATGGCCCACGTTGGCGGTGCGAAGCGATTGCCCGGCAACACGCGGTGTGTGTGCCGGTGCACAGTCGGTGCCATCCGTGGCTGTGATAGTGTGGGCCGCATCCGGAACAGTTCTCAGGAACCGAGCATGAAACTGAGCATCTTCATCAAGGACAATTTGGACGCAATCGTCGCCGACTGGGAGGCCTTTGCCAGGACACTGCCGGCGGGCCGGACGATCTCCGCACTGGCATTGCGCGACCACTGCCGGGAGATCCTGCTGGAGATCGCCGACGACATGGAACGTCGCAATTCCGTAGCCGAACGCGCCGGCCAATCGCAAGACATTGTTCCCACCGAAGCATCCACCACCACCGCGGCTGCGGAGCATGGCGCGCTGCGGCAGATGGCGGGTTTCGATCTGGTGCAACTGTTCGCCGAGTTTCGCGCCATGCGGGCCAGCGTCATGGCATTCTGGCAACGGTCTGGTGGGCCAGCGACGGGGACCTCGTCGATCGAGGAGTTGATGCGCTTCAACGAGGGTATGGACAAAGCGCTGGCCCAGTCGGTGCAGCGGTACTCCGGCGAGGTTGCCGCGTCGCGCGACATGTTCCTGGCCGTGCTCGGACATGATTTGCGCGGCCCGCTGTCGGGGATCGAGATGTCGGCGATGCTGCTCGCCAGGCCCGGCCTTTCGGACGCAGCCCGCCAACAGGCAGCAGCGCGTGTCAAACGCGCGTCGCGGGACATGAGCCGCCTGATCACCGACCTGCTTGAGTACACACGCACGCGCCTGGGTCCTGGCATCCCGATAGACCGGTCTGCCTGCGATCTTGGCCCTCTGTGTGAAGCCGCGCTCGAAGACATTCGCGCTGGCAATCCTGAGCAGCAGTTTGTGCAGCAGATCTCTGGCGACCTGAGCCTCCAGGCCGATCGGGGCCGGATACAGCAGGCGCTGACCAATCTGCTGGGCAATGCGGTGCAGCATGGCAGCCGGCGGTCTCCCGTCACACTCACGGCCGACGGTGGCGCGGATGCGATTGTCCTGAAGGTCAGCAATGCGGGTGATCCGATTCCGTCGGACGCACTGCAGGCGATCTTCGAGCCACTGGTTCGGGTGCCCAATGCCAGCGCCGCAGAACACGAACGCTCCAGAACCAGTCTGGGACTGGGCCTGTTCATCGTGCGCGAGATCGTGCTGGCGCATGGCGGCACGATTACCGTCGAATCTTCGCTCGAAGCGGGTACGGTTTTCACGATCCGCCTCCCACGCGAGCCGGTCTGAACGCCGTGCGGCGGCACATGCCGACCGATTGGCCATCCTGTGCGGGTGGCTGCGTACGCGCGAAGCGGCGTTTGGGTAACAGAACCGCCAATCGCTGCCCCCGCACTGCAGTCGCGGGCGCGTGATTGCATCTGTGCCGGATGGCGCGCTTGCAGAGCGCGCCTTGTGGCTTCCAACGGCGCCTGTTCGCACCATCCTCACAAAGTGGTCTTGCACCTGCTGCTGCCCGAAGACCGTCGTTCAATGATCCAATTGGATTCTAATTGGATTCCATAGGGATGATATGAAGAGCGATAACCCGGCAATCGAACCCAGGCAACGCACCGGCGAGACGGAGAAGATGACAGTCAATGTCGGCGTGGTGGACCTGGGCCATGTCGATCTGCTGGTCCAGGAGGGCTTCTATTCGAACCGTTCGGACCTGATACGAACGGCGCTTCGCAACCAGCTGGCCTTGCATGCCGACACCGTGCGGCAGACCGTGGCCCGCCGCACGCTCACGGTCGGGCTGCAGCACTTCACCCGTGCCGACCTCGAAACCGTGGTGGCGGCCGGCCAGCGACTCCAGGTTCGGGTGGTCGGACTCGCACGCATTGCCGACGACGTGCCGCCTGAACTGGCGCGCGCCGCCATCGAATCCGTGATCGTGCTGGGCGCGTTCCAGGCGAGTCCGGCGGTGCGACGGGCGCTGGCCGATCGAATCCGTTGAATTGCCAACCCAACATCAGAAAGAACCGCATGAAAATCCCCTTCAACATCCGCGCGCCGGTATTCGATGCCAACGCGATCAACGCCACGATTCAACGGGCGCTCGCGTCCGCGGGCCTCGACACCACGACCGGCCCGATGCATGGCGTGACCGAGACCATCCGGCGCGCGCTGGCCGGCGGGCGCACTGCCCAGGCAGACCAGCGGGTCGACAGCGAGCCCGCGATCGATGTCGCAACACGCGTCATGCCAGACGGCGCAGACACAGTCGCAACCCGGGACCGCGGGCCGCCGGTCAACGCAGCGCGGCAACGGCCCGGCAGCTTCGAGGCGCACGCATTCAGCAACGACGCGGGCACGCGGGTGTACAAGGTCTACATACCGGCGGGGAGCTTCGACGCGCCGCCCGCGATGATCGTCATGCTGCATGGTTGTACCCAATCCGCGGACGACTTTGCCGCAGGCACCCAGATGAACCGCCTTGCGGACGAGCATGGGTTCCTGGTCGTGTATCCCGAACAATCCGCTCAGGCGAATGCATCCAAGTGCTGGAACTGGTTCAAGCCGCAGGACCAGCTGCACGGTGCGGGTGAGCCTTCGCTGATCGCCGGCATCGTCGGCGAGGTCGCGCGCAGGCATGGCGCCGACCCACGCCGCATCTTCGTCGCCGGTCTGTCAGCCGGAGCGGCAATGGCCGTGGTTTTAGGTGAGACCTATCCAGAGTTGTTTGCCGGTGTCGGTGCCCATTCCGGCCTCCCGTATGGCAGTGCACACGACGTCCCGTCTGCGCTGGCGGCGATGAAAGGCGGGCGCAGCGGGATGCCCGCGCTGAAAAACGGGCCCGGTGCGGCCGGAATGCCGCGCCGCAAGGCAGTGCAGGCGGTGCCGGTCATCGTGTTCCACGGCGATCGGGACCACACCGTGCAGCAGGCCAACGGCGCACACATCGTGCAGCAGGCTCGGGACGCGCATGCCGCTCACACAGCGGTGGCCGACCTGCAAGCCAGCACGCAGTCTGGTGTCGCGTCGGGTGGCAGGCGGTTCACAAGCACCACCTACCACGACACCGCGGGGCAGACCCACATAGAAAGCTGGACATTGCATGGCGCGGGACACGCCTGGTCGGGAGGCCACGCCAGCGGTTCGTACACCGACGGCGCCGGCCCGGATGCATCAGCGGAGATGGTGCGATTCTTCATGTCGCTCCCACGTGCCAGGTCTGCCTGAGCATTTCGCTCCGACCCAGGTTTTGGCAGGCGTCACGTGCGCGGGCAGTTGGTCCGGGCGCTTGTACCAGGCCAGACCGGTGCGCCACCGCTGGCCCCTCCTGGCGATGAGCGCACGGACGAGTCAGACCCGTGGTGACCTGCGCCTGCGTGCGATGCCGACGACCAGACCGATACCGGCCAGCAGCAGGGCGTAGGTGTCGGGCTCCGGCACCGCGGCGATCGCGGCCAGATTCACGGCGCCATTCTGTGCGCCGAGGTAGTTGCCCAGATCGCCTGGGCCGGGGTTCGAATCGCCGTACTTGCGTCCGGCGGCGTCCGCACCGGAGAACTTGGCCTCGTGGGTTTCCGGGTCGTACTCACCGCTGAACTTGTAGAACTCATAGCGCCGCAGGATCGATGCGGCGTTCGGACCCACCGGCACACCGAAACCGCTTTCGAGCTGACCGGCATCGGGGTTACCAGGATCCGTCTGCAGCAGCTGCCATTCGATCTCGGTCCTGGCCTGCTCGACCTTGGGATTGCCGCCGATCAGGTCCTCCAGCCGCGCGGCCTGCTCCAGTTCGGTGGTGAACACCTTGACCCAGATCGCCTCGCCGAAGTGTTCGTTGTCGACGGGCGCCGGCGCCTGGACATTGGCCACCACCATCGGCGGCGGCAAGGGTTGCCCCACCGGAGGCGGTGGGGCGGGGATCACGTTCCATACCGGGGCCGGAAGAATCACGCCACCCCTGGTCAGGCTGCCTGAATCGGGCGTGGTCTCCAGCAGCCAGCTGTAGGTGGTCCTGGAGGCGTTGCCGATGGTGCCGACACCAAAGTGGTCACAAGGTGTGGATGCACCGTACCCCACGCCGCCGCCCGTCCAGCAGTTGTCGCCGGGGGTGATGAAACTGCCGCTCGGCGTGCCATAGTCCCAGCTCGAGCCGCCGAACAGCCCGAGGTAGGTAACCCGTGTGCCGAACAGCGCGCCATTGGTGTATTCGGTGATGGTGGGTGCGCCATACCGCTGCACGGCCGTGGCGGGATCGAAACCCCGGCCACTCGGAAATCCCCGCCCCGCGCCGCCGAAGGTATCCGTGATGTCACTGCTGTGCAGGCCCTCGAGTTCGATTTCGAACCCGTGAGCCGTGCTGCCGGTGTCGTTGATGACATCGAAGTTGCCAAGAAAACCGATGACGCCGGCGGAGCCGGCCGTGGGGGCTATCGCCAGTGTGACGGCGATCGCGACCGCCGAGAGTGCGCGTGTGGGCATGAATGGCTTCCTTCCTTGTTGATGATGACGAGGTCTGACATGTGACCCTCGAAGGCTAGCGCGCGAAACTGAAGGCCCGCTGAATATGCCGGCGGCGGACGGGCCGCCGGCTGGTCATTCGTTTGCGCTACATCAACAAATACCGGATCGCGAGGCGCCCGCAGGCGGTCGCGCCTCAGAACAGCCCGGAGATCTTGCCGTCGTCGTCGATGTCGATGCGTGCCGAGGCGGGCTCCTTGGGCAGGCCGGGCATGGTCATGATGTCGCCGCAGATCATCACCACGAACTCGGCGCCGGCGGCCAGGCGCACTTCGCGGATGTTGACCATGTGTCCCGAGGGCGCGGCGCGCAGCTTCGGGTCGGTCGAGAACGAGTACTGCGTCTTGGCCACACACACCGGGTAATGGCCGTAGCCGTCCTGCTGCAGCTTGGCGATCTTCGCGCGCACGGCGGTGTCGGCGGAGATGTCGGCCGCACCGTAGACCTTGGTGGCGATGGCCTTCATCTTGTCCCACAGGCTGTCTTCGTCCTGGTAGACGAACCGCATGTTGGCGGTGCCAGACTCGGCGAGCTTGACCACCACGCGCGCGAGTTCCTCGGCGCCGGCAGAACCGTCGGCCCAGTGCCGCGCCAGCACCACCGGCACACCCAGGCGGTCCATGTGGCGGCGCAGCAGGTCGAGTTCTTCCTGGGTGTCCGACGTGAAGTGGTTGATCGACACCACACACGGCAGCCCGTAGTGGTTGCGGATGTTGTTCACATGCCGCTCCAGATTCGGCAGACCCTTCTCGACGGCCGACGGATTGGGCGTGTTCAGGTCCTTGGCGTCGACCCCGCCATGGTGCTTGAGCGCGCGCAGGGTCGCGACCACCACCGCGCAGTCGGGGCGCAGGCCGGACTTGCGGCACTTGATGTCGATGAACTTCTCGGCCCCCAGATCCGCGCCGAAACCGGCCTCGGTGACCACGTATTCACCCAGCTTGAGCGCGGCCTGGGTGGCGGTGACGGTGTTGCAGCCGTGCGCGATGTTGGCGAACGGCCCGCCGTGGATGATGGCCGGGTTGTTCTCCAGCGTCTGCACCAGATTGGGCTTGATCGCGTCCTTGAGCAGCGCCGCCATGGCGCCCTGCGCCTGCAGGTCGCGCGCGCGGATGGGTGCCTGGTCGCGGGTGTAGCCGACGATGATGTTGCCCAGGCGCTCCTTGAGGTCCCGGCGCGAGGTGGCCAGGCAGAAGATGGCCATCACTTCGGACGCCACGACGATGTCGAAGCCGTCTTCGCGCGGGAACCCGTTGCCGGTACCGCCGAGTGCGACGACGGTGGAGCGCAGCGCGCGGTCGTTCATGTCCATCACGCGGCGCCACACCACGCGCCGGAAATCAAAGCGCAACGTGTTGCCGTGGTGGATATGGTTGTCGATCAGCGCGGCCAGCAGGTTGTGCGCCAGCGCGATCGCGTTGAAGTCGCCCGTGAAATGCAGGTTGATGTCCTCCATCGGCAGTACTTGCGACCAACCGCCGCCGGCCGCGCCGCCTTTCATCCCAAAGCATGGGCCGAGCGACGGCTCGCGGAGCGCGAGG
>JANMZX010000176.1:0-8401 GCA_031383745.1 Rhodoferax sp. | reverse complement strand
GGCCTCCAGAACAAGAACAAGATGGCCGAGACCATCGCCGACAAGTCCTATGTGAACACGAGCGTGGACGCAATCAACCAGCGCATCCTGGGCCGCTACCAGAACGGCATGGGCAAGACCTGGGACGACCCTAACTACATGAAGTTCTTCAACGATGGCGCTGTGAACTACCCCTACCTGTCCGACGGCATGTGGTTCCTGACGCAGCACAAGCGCTGGGGCCTGCTCAAGGAGCATCCGGACTATCTGGCGGTGGCCAAACAGATCAACCAGACCGAGATCTACAAACAGGCCGCCGCCGCCGCCAAGGTCAGTGTGCCCAAGAGCGACATGCGCAGCCACAAGCTGATCGATGGCGTAGTGTGGGACGGCAAGGACCCTCGCAAATACGCCGACAGCTTCAAAGTCCACTCCTGAGGAGCACGCCATGGTCAGTGCCGTCTTCCACTCCCCGCTCGACACCCTGGCCGCGCCGCTCGCCCCGGTGCCGGCAGCGACGAACAAGCCGGCCGCAGATGCCGCCATGGGGCGCGCGGACGCCGGTGCGATCACGCAGGTGGCGCCCGCGGAGCCACGCCCCGCAATCGACTGGCGGGCCGTCTGGATGACGGTGCTGCCACCGGTTTTCGGCCTGGGGCTGCTGGTCGGGATCTGGGCACTGGTGTCGATCACCACTGCCAGCCAGATTCCGTCGCCGCTGGAGACGTTCCGACAGGCAGTGACCATCTTCAGCGACCCGTTCTACCGCAAGGGCCCGAACGACCAAGGCGTGGGCTGGAACGTACTGGCATCGCTGCAGCGGGTGGCGCTGGGTTTCGGGCTGGCGGCCATCGTGGGGATCCCGGCGGGTTTCCTGATCGGACGCTTCACCTTCCTGAGCCGCATGTTCAATCCGCTGATCAGCCTGCTGCGGCCAGTGTCGCCGCTGGCCTGGCTACCGATCGGCCTGCTGGTGTTCAAGGGCGCCAACCCGGCCGCCATCTGGACCATCTTCATCTGCTCGATCTGGCCCATGATCATCAACACCGCGGTCGGTGTGCAGCGGGTGCCCAGTGACTACATGAACGTGGCGCGGGTACTGCAGTTGTCGGAGTGGAAGATCATCACCAAGATCCTCTTTCCAGCCGTGCTGCCCTACATGCTGACCGGTGTACGCCTGGCCGTGGGCACCGCCTGGCTGGTGATCGTGGCCGCCGAGATGCTGACCGGCGGTGTCGGTATCGGCTTCTGGGTCTGGGACGAGTGGAACAACCTCAATGTCAAGAACATCATCATCGCGATCTTCGTGATCGGCATCGTCGGCCTGGTGCTTGAGTACGCGCTGATCCGCATCGCCACCGCATTCACCTTCGAAGAGGTCAAATCATGAGCCGCCGGGCCGCTCCCAAGGCGAACAGCGGCGTAGCGCAACGCCCGGAGACATCACTATGAGCGACAGCCTGGGTTCCAAGTTCATCGAGATCCAGAGCGTCGCGCAGTCGTTCAAGACCGCCAAGGGCCCGTTCCTGGCGCTGCGCGATATCGACCTCACGGTTGCCAAGGGCGAGTTCGTCGCCCTGATCGGCCACTCCGGTTGCGGCAAGTCCACGCTGCTCAACCTGATCGCCGGCCTGACCAGCCCGACCGAAGGCAGCCTGATCTGCGCCAACCGCGAGATCAGCGGCCCGGGGCCGGAGCGCGCGGTGGTGTTCCAGAACCACTCGCTGCTGCCCTGGCTGACCTGCTTCGAAAACGTCTACCTGGGCGTGGAGCGCGTTTTTGGCCAATCGCGCGCCACCGGTGCGCGCGCGGAAACCAAGGCGCAACTGAAGGAGCGGACCGATGCGGCGCTGGCGTTGGTCGGCCTGACCCCGGCCGCGCAAAAGCGTCCGGGGGAGATCTCCGGGGGCATGAAGCAGCGGGTCGGCATCGCCCGGGCGCTGGCGATGGAGCCCAAGGTGCTGCTGATGGACGAGCCGTTCGGCGCGCTCGACGCGTTGACCCGCGCCCGCCTTCAGGACGAACTGCTGGCGATCGTACAAAAGACGCGCAGCACCGTGGTGATGGTCACCCACGACGTCGACGAGGCGGTGCTGCTGTCGGACCGCATCGTGATGATGACCAACGGGCCGGCGGCCACCATCGGCGAAATCCTGCGCGTCACGCTCGAGCGGCCGCGCAACCGCGTGGCGCTGGCCGAGGACCGGCATTACGTGCAGTACCGCAAGGCGGTGATCGACTTCCTGTACACCCGCCAGAGCCACGTCGAAAAGCGTGTCGCCTGAACAGCATGGCGGCACCCGTGAACAACTTCATCCGCGCCGTCGAATACTGGGTGCCCAGCCGCGACCGCAGCATTCTCGAATTCGGCGGCGGCCTGTACGGGCGCGCAACGCGGCTGGCAGCTGCCAGCCGGGATCTGTGTTTCGGGCGCGGCGAAGGCCTGCCTGGCCAGGCCTGGGAGGCCGGGCATCCGATCGTGCTGAAGCAGTTCGCCGGCTCCTATTTCCGCCGCACGGCCGCAGCACAGGCTGAGGGCATCACCTGCGGTATCGCCGTGCCGATCTTTGCCGGTGATTTCCTCACGTCGGTCATGGTGATCTTCTGTGGTGACGACGAGGCACACGCAGGAGCCATCGAACTGTGGCACAACGACCCGGCCACGTCGCATGACATGACCCTGGTCGACGGGTACTACGGAACGACCGGCGACACCTTCGAGTTCATCTCCCGCTCGACCAGCTTCCGGATCGGCAACGGCCTGCCCGGCATGGCCTGGCAGACCCAGCAGCCGGTGTTCCTGGAGGACCTCGGCAAGGGTTCGGGCTTCCTGCGCGCGGACAGTGCGGTCAAGGTCGGCATCAACCGCGGCTTCGCCCTGCCCTGCTCCACGCCGGGGGCCGACAACTACGTGCTGACCTTCCTGTCGGCGCTGGCCACACCGATCGCGCAGCGCATGGAAATCTGGTTGCCCGACCTGCCGCGCGCGCACGTTTTTCGCGCCTCGGGATTCAGCGAATCTGAAGGCGTATTGGGCCGCCTGGCCGTCGGACTGTCCGGTGGCGAGGGGCCGGTCGGCCAGGCACTCCTGACCGGCGTACCGGCCATTGCCGATGCCCGACCAGTTGACGATGCGGCACTGGCGACGGCCGCGATTCCCGTGTTGCGCCAGGGCCGGCTCATGGCCGTGCTGGCCCTGTGTTTCTGAACCGATCCTGACCTGGAACATGGCAATGCAAAAAAGCAAACTGGTGATGGTGGGCAACGGCATGGCCGGCATGCGCACCGTGGAAGAACTGCTCAAGCTCACCACGGACCTGTACGACATCACGGTGTTCGGCGCCGAGCCGCACCCCAACTACAACCGCATCCTGCTCTCGCCCGTGCTGTCTGGTGAGCAGACGATGGACCAGATCATCCTGAACTCCTGGGATTGGTACACCGAGAACCACATCACCTTGCATGCCGGCAAAACCGTGACCGCGGTCGACCGCGTCAAACGCACCGTATCGGCGGTGGGCGCCGACGGTGTCACCATCGAGGCGACCTACGATCGGCTGCTGCTGTGCACCGGCTCCAGCCCCTTCATCCTGCCGCTGCCCGGCAAGGACCTCCAGGGCGTCATCGCCTACCGGGATATCGCCGACACCAACACCATGATCGAGACCGCCAGGACGCACAAGCACGCGGTGGTGATCGGTGGCGGACTGCTGGGTCTGGAGGCTGCCAACGGGCTGATGGCCCGTGGCATGCAGGTTACCGTGGTGCACGTGGCCAGCTGGCTGATGGAGCGCCAGCTGGACAACATGGCGGGCGCCCTGCTGCGCAAGTCGCTGGAAGACCGCGGCCTGCAGTTCCTGCTCAATGCCCAGACGCAGGAGCTCGCCGGCGGCCCGGATGGGCGGGTCCAGGCGGTGATATTCAAGGACGGTACCCAGGTGCCGGCGGACCTGGTCGTGATGGCGGTGGGCATCCGCCCCAACACCGCGCTGGCCGAGTCGATGCGCCTGCACTGCAACCGCGGCATCGTCGTCAACGACACCATGCAGACCGTTACCGACGCGCGCATCTATTCGGTCGGCGAATGCGCCGCCCACCGCGGCATCGCCTACGGCCTGGTGGCGCCGCTGTTCGAGCAGGCCAAGGTGGCGGCCAACCACCTGGCCCAGTTCGGTATCGGGCGCTACACCGGCTCGGTCACCTCGACCAAGCTCAAGGTGACCGGCATCGACCTGTTCAGCGCTGGCGAGTTCCAGGGCGGCGAGGGCACCGAGGAGATCGTGATGAGCGACCCGCACGAAGGGGTCTACAAGAAGCTCGTGATCCGTGACGACAAGCTGGTGGGGGCCTGCCTGTACGGCGACACGGTCGACGGCAGCTGGTATTTCAAGCTGCTGCGCGACGGGCGCAGCGTGGCCGATATCCGCGACCGGTTGATGTTCGGCGAGTCCAACATCGGCGACGTCGGCCACGAGGGCCACAACAAGGCCGCCGACATGCCCGACGACGCCGAGGTATGCGGCTGCAACGGCGTCAAGAAGGGCACGATCTGCAAGGTGATCAAGGAAAAGGGCCTGTTCACGCTGGACGAGGTGCGCAAACACACGAAGGCCAGCGCCTCGTGCGGCTCCTGCACCGGCCTGGTGGAACAGATCCTGATGTTCACCGCCGGTGGCGACTACTCCGCCACGCCCAAGACCAAGGCCATGTGCGGCTGCACCGACCATGGCCACCAGGCGGTGCGCGATGCGATCGTCGCCAACAAGCTGCTCACCATCTCCGGCGTGTTCGCCTTCATGGACTGGCGCACACCCAACGGCTGCGCCAGCTGCCGGCCCGCCGTCAACTACTACCTGCTCAGCAGCTGGCCCAAGGAGGCGATGGACGATCCGCAGAGCCGCTTCATCAACGAGCGCAGCCACGCCAACATCCAGAAGGACGGCACCTACAGTGTGATCCCGCGCATGTGGGGCGGCGAGACCACGGCGGACGAACTGCGCCGCATCGCCGACGCGGTGGACAAGTACAAGATCCCCACGGTCAAGGTCACTGGCGGACAGCGCATCGACCTGCTGGGCGTGAAGAAGGAGGACCTGGTCAACGTCTGGAAGGACATCGGCATGCCCAGCGGCCACGCCTATGCCAAGGCCCTGCGTACCGTGAAGACCTGTGTCGGCTCCGAATGGTGCCGCATGGGCACCCAGGACTCCACCCAGATGGGCAAGGACCTGGAGCGCGCAATGTGGCGCATGTACGCGCCGCACAAGGTCAAGTTCGCCGTCAGTGGCTGCCCGCGCAATTGCGCCGAGGCTGGCATCAAGGACGTTGGCATCATCGGCGTGGACTCGGGCTGGGAGATGTACGTGGGCGGCAATGGCGGCATCAAGACCGAGGTGGCGCACTTCTTCACCAAGCTCAAGACGGCCGCCGAAGTGCTGGAGTACACCGGCGCCTTCTGCCAGCTGTACCGCGAGGAGGGCTGGTACCTGGAACGCACCGTGCACTACGTCGGGCGTGTCGGGCTGGACTACGTCAAGAAGAAGATCCTGCAGGACCATGCCGGTCGCAAGGCGCTGTGGGAACGGCTGCAGTTCAGCCTCGATGGCGAACCCGACCCGTGGTTCGAGCACAGCAAGGCCTCGGTGGATACGCGCCAGTTCACCCGCCTGGAATCGGCATGACAACACGACAGGCAGGACAACATGGCTGAATGGGAAAAGATCTGCAACGTGGACGACATACCTGTGCTCGGTTCGCGTCGCGTGGCCCGTAGGAACGGCCTGGATGTGGCCGTGTTCCGCAACGACCAGGACCAGGTGTTCGCGCTGCTCGACCGCTGTCCGCACAAGGGCGGGCCGCTGAGCCAGGGCATCGTGTTCGGCACCAGCGTGGCCTGCCCGCTGCACAATTGGACCATCGGGCTGGATGACGGCTGCGCAAAGGAGCCCGACCACGGTTGCACGCAGCGGTTCAGCGTGCAGGTGACAGACGGCCAGGTGCACCTGGACCGGCGCGAACTTCTCACGCTGGCGCTGGACGCCACCGCCCCGGTGGCCGGACCGGCTCGCCGGCACACCAGCACGGTGTGACAGACCCCTTGCCCGGATCGCGCCGTGACCCGTGAAACCAAGTCCACCTGTCCGTATTGCGGCGTGGGCTGTGGTGTGGTCATCGCGTCGCAGGGCGAACAGATCACGGGCGTACGGGGCGACCCCGACCACCCCGCCAACTTCGGCCGACTGTGCAGCAAGGGCGCCGCCCTGCACCTGACCGCCAGCGCCGCCGTCACTCGCCAGACCCGCCTGCTGCGCCCGATGCGCCGGCTGCAGCGCAGCGAGCCGCCACAGACGCTCGAATGGGACGCCGCGCTGGATTTCGCAGTCAACGGCTTCGACCGCATCATCCGCGAACACGGCCCCGATGCCGTGGGTTTCTACATCTCGGGTCAGTTGCTGACGGAGGACTACTACGTATTCAACAAGCTGGCCAAGGGCCTGATCGGCACCAACAACATCGACACCAACTCGCGCCTGTGCATGAGCAGCGCCGTGGCGGGCTACAAGCAGACGCTCGGCGCTGACGCGCCACCGGCCTGCTACGACGACCTGCACCACGCCGGTTGCATCTTCATCGTCGGGGCCAACCCGGCCTTCGCCCACCCGGTGCTGTTCCGGCGCATCGAAGACGCGAAGAAAGCCCATCCGCAGCTCAAGATCATCGTGGCCGATCCGCGCCGCACCGACAGCGTGGAGATCGCCGACCTGCACCTGGCCATCCAGCCCGGCACCGACGTGATGCTGTTCAACGGCATGCTGCACATCATGTTGTGGGAGGGCTGGACCGACAGCGCCTATATCGCCACCCACACGAACGGATTCGAGGCATTGCGAACCGGCGTGCGCGACGCGTCGCCGGACCTGGTGGCGCAGACCTGCGGCATCCGCAAGGAAGATCTGCTGACAGCCGCCAGGCTGTTCGCCACGTCGGCGGGCACCCTGAGCCTGTATTGCCAGGGGCTGAACCAGTCCAGCAGCGGCACGGCCAAGAACGCATCGCTGATCAACCTGCACCTGGCGACGGCCCAGATCGGCAAACCGGGTGCGGGGCCGTTTTCGCTGACCGGCCAGCCCAACGCCATGGGTGGCCGCGAAGTGGGTGGCATGGCCAATCTGCTGTCGGCGCACCGCGACCTGGCCAACCCCGCCCACCGCGCCGAAGTGGCGGCGCTATGGGGGGTGGCCGCAGTCCCCGAAAGGCCGGGCCGGATGGCGGTGGACATGTTCCAGGCCGCCGCGGACGGCGAGATCAAGGCCCTGTGGATCTGCTGCACCAATCCGGCGCAGTCGATGCCCGACCAGGCCACCGTGCGCCGCGCGCTGGAGCGCGCCGAGTTGGTGGTGCTGCAGGACGCCTTTGCCACGACGGCCACCGCCGCGTACGCCGACCTGCTGCTGCCTGCGACAACCTGGGGCGAGAAGGAGGGCACGGTCACCAACAGCGAACGGCGCATCAGCCGCGTGCGGGCGGCGGTCGGCGCGCCGGGCGAGGCGCGCTCCGACTGGTCGGTCGCGGTCGATTTCGCGCGCCGGCTGGAGCAGCGGCAGGTAGCAGTGAAGGATCGGCCCAGCCTGTTCCCCTACGCCGACGCCGAGTCGGTCTGGAACGAACACCGCGCAAGCACCCGCGGGCGCGACCTGGACATCACCGGTATGAGTTATGCCATGCTGGAAGACAGCGGCCCGCAGCAGTGGCCGCTGCGCGCAGGCGAGGTGACGGGCAAGGCGCGGCTGTACAGCGACGGCCTGTTCCCGACACCGGACGGACGGGCACGGTTTGTCCACCACGAGTACCGTCCGGTGGCCGAACCGCGCGATTCACGCTACCCGTTCTCGCTCAACACCGGGCGGCTGCGCGACCAGTGGCATGGCATGAGCCGGACCGGCACGCTGGGGCACCTGTTCAGCCACGTGCCGGAGCCCACCATCGACATGCATCCGCAGGACATGGCGCGCCGGCAACTCAACCATGGCGATCTGGTGCAGGTCACCAGCCGGCGGGGCTCGCTGTTGCTGCCCGTGGCCCGTTGTCCGGACCTCGGCCCAGGCCAGGTGCATATCGCGATGCACTGGGGCGAAGAAAGCCTGGGTGGCTGCTCCAGCACCGGCGAGCGGCTGGCAGGGGTCAACGCCCTGACGGTGTCGAGCCACTGCCCGGTGTCGGGGCAACCCGAGCTCAAACATGCGGCGGTGAAGATCCTGAAGGCCGAACTGCCGTGGACACTGCTGGCCCTGGCCTGGATCGACGAGGGTAGCGTGCTGCAGGCGCAGACCGGCCTGCGCGCGCTGATGCGCCGCTTTCCGTTTGCGGTGTGTGTTCCCTTCGGTACCCAGACCACCCCAGGCGGCAGCGCGGGGTCGCGCAC
>JANMZX010000393.1:0-1942 GCA_031383745.1 Rhodoferax sp. | reverse complement strand
TGCGGCATGCGGGTCATCAACTGCCCGCACGAGCAGGTGGCCGGCCACCTGGCTGACGCCCACACCCGTATCACCCGCAAGCCGGCGGTGTGCCTGGTCGGGCCCGAGGGGTTTGCCAACGCCGTGCCGGCCATGATGGAGGCCTGGGGCGAGCGCTCGCCGGTGATCTTCGTGACCGGCTCGAGCACGCTCAAGCGCAAGGGCTCCGGTGGCTTCAAGGAGATCGACGACGTGGCGATTGCCGCGCCCCTGACCAAACACAGCGTGGGCATCACCGACGGCACCCGCATCAGCGAGTGTGTCGACCGCGCCTGGAAGATCGCCACCAGCGGTTACCCCGGCCCGGTGCACATCAGCCTGCCGGTGGACATCATGTTCTCGTCCTTCGACGAGGACGCCGGCCGCGACGAGCGTCCGTATGTGCGCACCGCGACCACACCGCCGCGCGCCTGGCCCGACCCGTCCGCACTGGAGCCCGTGCTGGCGCTGGTCGCCGGGGCGAAGCGGCCGATCATCATCGGCGGCCACGGCGTGTGGTGGTCGGGCAACGAGCGCAAGCTGGAGGCGACCGCCAAGGCCCTGAACATCCCGGTGTTCAACATTCCCTACCACCAGAAATTGCTGGGCGAGGACAACGAGGCCTACATGGGCCTGGCCGACATCCACCAGTACCAGCCCTCGCGCCAGGCTCTGGAAGCCTGCGACGTGGTGGTCATGGTCGGCGGGCGGCTCGACAACCAGATGAATTTCGGCAACGCGCCGCTGTTCCCCGACACGCTGCAGCTGGTGTGCGTGAACGGCTCCTTCGAGGAACTGGAGATGAACCGCTCGGCCGACCATGTGCTGCTGAGCGACCCGGGGGCATTCTTCGATGCGCTGCTCGCCCTGCAGACACGCGGCGCGTGGACGCTGGATCGCAGCTGGTTCGATACCAACCGGGCCTGGCGCGGCGAATGGGTGGCCAAGACGCTGGGCGACCTGGCAAGCGAAACCGATGCCGATACGCACAAGGGCGGCAAGATGCACCCGCTGCAGCTCTCGCTCGACGTGCAAGCGGCGATGGGCGAGAAGGACTGGCTGGTGTTCGACGGCGGCAACACCCACTTCTGGGCCGAGATCGCGGTCAACCTGGCCGGCTGGGGCGGGCAAAAGCTGGCCGGCATCCTGCACCCGGGCACCTTCAGCATGCTGGGGGTGGGCGTGTCGATGGCCGTGGCGGCCAAGAACACCCACCCCGACGCAACCGTGGTGCTGATCAGCGGCGATGGCGCGTTTCTCTCGGGCGGCTTGTCGATCGAGGCCGCCTTCCAGGAGAACCTGCCGATCGTCGTGGTGATCGACAACAACGGCGGGCTGGACTGCATCTCGCAGCAGCAGGAACGGCTGTTCGCCAACGGCAAGCATTTCGCGACCGACTTCCGCGACATCCCGTTTCATGCCATGTTCGAAGGCATGGGTGGCCATGGCGAACTGGTGGAGCGGCGCGAGCAGCTGGGCCCGGCCATACGGCGCGCCATTGCCAGTGGGAAGACGGCCTGCGTCAATGTCAAGGCCCGGGGCGTGATCAGCCCGATCGTGCTGGCCACCACCAGCAAGCGCGACAAGGCGTCCATCGAGTAACAGGAGTCGCCATGGCCACACTCAGCACCCATACCCTGAACTCGGTGGACGGCACGCATGCCGGCCAGGTCGGCGTGTCGCTGGTGCGCATCGCACCGGACGGCGCGCGCATCGCGGTGTTCTCCAGCAGCACCGACGGCGGCGGGCGCCTGTCCGAGCGCATCGACCCGGCGCTGGTGGATCCGAAGGCCGACTACGAACTGGTGTTCCAGACCGGCGCGTATTTCGCCACACGCGGCCTGGTGCTCCCCGGCCTGCGGCTGCAGAAGGAAGTGGTCGTGCGCTTCTGCATGCCCGATCCCGATGCGGCCTACCACATGCC
>JANMZX010000377.1:0-1636 GCA_031383745.1 Rhodoferax sp. | reverse complement strand
GTGAGTTACCTGAGCCAGCTCGAACGCAACCAGTCGCGCCTGCCGATCGGTGTGCTCAAGAAGATCAGCGACGCTCTCGGTGTGCACATGAACTGGTTCTTCCAGAGCGCCGGCGACGGCGCCAGCGCCGAACGCGACGTGGTGGTGCGCGCCGCCAACCGCCGGCGCATGTCGTTCACCGGGCTGGGCATCACCGAGGAACTGCTCTCGCCCAACCTGAGCGGCCCGTTGGAGCTGCTGATCAGCACCATCGCGCCGGGCGCCGACAGCGAGGACTACAGCCACGACGGTGCCGAGGCCGGGCTGGTGCTGTCCGGCACGCTGGACCTGTGGGTGTCGGGGCGCCACTTCCGGCTGCTGGAGGGTGACAGCTTTTCGTTCAAGAGCACCGAAGTGCACCGCTGCGCCAACCCGACCGACGCACCCACCAAGGTGCTGTGGGTGATCACGCCACCGCACTACTGACATGGAACCCGCGGCCTTTGGGAACAGGTGCTGCAGGCCGTTGGTTCTGGCAGCTTTCGTCACATTGCGGAAGTCATGGATCGTTCCCGAAATCATTGCAGCCCGGATACCGCCGGCGTGGTGTGTCGGATCAGGCCGACGGCGCATTCGGCTCCGCGGCTGTCCCTCCGGCCTTCGGCCTCCTTCCTTTATGCCGCTGCGCCGAACGCACCGCCGACCTGATCCAGCGACTTGGTCGGAGTGCGGTGCGCTAGACACGCCCGCTGCCGAGAGGGCGGACCGGTTGTCGCGGCTCAGTATGGGAGGAGCCCGCAGGGCGGGGGGCGGGGGACACGAGCGGCGGCAACCGGTCCGTCCTCTCGGCTCGCCAAAAGCGGCCCCTCCCCTGATCCGCGAGCGACCCACTTGAAAGGAAATTGATCATGACCATCCAGGCCACCGACTATATCGACACGCAGCGTTATCCGATCGCGCAGCCGGGCGCGGCGCGCGATGCGCTGATCGCCGGCTTGCGTGCCGATCTCGAAACCAACGGCTGCGCCGTGCTCAAGGGTTTCGTGCGGGCCAGCCGGCTGCCGGAACTGGTCGCCGAGAGCGACCGCGCCGCAGCCCACGGCCACCGCAACTTCAACCGCACCAACCCGTATTTCACCCAGGACCGGCCGGATCTGCCGGACAGCCACCCATTGCGGCGCTTCTACGAGCGATCCAACGCGTTTGTGCCGGCCGACAACTTCGGCGCCGACAGCATCCTGCGCGCCATCTATGCCTGGCCGGCATTTGCGCCCTTCGTGCAGGCGGCGCTTGGGGAGGAACGCTTCTACCCCTATGCCGACCCGCTGGCCGATGTGATCGTCAACCTGGCCGAGGCCGGCAACGGCTTCCCCTGGCATTTCGACACCAACAACTACACCGTGACGCTGGCGATCCAGAACGCCGAGTCGGGCGGCGCCTTCGAATACAGCCCGCACCTGCGCACACCGACCGACGAGAACTACGCCGGTGTCGAGGCGGTGCTCGACGGCGACAGCCGCCTGATCCACACGCTGCACCTGGAACCGGGCGACCTGCAGATCTTCAAGGGCCGTTATTCGTTGCACCGTGTCACCCCGCTGGCGGGAAACCGGCCGCGCTATGTGGCGATCTTCAGCTATGTCGAAGAGCCCGGCAT
>JANMZX010000352.1:0-14735 GCA_031383745.1 Rhodoferax sp. | reverse complement strand
GACGGCAGTTTTGTCTGCACCAAACCCGCGGGCACCGGTGGCAAGGTCACGCCCGCGGTGATCGCCGAGCAGATGCTGTACGAGATCGGCGACCCGGCGGCCTACCTGCTGCCCGACGTGGTGTGCGACTTCACGCAGGTGGTACTGGCGCAAGCCGGCGAGCACCGGGTGGAGGTGCGCGGCGCACGCGGCCGCGCGCCGACCGACAGCTACAAGGTCAGCGCCACCCACATGGAAGGTTTCAAGACCTCGGCCCAGCTCACCATCGTGGGTGTCGACGCGGTGGCCAAGGCGCGGCGCACCGGCGCCGCGATCATCGACCGCACCTCGGCCCTGCTGGCGCGACTGGGCCTGCCGCCGTACACCGCCACCCACATCGAGGTGCTGGGCGCCGAGTCCTGTTTCGGGCCGCATGCGCGCGCGCAGCACACCCGCGAGGCGATCCTGCGCGTGACGGCGATGCACCCGCGCAAGGAAGCGCTCGACCTGATGGCCCGCGAAGTCGCGCCCGCGGGCACCTCCTGGTCGCCGGGGACCACCGGGTCCGGCGGTGGCCGCGCGTCAGCCGCGCCGTCGATCCGGCAATACGCCTTTCTGTTGCAGAAATCCCGGCTGCAGCCGGTGGTGCACATGGACGGCGCCGAGATCCTGGTGACGCAGCCACACGGCCAGCCTCCGACCACCGCAGCCGCCCGGCCGGCGGCCACCGAGGCGGTCACGCCAGGCGGCGCGGACCAGGCGGTGCCCGCCAGCGAGCTGCGCGAAGTGCCGCTGATCCGCCTGGCCTGGGCGCGCAGCGGCGACAAGGGCGACACCTCCAACATCGGGGTGATCGCGCGCGTGCCCGGGCTGCTGCCGCTGCTGCGCGCGCAACTCACAGAAGCCGCTGTCGCCGCCTATCTGGCGCATCTGGTCAAGGGCCGCGTGACGCGCTACGAGGTGCCCGGCATCCACGCCTTCAACTTCGTGTGTGAGCAGGCGCTGGACGGCGGCGGCATGAGCTCGATGCGCAACGACCCGCTGGGCAAGGGTATGGGGCAGATCCTGCTGACCATGCCGGTGCATGTTCCGGTGGCGCTGCTGGCCCTGTGCAGTGCGCCCTGACACGCACCGTGCGCACGCGGGCGAGGCATCCATGCCCCGGCAGCTGTCGGGATCGGTCAATCGCCGATGGCTCGGCAGGGCTGCCACGGTGCCTTTCGCACATGCCCGTGGCGTCCAAGCCAGCTGAGCGCCTGGTCATGGCGGCGCGCGCTGGCCTGGTCGTTGCGCGGCGCCCGGACTGTGGCGGCGTAGCCGGCATCGGGACTCCGTTCCACCCGTGG
This sequence comes from Rhodoferax sp., assembly GCA_031383745.1. GTDB lineage: Bacteria > Pseudomonadota > Gammaproteobacteria > Burkholderiales > Burkholderiaceae_C > CAISIP01. The sequence goes on along the minus strand of JANMZX010000352.1, from coordinate 13,410 downwards.
ATGCACCACCCCGGTGTCGTCGTTCCCGGGCCACGCAGGCGCACGGCGGATGTCAAATAGGGCGGGTGCGCTCGGCCGCGGTGACCTGGCACCGCTGCTGCTGGTGAACCTGGGCGTGGGCATGCACGCGATGATCTGGTACATGGCCAGCACGGTCATGCCCAGTGTGGTGCAGGACCTGGGCGCCGCCGACACCATCAGCTGGGCCACCACAGTCTACCTGGTCACCAGCATCCTGGGAGCCGTGGCCATGGCCGGGGCCAAGGCGCGTGCAGGCGCCTGGTGGGCCATGGTCGGGGCCGGCCTGCTGGTGACGCTGGGCAGCCTGGTCGCCGCGGCGGCGCCGACGATCACCTGGGTGCTGGTCGGGCGCGCGCTGCAGGGTCTGGGCGAGGGCATGCTGGTGGCGCTGAGCTACGCGCTGGTGCGCGAGTTGTTCCGCAACGCGCAGGTGCCGCGGGTGTTCGGCATCCAGGCCGCCACCTGGGGTATCGCGATCTTTCTCGGTCCGCTCGCCGGTGGCTGGCTGACCGAGACCTGGTCCTGGCGCGCGGCCTTTGTCGGCGCTGCCGTGCTGCCCCTGCCGATGCTGGCCATGGGCGCGCGGATCCTGCAACCGCACACCGGGGCCGCCGGCCCGCGTCTGCCCGCGCCCTGGGGGCGGCTGGTGACACTGGCCCTGGGCGTGATGGCCATCGGGGCCGCCGACCGCCCGGGTACCGTCGCAAGCGGCGCAGCCCTGCTGGTGGCCGGGCTCGGCCTGATCCTGCTGGTGCTGGCGGTCGACAGGCGCCGTGCTCCGCACCTGTTCCCGACCTGTTTTCCGCGGCTGCGCCATCCGGTGTCGCTGGGCCTGTGGATCCTGCTGCTGATGCCGCTGGCGCAGGCGCCGGTGTATGTCTACGGGCCCTACATCCTGCAGATGTACCGTGGCCTGAGCCCCACCTGGGCGGGATATTTCGGCGCCACCCACGCGCTGGCATGGTCCGTCACCGCCATCCTGATGGCACGCCTGCCACCAGGCTGGCAGGGCCGGGCCATCGTGGGCGGACCGGCGCTGCTGACACTGGGCCTGAGCGGCCTGGCGCTGACCACCGCGTCCCAGCCGCTGCCGCTGGTGCTGGCCTCGCTGGTGGTGGTCGGTGTGGGCTTCGGCGTCTGCAACATGTTCATCAACCAGCGCATCATGGCCAGCGTGCAACCGGGGCAGGAGGACGAGACCGCCGGTGCGATTCCCACCCTGCAGGGCCTGGGCGGCGCCACCAGCGCGGCGCTTGCCGGGCTGGCCGGAAACGCAATCGGCCTGGACGGCGTGCTGACGGTCGACGTGGTGCAGCGGGCCTCGTTGGCCCTGTACGGTGGCGGCGCACTGCTGTCGCTGCTGGCGGTGCGCATGGCCTGGCGGTTCGCCCGCGCACACCCCATCGGCGAAAGGGCCTACGGCGTGTAAGTAAATCAATCGTTTGATTTATTTGGTAGCATGCGACCCCATGAATGCCAAAACCGTGGATCCCCACCGGCCACTGCGCCAGGACGGCGAACAATCGCGCGAGCGCCTGCTGCGGGTCGGGCTGGCCCTGTTTGCCCAGCAGGGTTTCGACAAGACGTCCACCCGCGAGATCGCCGAAGCCGCCCAGACCAACGTCGCGGCCATCAGCTACTACTTCGGTGACAAGGCGGGCCTGTACCGCGCGGTGTTTTTCGAATCGCAGGGTTCACCCGCCGAGGAGATCGCACGTTATGCCGATGTCAGGCTGTCGCTGGACGACGCCCTGCGGGCCTTGTACGCCAGTTTCCTGGAGCCACTCAGACAGGGCGACATGGCGCGCCAGTGCATGAAGCTGCATGCGCGCGAGATGATCGAACCCACCGGCCTGTGGGAGGAGGAGATCTCCACCGGCATCCGGCCGATGCACGACGCGCTGGTGGCGGTGTTGTGCCGCCACTTCCACCTGACGGCTGCGGACGACGACATCCAGCGCCTCGCGGTGTGTATCGCCGGGCTCGGCGTGCACATGCACGTGGGTCGCGACGTCACCGACGTGATCGCGCCGACCCTGAACGCAGACCCCCGGTCGCTGGACCTGTGGGCCGACCGGCTGGTGATGTATGCGTCCGCCATGGTGGCGGCGGAAGGACAGCGCCGCGATTCGACGGCGCGACCACGCAAGGCCCCCACAGCATGAACGACCGGACCTTCAACCCCCTGCGCGGGATCAGCCTGCTGCTGCTCAGCCTCGCGCTGGCCGCCTGCGCCAACCTGTCGGCCCCGGCCGACGAACGCCTGCGCCCTGCGCTGCCGGCGCCAGCGGCCTGGCAGGCCCCCCTGCCCCACAGCGGCCAACTGACCGACCTCGCCCGGTGGTGGGCGCAGTTCCGCGATCCGCTGCTGAGCGAACTGGTGGCCGCCGCGCAGGATGCCAGCCCCACCGTGGCCAGCGCACGTTCGCGCATCGCGCAGGCCCGCTCCACGCTGGCCGGCACACAGGCGGCACTGGGCCCGACGCTCAACGCCGTCGCCAGCGCCAGCCGCGGTCGGCAGGACCTCAACATGCCGGTGGCCACCAACCTGTCGGCCGGCCTGCAGGCGCAATGGGAGATCGACCTCTTCGGTGGCGCGGCGGCCAACCGCGACGCAGCCACCGAACGCCTCGGTGGTGCGGCGGCGTCGTGGCACGACGCGCGGGTCGCCGTCGCAGCCGAGGTGGCCACGCAGTACACCGCCTTGCGGGCCTGCGAGGCCCAGCTGGTGCAGACCGGCATCGACACCCGCTCGCGAAGCGAGACCGCCCGCCTGACGGAACTGGCCGCGCGGGCCGGCTTCCAGGCCCCGGCCAGCGCCGCCCTGACGCGGGCCAGCGCGGCCCAGGGCAACAGCCTGCTCACCCAGCAGCGCGCCCAGTGCGACCTGGGCATCAAGGCCCTGGTGGCGATGACCGGCTGGGAGGAAGCAGCGCTGCGGCTGCGCCTTGGCAGCGGTGTGGCGGTGCTGCCGCAACCGGCGCAGATTGCCGTGCCCATGGTGCCGGCGCAGCTGCTGGCGCAGCGGCCGGACCTGGAGAGCGCGGCGCGCGACGTGCTGGCCGCAGGCGCCGACATCACCCAGACCCGGACCCAGCGCCTGCCGCACATCACGCTCGGCGGCAGCATCGGCGCGGCACGGTTCTCCTCGGGTGGCGCCAGCAGTGACGGCACCAGCTGGAGCATCGGGCCGGTCACGGTGACGCTGCCGCTCTACGACGGCGGCGGGCAGGACGCCCGCCTGATCGCGGCGCAGGCCCGCCGCACGGAGGCGATCGCCGTGTATGCGGCTCGCCTGCGCACCGCCGTGCGTGAAGTGGAAGACGCGCTGGTCAACCTGCAGAGCACGGCCGACCGCAGTGGTGACGCGCAAGTGGCCACGGAAGGCTTCACCGCCTCGTTGCAGGCGACCCATGCGCGCTACAGCGCCGGCCTGGCCAGCCTGTTCGAGCTGGAAGACGCGCGACGCAGCGCCGTGCAGGCCCAAAGCGCGCTGATCGACCTGCAGCGCGACCGCGTCACGGCCTGGATCGCCTTGTACCGCGCACTCGGTGGCGGCTGGTCGAGCGACAGCCCGACCCCCGACGCCCTCCCGAAACCCTGACACCCCCGACGCACGAGACCACCATGACCGCCTTCCCCCGAACCCTCTGGACAACACTCGCGCTGGCTCTGTTGTCGGCCCTTGGTGCGCTGGCCCTGCAGGCGCGCGCCGCCGACGACAAGAAGCCCGCGGCGGCCGCTCCTGCCAAGGCGGCACTGACCGTCACCGTGACCCAGGCCCAGAGCGCCAGCATCGCCGTGCGTATCGCCGCCAACGGCAACATCAGCGCCTGGCAGGAGGCCAGCATCGGCACCGAGGCCAACGGGCTGCGCCTGGCGCAGGTGCAGGCGAACGTCGGTGACGTCGTGAAACGCGGGCAGGTGCTGGCGGTGTTCGCGCCGGAAACCGTGCAGGCTGACATCGCGCAGGTCCGCGCCAGCGTGTCCGAGGCCGAAGCCACGCTGGCCGAGGCGCGCGCCAACGCGCAGCGCGCCCGCGACCTGCAAGCCTCGGGTGCACTCAGCGCCCAGCAGATCAACCAGTACTTCACCGCCGAGCGCACCGCCCAGGCGCGCCTGGAAGCGCAGCAGGCGATGGCCCGGGTGCAGCAGCTGCGCCTGGCCCAGACCCAGGTGCTGGCACCCGACCACGGCGTCATCTCGGCCCGCAGCGCCACCGTGGGTGCGGTCCTGCCCGCCGGCCAGGAGCTGTTTCGCATGATCCGCCAGGGCCGGCTGGAGTGGCGTGCCGAGGTGCCCGCCGCCGACCTCGGGTCGATCAAGGCCGGTCAGTCCGTGCTGGTGACGGCCCCGAACGTCGCCCCGATCAAGGGCAAGGTCCGGATGGTCGCCCCCACCGTGGACCCGCAGACCCGCAACGGCCTGGTGTACGTGGACCTGCCGCAACCCGGTGCGGCCAAGGCCGGCATGTTCGCCCGCGGCGAATTCGACATCGGCGCGGGCGCCGTGATGACGCTGCCGCAGAGTGCGGTGCTGCTGCGCGACGGGTTCAGCTATGTGCTGCGTGTGGGTGCGGACTCGAAGGTCGCAGAGACCAAGGTGCGGGTCGGGCGACGCTCGGGCGACCGCATCGAGATCGTCGACGGGCTGGCCCCGGACGCGCGCGTGGTCGCCTCCGGCGGCGGTTTCCTGGGTGACGGCGACACGGTGCGGGTGGTGGCGAAATGAGCGCCGCACCGCGCCACCCCAGGCCAGCGCGCACCGCAGCAGCTTCGCGCGAAAGCAGTCTCGCCGGCACGGCGCTGGCCCGGCACCGCAGCCCGCAATGCGGAGGTGTCCGATGAACGTCTCCGCCTGGTGCATCCGCAACCCGATTCCATCGGTGCTGCTCTTCATCATGCTCTCGCTGGGCGGCCTGATGGGCTTCAAGGCGATGAAGGTGCAGCAGTTCCCTGACATCGACCTGCCCACGGTCACGGTGACCGCATCGCTGCCAGGCGCGGCGCCGGCGCAGCTCGAGACCGAAGTGGCGCGCAAGATCGAGAACTCGATCGCGTCGGTGCAGGGCCTCAAGCACATCTACACCAAGCTGCAGGACGGCAGCGCCACCATCACGGCCGAGTTCCGGCTCGAAAAGCCGACGCAGCAGGCGGTGGACGATGTGCGCGACGCGGTCTCGCGCGTGCGTTCGGACCTGCCTGCCGACATGCGCGACCCGGTCATCGCCAAGATGGAGCTCTCGGGCGCGCCGATCCTGACCTACACCGTGGCTTCGTCGCGCATGGACGACGAGGCGCTGAGCTGGTTCGTCGACAACACCGTCACCAAGGCCATCCTGGGGGTGCGCGGCGTGGGCGCGGTGTCGCGCGTGGGCGGCGTCACGCGGGAGGTCCGTGTCGAGATCGACCCGGCCCGCCTGCAGGCGCTTGGCGCCACCACCGCCGACATCTCGCGCCAGTTGCGCCAGATCCAGCAGGACGCGTCGGGTGGGCGTACCGATGTGGGCGGTACCGAGCAATCCGTGCGCACCATCGCCACGGTGCATTCGGCGGACGAGCTCGCCCGCATGGACATCGCGCTCGCCGACGGCCGGCGCATCCGCCTGGACCAGGTCGCCAGCGTCGCCGACACGGTGGCGGAGCGGCGCTCCGCCGCCCTGCTCAACGGCACACCGGTGGTCGGGTTCGAGATCACGCGCACCCGCGGCGCCGGCGAGATCGACGTGGCCGCCGGAGTGCGCGCCGCGCTGGAAAAGCTCAAGGCGCAGCACCCCGACATCACCGTCACCGAGGCCTTCAATTTCGTCGACCCGGTGCAGGAGAACTTCGACGGCTCGATGCTGCTGATGTACGAAGGCGCGGCGCTGGCGGTGCTGGTGGTGTGGCTGTTCCTGCGCGACTGGCGCGCCACGTTGGTGGCCGCCACCGCCCTGCCACTGTCGGTGCTGCCGACCTTCGCGGCGATGTACCTGTTCGGCTTCACGCTCAATGTCGTCACGCTGCTGAGCCTGTCGCTGGTGGTGGGTATCCTGGTGGACGATGCGATCGTCGAGATCGAGAACATCATGCGCCACCTGCGCATGGGCAAGACGCCCTACCAGGCGGCGATGGAAGCCGCCGACGAGATCGGCCTGGCGGTGATAGCCACCACCTTCACGCTGATCGCCGTGTTCCTGCCCACCGCCTTCATGGCCGGCGTGCCGGGCAAGTTCTTCGTGCAGTTCGGCTGGACGGCGGCCATCTCGGTGTTCTTCTCGCTGGTGGTGGCGCGCATGCTCACCCCGATGATGGCGGCCTATATCCTCAAGCCGCCCCGCAGCGGCCACCACGAGCCGGCCTGGTCGCGCCACTACATGGGCTGGGTCCGGTGGTGCCTGAAGCACCGCATCCTGACCTCACTGGCCGCCGCTGTGTTCCTGGTCGGTTCATTCTCAGTGGTGCCGCTGTTGCCCACCGGCTTCATCCCGCCCGACGACCTGTCGCAGACCCAGGTCAACATCTCCCTGCCGCCGGGCAGCACCTTCGGTCAGACCCTGGCGGCAGCCGAACAGGCGCGTGCGCTGGTGCAGAAGCACCCGCATGTCAAGCTGGTCTACACGGCGGTCGGCGGCGGAGCGACCGGTGGCGACCCGTTTGCCATGGGCGGCGCGTCCGAGGTGCGCAAGGCCACGCTCACCATCAACATGACGCCGCGCGCCGACCGAGGCGGCATCAGCAAGCAGACGATCGAGGGCCAGTTGCGCGACGCGCTGGTGGCATTGCCGGGGGCGCGCGTCAATGTCGGTTTCGGCGGTTCGTCCGAAAAATACGTGCTGGTGCTGGCTGGCGAGGACGGCCGGGTGCTGCTCGACCATGCGCGCCAGGTCGAACGCGAATTGCGCACCCTGCCGGGCATCGGCAACGTCACCTCCACCAGCAGCCTGGTGCGCCCCGAGCTGATCGTGCGGCCCGACTTCGCGCGCGCCGCCGACCAGGGCGTGACCTCGGCCGCGATCGCGGAAACGCTGCGCATCGCCACCGCCGGCGACTACGACCAGGGCCTGGCCAAACTCAACCTGTCGCAGCGCCAGGTGCCGGTGGTCGTGAAACTCGCCGCCGACGCGCGCACCGACCTCGAGCTGCTGTCGCGCCTGTCGGTGCCCGGCAAACATGGTCCGGTGCAGCTGGGCAATGTCGCCAGTTTCGCGATCGACAGCGGGCCGGCGCAGATCGACCGTTACGACCGCCAGCGCAACATCAATTTCGAGATCGAGCTCAACCAGCAGCCGCTGGGCGAGATCCAGGCGCTGGCGCTGGCGCTGCCGAGCGTCAAGAACCTGCCCGCCGGTGTCACGCAGACGACCGTGGGCGACGCCGAAGCCATGACCGAGCTCTTCAACAGCTTCGGCCTGGCCATGCTGACCGGTGTGTTGTGCATCTACGTGGTGCTGGTGCTGCTGTTCAAGGACTTCGTGCAGCCAGCCACCATCCTGGGCGCGCTGGTGCTGTCGATACCCGGCGCGCTGCTGGCGCTGTTCATCACCCAGACCGCGTTGTCGATGCCCTCGATGATCGGCCTGATCATGCTGATGGGCATTGCCACCAAGAACTCGATCCTGCTGATCGAATACGCCATCATGGCGCGGCGCGACATGGCGATGAAGCGCCTGGAGGCGGTGCTCGACGCCTGCCACAAGCGCGCGCGCCCGATCGTGATGACCACCATCGCGATGGGCGCCGGCATGCTGCCGATCGCGATGGGCCTGGGCACCGACCCGAGCTTTCGTGCGCCGATGGCCATCGTGGTGATCGGCGGGCTGATAACCTCCACGTTCCTGAGCCTGCTGGTGATTCCGGTGCTGTTCACCTATGTGGACGATGTGGTGCAATGGCTGCTGCGGAGCGTGCGCAGATCGCCGGCCCCGGTCACACCGAGCGTGGAGGCGCCAAGCCGTTGAGGCGCGCAGGACCGACTGTCAGCAAGGACCAGGGCCGCCGCGGCTGCGCTGCCCGCACCACACCCCACCACGCACACCCGCCATGCCCCTGCCCCTCGACTCCGACTCCATCACCCACGGCATCCAGCTCGCCGTGGCACCGGTGTTCCTGCTGACCGCCGTATCCGGAATGATCGGTGCTGTCGCCGGCCGGTTGGCGCGCATCATCGACCGGGCCAGGCTGGTGGAGGAACGCGCCCGCACGTCGCAGGACGCGGAACTGGTGCTGCGTGCCACCACCGAACTTGGCGAATTGCGCCGCCGCGGCCGGCTGGCCAACGGCTGCATCGCGCTGCTGACCTCCTGCGCCCTGCTGATCGGCCTGACCATCCTGCTGCTGTTTCTGGGCGAGACCACCGCATTCCAGAGCGCACGCTGGGCCGTGGCGGGTTTCATGGGCGGTGTGGTGTGTTTCCTGCTCGCATTGCTGTGTTTTCTGGCCGAGACGGTCATCGCCACGCGGCTGCTCAACTTTCACATGCTGCGCAAGCAGTGAGGCCGCGCGGCGGCTTGGCGAGCCCGCCTCCTGCCGCGATTCCACCAGGCCCGGCCGCTCACCGGATGGGCGGGAACCTGGGCGGCACCATTTCGCCAGTGTGCAAGTTGAAGTCCGGATGGGCCTGCCGGCGACCACCGCATCAGATCCGATTGGCGCACAGGACGGCAAGTCCGCTTTGAGGATCGTCAACGCCGCGCGTGGTCGACGCCGCAGCGCCGGCCTGGTTCGGCCTGGGTCGGCAGTGGCGGCTTGGTGCGGCAGCGCACAGACAAACGACAGGCCGCTGCCAGACTGGCACGGTGACCTCGGCCATGTCACCCATGACGGATGCAGCTCTTCTGCTCGCATGGCAAGCGCGGACTTGCGGCCAGGCGACAAGTTGCGAATGGGCACACGGTGAAAAGCATTTCTGCGCGCAAGCTGGGTTCGTTGCTGCTGGGCGCCGCACTCGGCTGTGGCCAGGTGGCGGCACATGGTGCAGGCACGCCGGAGGCGCCTGCACCGGACCCGGCAGCGGCCGGTTCTGGATGGAACGCGGACGACACGCTGTTGCCGGTCGCGCCCACGCCGCCAACTGCCACCGAATCTGCGCGGCGCGGCGACCCGTCGCTGCGCCTGCCGGGAGCGCTGCTGGCGCAATCGCCGGGCGCGGGCGCCGCCCCGCCCGGCCAGGGCGGCTCCACGGCGAGCGCCACCGAATTCGGTGCGAACAGGAGTTACGGGGTCCCGGCCCTGGAAATCCTGGGTTTCGACTTCCTGCTGAACCGCTTCAACCGGCGCTTCAGCGGCAGCAGCGACTACGACGTGACCCTGAAGACGATCCGGAGCAACCTGCACAGCAGCTGGACGCAAGACAACGACCCCTACAAGGTGAACCAGTTTGCGCATCCCTACCAGGGCTCGCTGTACCACGGAGCCGCGCGGTCGGCCGGGCTCGACTACTGGACCGCCTCGGCCTACACCTTCGCCGGCAGCGTGGCGTGGGAGATCGCCGGCGAGAAAACCCGTCCGGCCAAGAACGACCAGATCGCCAGCGGTGTGGCCGGCAGCTTTCTCGGCGAAGTACTGTTCCGCATGTCGAGCCTGGTGCTGGAACAGGACTCCACCCTGCCACAGTTCTGGCGCGAAGTGGCGGCAGCGGCGATCTCGCCACCGACCGGGTTCAACCGGCTGGCGTACGGCAACCGCTTCGACCCGGTGTTCTCCAGCCGCGGAGCGCATTACTACAGCCGCCTGCAGATCGGCCTGAGCGGGGCCACCCGCACGGTGCAGGGTACCTCGACGGCCCACCGGCGCGGGGAAGTCCTTACCGACTACTACATGGCCTACGGTTTGCCGGGTCAGCGCGGTTATGAATACACGCGGCCGTTCGACTACTTCTCGTTCCAGTTCACCGCATCGTCGGCCAACGTGTTCGAGAACATCCTGACGCGTGGCATGCTGGTGGGCCAGAGCTACGAGAAGGGCCAGGACTTCCGCGGCATCTGGGGTCTGTACGGCAGTTACGACTACATCTCGCCACAGACCTACCGGATCTCGAGCACCGCCCTGTCGCTGGGCACCACCGCCCAATGGTGGCTGTCGCAAAGCGTCGCACTGCAGGGCACGGCCATGCTGGGCGCCGGGTATGCCGCGGTCGGGACGCTGCGCGGCGGGGCGTCGGGCGAGTACCACTATGGCGTGGCGCCCCAGGCCCTCGTGGCCGCGCGGGTGCTGTTCGGCAACAAGGTGGCGCTGGAGGTCACGGCGCGGGAGTATTTCGTGAACAACGTCGGCTCACGCAGTGTCGGCGGGCACGACAACATCGCCCGCGCGGACGTCGCGCTCACCTACCGCGTCGCCAAGCGGCATTCCGTGGCCCTGAAGTACCTGTGGAACAGCCGCGATGCGACCTACTCGTTCCTGGGCAACGGGACGCAGGAGCGCTCCACGCTGGGCATCTTCTACAGCTACGATGGAGACGACCGCTTCGGCGCGGTCGACTGGCGCTAGGCCAGCGCGGCGCCGCCCGCCGTCAGAACCGGTAGGCCAGCCCGACGCTGGTGTAGCCGCTCCAGCGGCGCTGCACCAACGGGCTTGCGGCCGCATCGCCGCGCAGGCGCCGGACCTCGAGACTGCCCAGCGCAACCCATTGCGGTCCCAGGTCGAACGACCAGAGCAGGCCGCCACTGGCATGCAGCAGGCCGCCTCCCGGCTGGTACACCGGCAGTCCGCTGGCAGCGGATTGTGGCGGCCCGATGCCGTAGCGGGCATTGGTGGACGTCGCGTCGGCCCAGGTCGCCTGCGTGAAGACGCCGGCACTGAACGGACCGCCCTGGAACACCCCCGCGCTCAGGCGCAGGTCGGCCTGCGCACCCAGGCCGGAATCCGCGTGTCTGCGCAACCGCGCCAGCAGCGTGACCGGCATCGGGCCCAGTTTCTCGTCCCACTCCATCTGCAGGCCGACCGAAACTCCGCGCCGAATGTCCGCGATCTGGCGGCTCTTGAGAAAAGCCGAGTCACCGGCCTGGCGGCCCGGCTCGTACGCGAGTTGCGCGCCGGCGTGCAGGCCCGTTGCCAGTTCGGTGCGGACACCACCTTCCAGCACCCCCTGGGTCGACCGCACAAAAAAAGGCTGCCCCAGATAGCGGATAACGGGGACGAGTTCGGTGCGTTGCGCGCTGGCGCCGTCGTAGGCAGGCCGCCAGCGCAGGCCCGGCCCGATCAACCCGTCATTGGTGATCTCGGCCAGCGCGGCCAGCGGCAACAGCGCGGCAAGCCCTGCACCCGCGAACCCGGCCGCGACCCGGACCTGTCGCGCCTTGTTGCGCCATGGTGAAAACTCCATGCTGCCTCCCTGACCATCGAACGAACCTGCCACCGCCTGCAGGATGCCCGTGGCGGAGCCGCTTCGTCTGTGCGCTGGAAGACACACGGCGCAAGCCACGCCGTGGCGCGACACCTACTCCGGGGTGATGTTGGCCGCCTTCACCCACTGCGCCCATTTTCTGATCTCGGCGTCGATGGTTCTGGCCAGTTGCGCCGAGTCCTGCACGTCGACGTCGATCCCCGCGCCCTGGATCTTTTCGCGCACATCGGGTTTGGCCATCACCGCCAGGAAGGTCGACTGGGCCTTGGCCAGCACCTCCGGCGGCAGGCCGGCCGGGGCCATCAGGACGAACCAGGCGCTCACCGCGTAATCCTTGACGGTGTCGCCGATCGGGGGCACCGTGGGTGCCTTGCCGGCGCGCCGTGCGGTCGTGATGCCCAGGCCCTTCAGGCGACCGCCGTTGATCTGCGCCACCGCATTGCCCACGTCGGCAAAGGCGAACTGCAGCTGGCCACCGAGCAGGTCGGTCAATGCCGGCGGGATGCCCTTGTAGGGCACGCTCACCACGTCGAGCCCGGCCATCTGGCCCAGCAGCGCAGCCGACACCAGGGATCCGGAGGAACCGTGGCCATAGGCCATCTTGCCCGGATTGGCCCGGCCGTAGGCGATGAACTCCTTCATGTCCCGGGCCGGGAACTCCGAGCGCACCATCAGGATGAAGCCGGTCTCGCCCATCTTGCCGATCGGCGTGAAATCCTTCACCGGGTCATAGGGCAGCTTCTTGTACAGGCTCACGTTGGCTGCCTGGGTAGTGCTGGTGGTCACCAGGAAGGTATAACCGTCACCCGGCGCCGCCTTGACGGCCTCGGCGCCCAGGATGCCGTTGGCGCCAGCCTTGTTCTCGACCGCCACCGGCTGGCCCATCGCCTCGCCCATGGCCTGTGCCACGATGCGCCCGACCACATCGGTGGCGCTGCCGGCTGGAAAGGGAACCACGAACTTCAACGGCTTGGACGGATAGGCCTGCGCGGAAGCCGGCGTGGCCAAGGCCGTCGCGGCGGCCAGCACGGCGGCGCGCGCCAGGGTCTGGAACAGTGTCATCGGGGGTCTCCAAGGGGGTGGAAAGGTCTGCCGGCCGCAGGCGCCAGCGCAAGCCAGACGGGACCGGCGATGGTAGCGCAGGTCCTCAGGGCGAACGGTGCAGGCGCGGTGCCGAAAGCGCGACCAGGTTGTCGGCGACCGCGGCATCCAGATCGCGCCAGCGCCCCGCGAGCCCGGCGTCGCCCAGCGCCTTGTGCAGCGCGTGCAGGTCCTTGACGCTGGGCGCCACCTTGATCTGGGCGATCGCCGCCGCGGTGTTGCCGGTCTTCACCAGCGCCAGCACCTTGCCAGCCCAGACGTGTGCATGCGCCATGGTGTTTCCCCTGTCAGTTGCAAACCGCCACTGTAGCAAGCGCTACCATGGACGATGCGCAAACATTTTCAGCTCCACATCGAAGGCAAGAACCGCGACCGGGTTCTGGACGCCATCAAACACGACATCCGCAAGTACCTGCAGCGCGAACGGCGCCGGCCCGTGCCCGAGGGCGCGCAGTTCTGGGATTTCGACTGCCGCTTCGGGTTGACCCAGGACAGCGCCGAGGTGGTACGCGAGTCAGACCTCAAGGCGCGTATCGACGCTGCGGCGGCCGACGGTGCCGAGAAGTTCTATGTCGAGATCCTCGCCAAGCCCGGCCTGCGCGCTGCGCGGCCGGTGGAGCCCGCCACGGACGAAGCATCCGCGGAGGTATCCGCACCGCCGGACCCGGCGTAATCCCGCCACACCCGGCGCACGCCCGGGCATTCGGCTGACCGCGCTCGGCGTGCTGGGTTCACGCGGGCGGCAGGGCGCGCGCCGCCGCAGCCCGCAGCTTGTCCTTCTTGCTCGGGCGCCTGCCTTTCACGCCACCGGTCCCGGGCACCGGCGCCAGGTCGGGGGCGGCCGCACCCGGCACCGGCTCGAACCCCGGCGCCTGCTCGCGCGGCAACACCATGTGCTGGCGCTTTTCGATCAGGCGCCACTGCGCCTCGGTCTGCGCGCTGACAAAACTGACCGCCAGGCCG
>JANMZX010000342.1:0-13379 GCA_031383745.1 Rhodoferax sp. | reverse complement strand
GACAAGCACAATGGGATGCCGTCTGCGCACCAACGCCTACCCGCCCCCATTGAAGAAAGGAAACACCCCCATGGCCCACTACAGCGCCGAGATCCTGTGGCAACGCGGCGAGCAGGACTTCGCCTCCGGCCACTACAGCCGCCGCCACCTGCTGCGCTTCGACGGCGGTGCCGAGCTGCCCGGCTCGTCGTCACCCCATGTGGTGCCGCTACCGTGGTCCGACGCGGCCGCCGTCGACCCGGAAGAGGCGTTCGTGGCCTCGCTCTCCAGCTGCCACATGCTGTGGTTCCTGTCGATTGCCGCCAAGCACGGCTACATCGTCGACAGCTACCACGACCACGCATTCGGCGAGATGCGCCGCAATGCGCGCGGCAAGATGGCGATGACCCGCGTCACGCTGCGCCCGGCAGTGGTGTTTTCGGGCCAGAAGCAACCCGACCGGCCAGCCCTGGACGCGCTGCACCACGAATCGCACCAGGAGTGCTTCATCGCCAACTCGGTGCTGACCGAGGTGCTGTGCGAGCCTGTGGTGGCCGCCTGACCCGGCAGGTTCCACCGCCAGGGCGGCCGGCACTGCCGCTCAGCGCCGGAACTCGCGGTACAACAGGAACAGGCCGCTGCCCACCACGATGGCGGCGCCCACCACTACCAGTGCATCGGGCACATGGCCGAACACCAGCCAGCCGAACAGGCCCATGTAGATGATCTGCTGGTAGATGAACGGGCCCAGCACGGCCGCCGACGCATAGCGGTAGGCCTGCGCCGCCGCCAGGTGGCCCAGGCCACCGAACAGGCCCAGCGACAACACCAGCAGCCAGCTCCACCAGCCGTCCGGTGCGCGCCACACGAACAGGCCGAACGGCGCCAGCAGCACCGACGGGATGATGGCCGACATCAGCTGCGTGGCCGCGGGCAGTTCGGAGGCGGCGAGCCGGCGCGTGAGCAGGTTGAACAAGGCGTACACAATCGCGTTGCCGATCGACAGGAAGATGGCGGGGTGAAACGCACTGGAGCCGGGCCGCACGATCAGCAGCACACCGCCAAACCCCGCCAGGATGGCCGCCCAGCGCGGGCCGTCGAGCCGCTCACCGAGCCAGCGCGCGCTGATCACCGCCACCAGGATCGGCACCGAGAACTGGATCGCGCCGGTGATGTCCAGCTGCAGGTAGACCAGCGCCCAGATGTTGAGTGCGGTCATCACCGCCAGCATCACGCCGCGCAGCAGTTGCAGGCGCGGATGCTGCACCCGGAACAGGCGCAACCCGTAATGCGGCGTCAGCAGCACCACACCCAGCACCGCATGCGTGAGGAAGCGCAGCCACACCACCTGCAGCACCGGCAGGCTGACCACCAGGTACTTGGCCACCACATCGATGCAGGAGTAGCACAGCGCCACCACACACATCATGGCGATGCCGATGCGCCGGTCGCGGGGCGAGCCGGGCGCCAGCAGGCTCACGGGGTGTGCCGGGCTGCCGGGCCTGCGCCGGGTGCGGCCATGCGGCGGGTCAAAGCTTGCCGGCCACCCAGCCCTGCACGCTCGCCAGTGCAGCCGGCAGGCCCGCCGGATCGGTGCCACCGGCCATCGCCATGTCGGCCTTGCCACCGCCCTTGCCACCCACCTGGGCGGCGACGAAGTTCACCAGTTCACCAGCCTTGACCCTTGCCACCAGGTCGGGCGTGACGCCGGCCGCCAGCTGCACCTTGGCGCCGTCGACCGTGGCCAGCAGGATCACCGCGCTCTTGAGCTTGTCCTTGAGCTTGTCCATGCTCTCGCGCAGGGTCTTGGCGTCGGCGCCGTCGAGCCGCACCGCCAGCAGCTTCACGCCCTGGACATCGACCGCCTGCTGCACCAGTTCGTCGCCCTGGCTCGAGGCCAGCTTGCCCTTGAGCGCAGCGATTTCCTTCTCCAGCTGCTTAACATGCTCCTGCATGCCCTTGACGCGTTCGTTCAGTTCGGCCACCGGCGCCTTGACGGTGCCAGCCACCTGCGCCACTGTGGCTTCGAGCTGCTGCAGGTAGGCCAGTGCGCCTTCGCCGGTCACCGCCTCGATGCGCCGCACGCCGGCAGCCACGCCGCCTTCGGACACCACCTTGAACAGGCCGATGTCGCCGGTGCGCTGCACATGCGTGCCGCCGCACAGCTCGGTGGTGCTGCCGATGTCGAGCACGCGCACCACCTCGCCGTATTTCTCGCCGAACAGCATCATCGCGCCGGTCTTCTTGGCCGACTCGATGTCCATCAGGCGCGCCTGCGTGGCCGCGTTGGCCAGGATCTCTGCGTTGACCAGCGCCTCGATCGCCTGCACCTGTTCGTCGCCCACCGGGGCGTTGTGCGTGAAGTCGAAACGCGTGCGCTCCGCATTCACCAGGCTGCCCTTCTGCTGCACATGCGTGCCCAGCACCGCACGCAGCGCCTTGTGCATCAGGTGGGTGGCGGAATGGTTGCGCACCGTGGCCGCGCGGGTGGCCGCATTCACGTGGGCCGTGACCTTGTCGCCGACCGTCAGCGCACCGGCCGACAGGCTGCCATGGTGGCCGAACACGTCGGACTTGATCTTCTGGGTGTCGGCCACATCGAACATGGCCGTGTCCGAAAAGATCGCGCCCTGGTCACCCACCTGCCCGCCACTCTCCGAATAGAACGGCGTGCTGTCCAGCACCACCACCGCCGCCTGCCCGGCCGCGATGCGTTCGACCGCCACGCCGTCGACGAACAACCCGGCCACCGTGCTCTCGTCGGTGAGGCTGTCGTACCCGACGAACGCGTTGCCCGCGCCGCTGTATTCCAGGGCCTTGTCCATGCGGAATTTGCCGGCCGCGCGTGCCTGCGCCTTCTGGCGGTCCATCGCGGCGTGGAAACCCGCCTCGTCGACCGTGAGGCCGCGCTCGCGGCACACATCGGCCGACAGGTCGAGCGGAAAACCGAAGGTGTCGTGCAGCTTGAAGGCCACATCACCGGGCAGCTGCGTCACCCCGCCCACCAGCGCCGCGTCGAGGATCTGCATGCCGTTTTCCAGTGTCTCGAAGAAGCGCTCCTCTTCCGCCTTGAGCACCTCGGTGATGCGCTGCTGCTGCGCCGCCATGGCGGGGTAGGCTTCGCCCATCACGGCCACGAGATCTGCGACCAGCTTGTGGAAGAACGGCGTCTTCTTGCCCAGCTTGTAGCCGTGGCGGATGGCCCGGCGGATGATGCGCCGCTGCACGTAGCCGCGGCCCTCGTTGCCGGGTATCACGCCATCGCTGACCAGGAATGCGGTGGCACGGATGTGGTCGGCGATCACCTTGAGCGAGTTGTTGGAAAGGATCGCGCAGCCGGTCTCGCGCGCGGCGGCGCGGATCAGCGCGTCGAACAGGTCGATCTGGTAGTTGCTGTGCTGGTGCTGCAGGATGGCGGCCAGGCGCTCCAGGCCCATGCCGGTGTCCACGCACGGCGCGGGCAGCGGCTTGACGGAACCATCGGCCTGCATGTCGAACTGCATGAACACGTTGTTCCAGATCTCGATGTAGCGGTCACCATCGGCGTCGGGCGAGCCAGGCGGGCCGCCGGCCACTTCGGGGCCGTGGTCGTAGAAAATTTCGCTGCACGGGCCGCACGGGCCGGTGTCGGCCATCATCCAGAAGTTGTCGGACGCGTACTTGGCGCCCTTGTTGTCGCCGATGCGCACCACGCGTTCGGGGGGCAGGCCGATCTCCTTGGTCCAGATGTCGTAGGCCTCGTCGTCGTCGATATACACGGTGGCCCACAACTTGTCGGCCGGCAGCTTGTAAACCTTGGTCAGCAGTTCCCAGGCCCAGGTGAGGGATTCGCGCTTGAAGTAGTCGCCAAAACTCCAGTTGCCGAGCATCTCGAAGAAGGTGTGGTGGCGCGCGGTGTAGCCCACGTTCTCCAGGTCGTTGTGCTTGCCGCCGGCGCGCAGGCAGGCCTGCACCGAGGCCGCACGCACATAGGAGCGTTTGTCGGTGCCCAGGAACACGTCCTTGAACTGCACCATGCCCGAGTTGGTGAACATCAGCGTGGGGTCGTTGCCCGGCACCAGCGGGCTCGACGCCACCACGGTGTGGCCCTTGGAGGCAAAGAAGTCCAGGAAGATGGTGCGGATGTCGGCAACGGTGATGGCAGAATGGTTCATGAGGTGTCAGGCTATGGATGTGGCGGCGCACAGGACAGCGCCGCATGCTCGCCACAGGGCCCGGCAAGGCGCACGGACGCACGGGGGAACCACCTGATTTTAGCTTTACCCATCTGCCCGCCGGGCAAGGAACCACCATGCTGAGCGCCAGCCAGATCACCCGCTACCACGAAACCGGTTATCTCGTGGTGCCGGGCCTGTTGTCGGCCGCCGAGGTGGCCGGCCTGCGCGCGGCCACCGACCGGATGGTGGCCGGGTCGGTGTCGGTGGAGGAGCACAACGAACAGTTCGACCTCGAACCGGGCCACAGCGCCGCGTCGCCCCGGGTGCGGCGCATCAAGAACCCGGACAAGTGGGATCCGGCCTTCGACGCGGTGGTGCGGCATCCCGCCATCCTGGCCTGCCTGCAGCAGTTGTGGGCCGGGCTCGGCGTGCGTTCCGACATCTCCAAGCTGAACATGAAGTCCGCGGGATTCGGCTCGCCGGTGGAATGGCACCAGGATTGGGCCTTCTACCCCCACACCAACGACGACCTCGCGGCCGTGGGTGTGATGCTCGATGACATCGACCTCGACAACGGGCCGATGGAGGTGGTGCCCGGCTCGCACCGCGGACCGATCTTCGACCACCACGCAGACGGCCGTTTCTGCGGCGCCATAGACGCCACCACGCCCGGCCTGCAGCTCGATCGGCGCGAGCCCTGTGTGGGCAGCGCCGGCTCCATCACCCTCCACCATGTGCGCGCGCTGCACGGCTCGGCGCCGAACCGCTCCGGCCGGCCGCGCCGGTTCCTGCTGATGCAGATGCGCTGTGCAGACGCCTGGCCGCTGATCGCCAAGCCCCCCACCTGGGAGTCCTGGGCCGGGCTGCTGGTGGCAGGCGAGGAGACACTGACCCCGCGCATGGAAGCGGTGCCGGTGCGCCTGCCCTACCCGGGCGCCTTGCGCCAGGGCTCGATCTACGAGAGCCAGCTCGACGTGAAGAACAGCTTCTACGGCGGCACCTGACCACCCACCCTGGAGGCTTGCATGCGTCTTGCGATATTTGTACTGCTGGCGCTGTGCCTGGCGGCCTGCGCCGCAACCGACGGCGCCCCGGCCGAAGCTGCCGGCGACCGGGCAGCCCGTGTCAAGGCGATGATGTAGGCGCCGCCTGCGGCATCCGATAATGGCCGCGGCCGATCGCCCGCACCTGCCCGCCGTCTCCTCACACCCTTCCCTCGATTGTTTCAACGACCAGGATTCCCCATGGACATGAAGACCTCCCCCCTGTCGCTGCTGCGCGACCCGACCCTGCTCAAGACCGACGCGCTGATCAACGGCCAATGGGTGCCCGGCAGCAGCCGCTTCGACGTGCTCGACCCGTCCAACGGCCGCAAGCTGGCCGACGTGGCCAACCTCGGCGACGCCGACGCGCTGGCCGCGATTGCTGCCGCCAACGCCGCCTGGCCGGCATGGCGCAACAAGACCGCCAAGGAACGCAGCATCCTGATGCGCAGATGGTTCGACCTGCTGATGGCCAACCAGGAGGACCTGGGCCGCATCATGACCGCCGAGCAGGGCAAACCCTTCGCCGAAGCCAAGGGCGAGGTCGCCTACGGTGCGAGTTTTGTGGAATGGTTTGCCGAAGAGGCCAAACGCGTGAACGGCGAAACCCTGCCCACCTTCGACAACAACCGCCGTCTGATGGTGGTGAAACAGCCCATCGGCGTGTGTGCCGCCATCACGCCCTGGAACTTCCCGCTGGCCATGATCACCCGCAAGGTCGCGCCAGCCCTGGCAGCCGGTTGCACCGTGATCATCAAGCCGGCCGAACTCACGCCGCTGACGGCCCTGGCCGCCGCCGAACTCGCGCTGCGCGCCGGCATCCCGGCCGGTGTGCTCAACATGCTCACCGCCGACAGCGCCAATTCGATCGCGGTGGGCAAGGTGCTGTGCGCCAGCGACGTGGTGCGCCACATCAGCTTCACCGGCTCCACCGAAGTGGGCCGCATCCTGATGGCGCAGTCGGCGCCCACGGTCAAGAAGATGTCGCTCGAACTCGGCGGCAACGCGCCCTTCATCGTGTTCGACGATGCGGATGTGGATTCCGCCGTGGAAGGCGCGATGGCCAGCAAATACCGCAATGCCGGCCAGACCTGTGTCTGCGCCAACCGCTTCTACGTGCAGGACGGCATCTACGATGCGTTCGTGGCCAAATTCAGCGCCAAGGTCAAAGCGCTCAAGGTGGGCAATGGCTTCGAGGACGGTGTGGCGCAGGGCCCGCTGATCGAGGACGCGGCGGTGGACAAGGTCAAGCGGCACGTGGCCGACGCCATCGCCAAGGGCGCCACGGTGACGGTGGGCGGCAACGCGCTGCAGGGCCAGTTCTTCGAACCCACCGTGGTGTCCGGCGCCACCGCCGACATGTTGTGCGCGAAGGAAGAGACCTTCGGCCCGTTCGCGCCGGTGTTCCGCTTCAAGACCGAACAGGAGGCGATCGACGCCGCCAACAACACCGAGTTCGGCCTGGCCAGCTATTTTTACAGCCGCGACGTGAGCCGCATCTTCCGCGTCAGCGAGGCGCTGGAGTACGGCATGGTCGGCATCAATGTGGGCATCCTGGCCACCGAACACGTGCCCTTCGGCGGCGTCAAGCAGTCGGGCCTGGGCCGCGAGGGTTCGCGCCACGGCATGGACGACTATGTGGAGATCAAGTTCCTGTGCCTGGGGGACATCCTGAAGTAAGCTGCGCGCACGCGCAGGTCACTCCAGGCCGACGATGGGCCGCGGCGCGTGTCGAGTGACACCGCAGGATGGCTGCGCGCCGAGACCCAGTCGCTCAGCTGCCGTTCATGCGTCTCACGGCAAGGTCTCGGGCCGCGGCTGACCAGGATGCGGCGCATCACCCACCGCGTGCTGTGCCTTCCACAGCCGCACCTGCATGCCCTGTCGTACGGTGCGGTAGCCGGGATCGTGGAAGACATTGCGCAGTTCGTCCGGGTCTTCCAGAAGGTCGTACAGCTCCCATTCGCCGGGATAGCAGGACGTGCCCGTGCCCGGAATGCCCATGCCATCGTTGTAGAAGTAGATCAGCTTGTAGCGCTGGTCGCGGTAGCCGTAGTGGGCGGGGGCCTTGTGGAAGATGTCGTCGTGTTCCCAGTAGCGGTAGTACATGCCTTCGGCCGGCGCAGATGTCGGCGCGCCTCGCAGGTCACCGGCAAAACTGCGGCCCTGCATGCGCGGATGCGCCGGCGCGCCGGCGAATTCGAGCAGCGTCTGCGCGAAGTCGACATTGGTGACGATGCCCTCAAACACCTGCCCAGCGCCAACGGCGCGCGGGTAGCTGAACAGCAGCGGCATGCGCATGGACTGCTCGTACATGAAGCGCTTGTCGAACCAGCCATGGTCACCGAGAAAGAAGCCCTGGTCCGACGCATAGAGCAGCACCGTGTCGTCGAACTCGCCGCGCGCGCGCAGCCAGTCGGTCACCCGGCCGACGTTGTCGTCCACGGCCGCCACGCAACGCAGGTAGTCCTCCATGTAGCGCTGGTATTTCCACAGCGCCTCGTCGTCGTAGCTCAGTCCCTCGGGGGGTGTCTGCTTCAGGTCATCGGTATTGAGGTGCTCGGCAATCCGCATGGCGGCGCGGCGGGCCGAGGCTGTGCGGGTCGCGTAGTCGTCGCCCCAGGTGCGGGGCAGCGGGATCGGTGCCTTGTACATCTCCGCGTGGCGCGCGTGCGCTTGCCAGGGGCGGTGCGGCGCCTTGTGCCAGATCAGCACGCACCAGGGCGCCTCGCCCTCCAGCCTTTCCACCCATTGCAGCGCAAGGTCGGTGATCAGGTCGGTGGCATAACCGGGGACGGTGCGCAAACCACCCACACCCAGGAAGCGCGGGTCGTGGTATTCGCCCTGCCCGATCAGCACGTCCCAGTAGTCGAAGTTCTGCGGGTCGTGGCCCTCGCCATCCCCCATGTGCCACTTGCCGACCATCGCGGTGCGGTAGCCCGCCGCCTTCAGCTGCGAGATGAAGGTGGGCTGGCTGGCGTCGATGGGCGTCAGCAGCGTGGACACACCATTGACGTGGCTGTAGGTGCCGGTCAGGATGCTGGCGCGACTGGGCGTGCACAGTGAGTTGGTGGCAAAACAATTCTCGAAACGCACGCCGCAACGGGCCAGCTCGTCGAGGCGCGGCGTCTGGTTGACGACCGAGCCGTAGGCGCTGATGGCGTGGGACGCGTGGTCGTCGGTGAGGATGAATACGATGTTCGGGCGACGAGGCGATCCCACGGCGATGTCCTCAGGCAGTGGTGGGGTTGGTGGCGAGACCGGACAGATCCACACGCTCCCAGGCACGCGATTGCATGGACCGGTAGGCGGCGTCGATCACGGCGTTGTCGATGAGCCCGTCCTCGAAGGTCTGTCGCGGCGTCTGGCCGGCGCTGAAGGTCTCGACGAAGTGCGCGAGTTCCCCGTGGTAACCATAGACCCAGGGTTCTTCGGCGATCGGGGTCATCCAGCCAGTGGCCGCACCGGCCTTCTCCATGACGTAGCCGGCGTCGCGGCCCGCGAACGCTCGCAAGCCGGTGGAGCCCGTGTCGTCGGTGCCGATCCAGCCATGGCTGCCATGGATCTCGTTGCGCACATCCAGGCCGGCGACATGGGTCCAGCCGGTCTCGATCTGGGTGATGCGGCCGTCGTCGAAACGCACGATGGCCACGGCGCTGTCCTCCGACGTGACGTCGGTGCGGTAGAGCCTGTCTCCCCAGGCCATCACCTCCATCGGATGGTTGCCCGGCCCCAGGAACCAGCGCCCGAGCGCGATGCAGTGGCAGCCCAGGCCGCGCAGGGGTCCTCCACCCATGCGTTCGGCGTCGCGGGCATGGAGGTGCGGATGGCCGTGGGCCTCGCGGGCGCGCACGGACAGCACCTTGCCGATGGCGCCGCTGTCCACCATCGCCTTGGCCTTGACATGCCCGGGCGCGAAGACCTCGGTCTCGGCATACCCGTGCCAGACGCCGGCCTCGCGTGCCATGCGCAGGCATTCGGCTGCCTCGGCAGCATTGCGGCCCAGCGGCTTGGTACAGACCAGTGCCTTGCGCGCCGCTGTCACCTCGCGCACCACCCCCACATGCAGGTCGTGCGGCAGCGCGATCAGTACCATGTCGACGTCGTCGCGTGCCACCGCGTCGGCGACACTCGTCGCCACATCGGGCACCCCGTAACGGTCGGCCAGTGCACGGCCTTTTTCGGCCGAGCGGGCCATGACCACCACCACCTCGTGGCCACGCACGTGCTGCAGGGCACGCAGGTAGAAATCGGCCACGAAGCCCGCGCCGAGGATCGCGATGCGCACCGGCTTCTTGCTGTTGCCAGGAAGACTCACTTGCGCGCCTCCATGGCTTTTTCGTACAGCGCGGTGTTGATGAAGCTGTCGGGCGCGGCAGGTGTCTTGATGCGGCCGAGCTTCACGAACAGCTCCTGCATCGAGACGAAGCGCTTGCGCGTGACGCCGCTCTTGTTGTCGGCCAGGATCTGGGCGGACGACCACCATTCGCCGGCCTCCGCCTGGCCCTGCAGTTGCGCGGCCGGCGCACCTGACGCCGCCGCGGCCCATTCGACGATCTCCTTGGTGTTCTTGAGCCGGTAGTCGTTGACCTGTTGCCAGACTTCGAGGAAACGGATCACGGCATCGGTCTTGCTGGCCATCGCCTGGTTCGACGCCACCCAGCCGCCCACGAACTCGGTGTTGGGGAAGTCACGGTTGTTGGCCACGATCACGGTGGCGGGAAGGCGTTCGCGGATCTGCTGGACCAGCGGCGAGAAGATGCCGGCCGCGTCGATCTGCCCCGAAACGAAAGCCGAGACCACACTGGGCGGGTCGAGCGGGATGCGCTGGATGTCCTTGAAGCCCATGCCGTTGGCGTCCAGCGCCATGGCCAGGATCATCTCGCCCGAGCCGCTGTCGGGCACGCCCACCTTGCGGCCGCGCAGGTCCTTGACGGTCTTGATGCCGCTCGCAGGGTGGGCCAGCACGTAGTCGCCGAAGGATTTTTCGTTGGGCGTGATGATCACGGCCTGCCCCGAGGCCGGCATCCAGACCGCACCGCCGCCGATGTAGCCGATGTCCAGTGAACCCGCGGCCATCGCCTGGATCTGCGTGGGGCCGTTGGTGAAGGGAACGAGCTTGGCATTGATGCCGGCCTTCTTCCACAGGTCCAGCTTGTTGGCCGCGGCGATCACGCCGACACCGTTGATGCTGGTGTCGATGTAACCGATGTTCAGGTTCACGACGGGGCGCGCCGCCTGGGCGCGGGCGTTGGACCCGGTCCAGCCGAGGGCGGCGATGCCGGCGCTGGCGAGCGCGGCCGTGGCGGCGCGGATGGATTTCCTCTTTTCAAGATTCATGGCAAGGCTCCTCGGGGGTTGTGGTGGGCGGGTGTGACCCCGTCCCGGTGGTGAACGCCGCGCCAGACGCGGGCGCGGATCTCGGCAAACTCGGGCGACAGGCGCAGGTCTTCGTTGCGCGGGTAAGGCAGGGGCACGTCGATGATTTCGCTGATGCGGCCGGGGCGCGGGCTCATGACCACCACGCGGCTGGCGAGGTAGACGGCCTCGTCCACGTCGTGCGTGATGAAGACCACCGTCTTGCGCTCCTGCTGCCAGGTGCCCAGCAACTCGTCCTGCATCTGCACGCGCGTGAGGGCATCGAGCGCGCCGAAGGGTTCGTCCATCAGCAGCAGCGAGGGATTCACGGCGTAGGCACGCGCGATGGCGCAGCGTTGCTTCATGCCGCCAGAGAGTTCCTTGGGCAGCGCGTGGCCGAAATCCTGCAGGCCCACAAGGCGCAGGTAGTGGTGGGCACGCTCTTCGCGTTCCTGCCGGCCGAGCTTCTGCAGGCGCAGGCCGAACTCGACGTTCTGTTGCGCTGTGAGCCAGGGGAAAAGCGCATATTGCTGAAAGATCACACCGCGGTCCGGGCCCGGGCCGGTGACCCGCCTGCCGTCGACCACCACATCGCCCGACGTCGGCATCAGCAAGCCGGCAATCAGGTTGAGCATGGTCGACTTACCGCAACCCGAGGGGCCCACAAGCGTGATGAATTCGCCGCGTGCGATCTCCAGGCTCACGCGCTCCAGGCTGACGGTGCTGCCGCGGGTGGTGTCGTAGATCTTGGTGGCGGCGCGCACGGAGATGGCGGCGCCGGCTGGCGCAGTATTCAGGCTCATGCACGCACCTCCTGCCAGGACGTGAGGTGGCGTTCGGCCCACAACAGCGCTCGGTCCATCACGAAGCCCAGCAGGCCGATCATGAATATGCCGACCATGATGCGGTCGGTCTGCAGGAACTGGGTCGCAACCTGCATCATCCGGCCCAGGCCCGAGGGCGCGGCGATCAGCTCCGAGGCTACCAGCGTGGCCCACGAGGAGCCCAAGGCCACTCGCATGCCGACAAAGATGAAGGGCATCGAGGCCGGCACGACGACGCGGTGGAAGATGGTCCAGTCGCCCGCGCCCAGCACCCGCGCGGCGTTGACCAGGGTGTTGTCGACGTTGCGCACTCCCTGGTAGCTGGCAAGCACGCAGGAGAGAAAGGACGCCAGGAAGATCACGAAGATCTTGGCGTCCTCGCCGATGCCGATGATCACGATCACCAGAGGGATCAGTGCCAGCGGCGGCACCGTGCGCATGAACTGCACCCAGGGCTCCACCAGGCCACGCGCCAGCCGGTACCAACCCATCAGGAAACCGGCAGGGATGGCCAGCGCCACGCCAAGCAGGAAGCCAGACACCACGCGTCCCAGGCTGGCTATGGTGTTGTCCCACAAGGTGCCATCCCGCAGCAGCTGCCATGCCGCGACCACGACGGCCTGGGGCGCGGGAATCAAGGCGTTGGCGGAGATCTTCGCGGCCACCGCCCACAGGCCGATGCCCAGCACCAGGGTGGTGAGGTACAGCCACGGCATGGGGATCTGGCGCGCGGCTGTCGTTGCGCCCGGCAGCGCTGGCATGCCCGGATCGGTGGTAACGCTCATCGGGAATACTGCGGCGCGGCGCCGCGGGGTCGTGCGACTGTCATGGGTGCCTTCTCCTCACAGTTTTATTCTGTAGTGTTCAATCGAAAGTGCTTGTCATGCGTAGAAGAACCGGTCCAGCGCCACGGTGGCGCAACCGACCAGGCCGGCGTCGGCACCCAGTTGCGACCGTTCGATGCGGCTCGACTCACGCACCACAGGCAGCGCGCGGCGCCAGGAGGCTTGGACAATCTGGTTGAAAAGCGCATCGGGGATGTCGGCAAGTGCGCCGCCCAGCAGCACGAGTTCGGGGTTGAGCAACGTGACCAGGGCGCTCAGGCCGGTGGAGAGCGGGGCCACAATGCCCTCGATCACCAGGGCGGCGTCCTTGCGGCGCTGTGCAGCCGACCAGATGGCAGTCAGCGGATTGGGCTCCGGCAAGATACGCAGCCGTTTGGTCACGGCACGCAGGGCCGCTTCCGACACCACGGTCTCGATGCACCCCCGGCCGCCACAGATGCAGGCCACCCCACCCTCGATCACCTGCAGGTGGCCCAGTTCGACGGCACCGTGCACGCCGCCCGAAAAGGGCTGCCCCTGCACCACTAGTCCCGCGCCAAGGCCTGATTTCAGATAGACAAAGGCGACGCTGCGCAGCCCACGTCCCTGCCCAAAACGCGTCTCGGCCAAGGCCATCGCACGCACGTTGTGTTCGACTGTCGTGGCGATGCCGGTCAGCGCTTCCAGCATGTCGGCCACAGGGACATCGCGCCAGTCCAGCCGGATCGCTACCAGCATGCGTCGGCCCGCTGCATCCACCGGCCCCGGCACTGCCACACCGATGCCACTCAAGGAGCCAGTCACGCCACTGGATTGGCCCAAGGCCAGCAGGCCCGCGGCGACCCGGCGCAGCATCGCGTCGGCACCGTCTTCGACAGCGTAGTCGAACTGGGTCGCCGCCATGCGCTCGCCGACCGCATTGAAGATGCCAAGTTGCACCATGCCGATACCGATCTGCACGGCCGCGACCCAGCAGGAATCGGCGCGGATGTGCAGGGCCGTCGCCGGCCTGCCTGCACCCGACTGCGCCAGCACCTGGCCCTCGGCCAAGACCTTGCCCGCGTCGAGTTCGTTGACCACGCGCGTGATCGTGGTGGCGGACAGGTCCAGCCGCCGGGCGAGTTCTGCCCGCGACATCGGCCCCTCGTCCCGTATCAAAGACAGGACATGGCCCCGCACGGTCTTTGCGTCTCC
>JANMZX010000341.1:0-1640 GCA_031383745.1 Rhodoferax sp. | reverse complement strand
CAGCCGCGCAGGATGACGGCGTCGCCGTCGTGCAGGAAGGCGCGTGTCTCGCCGCCGTCCAGGGTGATCGGTTCGCGCCCGCCCCGGGTCTGCTCGATGATCGCACCGGCCTCGGCCGGCGTCGGGCCGGAGATGGTGCCCGTGCCCAGCAGGTCGCCGCTCTGCAGGTTGCAGCCGCCCATGGTGTGTTGCGTGACCATCTGCGCGACCGTCCAGTACTGGTGCCGGAGACCCGGCTCGGAGCCGCCCCGTGGGCGCGCTGCGCGGCGGTTTCGATCGCCACTTCGAGCTGGATGTCCAGCACGCCGTGGGCGCGGTTCGCAGCGTCGTCCAGGTAAGCCAGCGGCTGCGGCTCGTCGGCCGGCCGCGTGAACGGCTGGCGGAACGGCGCCAGCGCCTCCATCGTCACGATCCACGGCGAGATGCTGGTGCAGAAGTTCTTGCCCAGGAACGGTCCCAGCGGCGCCATCTCCCAGAACTGGATGTCGCGCGCCGACCAGTCGTTGAGCAGGCACATGCCGAAGACATGCGCCTCGGCCTGCGCCAGCGGGATCGGCTCGCCCTGTGGGTTGCCCGTGCCGACGAACACGCCGAGTTCGAGTTCGTAGTCGAGCCGCGCGCACGGGCCGTAGACCGGCGCCTTGGCGCCGGGCGCCATGCTCTGGCCCATCGGCCGGTGGAACGGCGTGCCGCTGACCACCACGCTCGACGCACGCCCGTGGTAGGCAATCGGTATCCACTGGAAGTTGGCGGTCAGCGGATCGTCGGGCCGCGCGATGCGCCCCACGTTGCGCGCATGGTGGATGGAGGTATAGAAATCGGTGTAGTTGAAGATCTGTGCCGGCAGCCGGTACACCGCGTCCGCCTGCGGAACCAGACAGCCCTGCACCACTGCCTGTGTTGCCGCGTCGGCGGTGCTGCACAACACTGCAAACAAGGCATGGCGCAACGCGCGCCAGGTGTCGGGGCCGGCGGCCATGAATGCGTTCAGGCCGGGCATGGCGGCCAGTTCGACTGCCGCCGCCGCATGGCCCTGGAGCAACTTCCTGCCGTGCAGCGCGGCGAGGTCGAGCACCTGGTCGCCGATGGCCACGCCGCCGCGCGGCGACGGGTATTGGCCGCGCTGCGTGAACACCGCGTGGGGCAGGTTCTGGAGTGGAAAGTCGGCATGGCCGTTGGCCGACGCCAGCCAGCTGCGGGCAGCCGGATCGTGGGTGTGGTTCAGCGTGGTCATGTCGCGCTCACACCGACGCCATCAGCGCGTCATCGAAGATCGCCACGGCGCGGGTCCAGCCGGCCGAGGCGCCGCGGATCTTGTGCGGGAAACACGAGATGAAAAACCCGCTGGGCGGCAGCACCTCCAGGTTGTGCAGCTTCTCGATGTGGCAGTACCCGATGTCGCGCCCGGCCTTGTGGCCCTCCCAGATCAGCGCGGCGTCGCCACTCTCGCCGTATTTCTTCGCTGTGTGCACAAAGGGCGCGTCCCAGCTCCAGGCATCGGTGCCGGTCAGGCGCACGCCGCGCTCCAGCAGGTACATGGTCGCCTCGTAGCCCATGCCGGCGCCGGACGACACATAGTCGTTGTGGCCGTAACGCGACCCGGCGCGGGTGTTGATCACCACGATCTCCAGCGGCTTGAG
>JANMZX010000314.1:0-2919 GCA_031383745.1 Rhodoferax sp. | reverse complement strand
GGCCTTTACATGATTCACTGGTGCCGATTATCGGAATCGAACTGATGACCTACCGCTTACAAGGCGGTTGCTCTACCAACTGAGCTAAATCGGCTTGGGCAAATTTTACAGGAGGCACAGGGCCTGCAACGTCACTGCGCGGCGGGCCGCACCGTGGTTCACTTGATGCGCGTGAGCGTGGGTTTGGGCCGGTTGCCCGGGGGTGGCGACTCCGGTGGTTCGCCGTCGCCACGCTGTGCCTCGGGCGACGGCAGCGGAACCAGCTTGACATCCGCCTCGCTCGTGCGTGCACCGTCGCCCTGCGCCGGGGCGCGGGGCGATGCGGGATCGGCCGGTTTGCCGGCACCGGGCGCCGCCTGCGGAAACGCCATGCCCTGGCCGTTTTCACGGGCGTAGATGGCGATCACGCGGTCCACCGGCACCATGATCTCGCGCGCTGTGCCGGCGAAGCGGGCGCTGAACTCGATGAAGGCATTGCCGAGCTTGAGCGAGCTGGTCGCGTCGAAGCTGATGTTGAGCACGATCTCACCGTCTTTCACGTACTCGCGCGGCACCTGCACGGTGTCGTCCACCTGCACGGCCACATACGGCGTGAAGCCGTTGTCGGTGCACCATTCGTACAGGGCCCGGATCAGGTAGGGCCGGGTCGAGGTGGCGTCTTGGGCATCAGTCATCGGCACACCGGGACGAACTACTTGCGCATGACCTTCTCGGACGGCGTCAGCGCCTCGATATAAGCGGGGCGCGAGAAGATGCGCTCGGCGTACTTGAGCAGCGGCGCTGCGTTCTTGCTCAGGTCGATGCCGTAGTAGTCCAGGCGCCACAGCAGCGGCGCGATGGCCACGTCGAGCATCGAGAAACCGTCGCCCAGCATGTACTTGTTCTTGAGGAAGATCGGCGCGAGTTGGGTCAGGCGGTCCCGGATGTGGGCACGTGATTTTTCAAGCAGCTTTTCGTTGCTCTTGGCCGCGCGCGACTCGAGCGTCGACACATGCACGAACAGCTCCTTCTCGAAGTTGAGCAGGAACAGGCGCACGCGGGCACGGTCTACCGGGTCGCCGGGCATGAGCTGCGGATGGGGAAACCGCTCGTCGATGTACTCGTTGATGATGTTCGACTCGTACAGGATCAGGTCGCGCTCGACCAGGATCGGCACCTGCCCGTACGGGTTCATGACGCTGATGTCTTCGGGCTTGTTGTAAAGGTCGACGTCACGGATCTCGAAATCCATGCCCTTCTCGAACAGGACAAATCGGCAACGATGGGAAAAGGGGCAGGTAGTTCCTGAATACAACACCATCATGGCGGGGGGCTCCTAAAAATCAAAAAGAGTGGGACGCGCTTTGGCAATCCCACTCTGACACGCAAACCCGGCGTTTGGCACCGGGCCTGTACTGCACGCAGACCTACTTGATGTCTTTCCAGTACGAGGCGTTCAGTCGCCAGGTAAAGACCGTCAACAAGGCCAGGAACAACAACACGCCGACACCGACACGGGTACGCGTGTTCTGGGCTGGTTCGCCCATCCACTGCAGGAAATTCACGAGGTCGCCGATGGCTTCGTCGTACTGCAGCGGGGTCAGGGTGCCGGGGGTCAGCTGCTCCCAGCCCTTGAAGATCTTGATCTCTTTGCCATGCTCTTCCTTGGTCTCATAGACCGGCTGGCGGCTGCCCTGCAGTTGCCACAACACATGCGGCATGCCGACGTTGGGGAAGGCCAGGTTGTTCCAGCCGGTGCCCTTGGTGTCGTCCGGGTAGTAGGTGCGCAGGTAGGTGTAGAGGTAGTCCGCGCCCGTGCCTTGCCCGGCTGCCGAGCGCGAGCGCGAGATCACGGTCAGGTCGGGAGGGGTGCCGCCGAACCATTCCTTAGCTTCCTTCGGGTTGATCGACGCGACCATGGTCTCGCCCACCTTCTCGGTGGTGAACAGCAGGTTGTCCTTGATCTGCTGCTCGGTCAGGCCGATGTCCGTGAGCCGGTTGTAGCGCATGAACGCCGCCGAATGGCAATTCAGGCAGTAGTTGACGAACAGCTTCGCACCGTTTTGCAGCGCGGCCAGGTCATTGGTCTTGTTGGGCGCCTTGTCCCAGGCGATCGCACCTGCGCTGCTGGCATGTGCGCCCGCCATCAGGGCACACGACGCCACCAGGCCCCACACCCACCTTGCAGAAAAACCGGATATTTTCATTGTTGTTGCCTCGCGCTCAGTGCGCCGCAAAGTTGACACGCTGGGGGACTGGTTTGGGTTCACCCAGTTTGCTCCACCACGGCATCAGCAGGAAGAAGCCGAAGTAGAACAGGGTTCCGACCTGCGACACGCGCTCGCCTATCGCCGAAGGCGGCTGTACACCCAGATACGCCAGCACGACGAAATTGACGACGAATACACCGTACAGGTACTTGTGCCAGCCCGGACGGTAGCGGATCGACTTGACCGGCGAGTAATCCAGCCACGGAAGGAAGAACAGGATGATGACCGCGCCACCCATCACCACCACACCCCAGAACTTGGCGTCGATGGACAGCATCATGGCCACCACGGCGGCCGCCGCGAGCAGGATCACCGGCTTGAGGAACCCTGGCAGCTTGAGCTTGGTGACGGCAACCAGGGCGCCGAGCGCCACGCACGCCATCAGCACGTACATCATCTCGCTGGTGATGGCGCGCAGCATCGAGTAATACGGCGTGAAATACCAGACCGGCGCAATGTGCAATGGCGTCTTCAACGGGTCGGCCGGGATGAAGTTGTTGTACTCGAGGAAGTACCCACCGAACTCCGGTGCAAAGAACACGATGGCGGAGAACACCATCAGGAACATGCTGACCGCAAAAATGTCGTGCACCGTGTAGTACGGATGAAACGGAATGCCGTCCAGCGGGCGCCCGTCCTTGCCCTTGGTGGCCTTGATCTCGATGCCGTC
>JANMZX010000307.1:0-8241 GCA_031383745.1 Rhodoferax sp. | reverse complement strand
ATGGCTCATCTGGTGTGCGAGACGAGCGGCCCAGAGCCGCCGCAGACGATCTTCCTTGGCCGCGATGGCTTGCTCCATGCCTGCAATGACGCGTTGCCGCAGTGCGAGCTTTGCATTGAGTTCGGTGCGCATCTCCGCGACGCGCAAATCAGTGGAACCGAACAGATGCCAGAGGTCATACAAGTCGCGCGGTTCGTTGCGCGTCCGGTCGCTCAAGGCCAGCAACTTTTCAACCACGATTTCTTCGAGGGCATAAACCTTGACGGTCGGGCCTTCGGGCAAGTCGTCAAAGCTGTCGTAAATGCGCTGAATCGGTCGATCGTGCAGCGGGAAGCACAGGACTTCGTTGATCGTAATATCCACCTTCACGTCGCTCGCGGCCGGCAATGGTCCCTGATAACGAAGGTAGAAGGTATGGCTGTTCTGGTGTGCGTGCCGGTCTTTGCGATCGAACGCGATCCGTAGGCCCGAGTCGGCTTCGATGTTTGCGAAGATTTCGTTCAACCCCGCCAGAATTTTCTCGAAGGTGATCGGGCGGGTCAGTGTGAAGTCCAGGTCCTCCGAAAAGCGATAGTCTGCGAACCAGCAGCGCCGCAGGGCGGTGCCACCCTTGAAGGCCAGCACGTCGCGCAGCGGATGCCCGGCCAGTCCGGTCAGGAACCAGGCCAGCACGTAGTCGCGTTCGATGACGGCTTCGGGGATGCGTCGCCCGCCAGCGGTCATCATCGTGTTCGAGATCAGGGAAATGTTGCGTTGGGGAATCATCAGCCAAGCCTTACCGCATCAAGCTCTTCCGCAGTCACATTGAGCTGAAGGCGCCAGCGTGAGACGAAGGACCCCTCGGCGCAGAGCAACGGATCGAGGCGCTGGTAAGTCGCCGTCAGCATGCTGCGCAAGGGCTCCAGCGCCGATGCATCGGCCAGACCATAGTGTTCCAGCAGGTAGCCGAGGCGACGTACCACGGCACCGACGCCGAGGCGGCGTGCGTAGTCCACCAACCGTTCAGTCTTCAGTGAATCGCGCTTCATCCACAAGCCCTTCGCGACCTCGGTGACGCCACCGGCAAATGCCGGATGGCGCAGACCATCGATGATGGTGCGCTCCATGTCGCTGATCATCACGAAGCGCTCCTTGTCGATCCAGTGCTTCATGACACCGAAATCCTGTTCCGCAGTGATGTGAATAAACCGAAAGTCATAGCCGCCGACCGTCTGCGGCCGCACACGCCGCGTGCATGACACATACACGGTGAAGTTCGGCTGCGTCACCATGCGATGCAGTTCAAGCGCAGTGCCATGCGACAGGAAGTAGGGCGCGGCGCCGGCGAGTTCACGCGCGATCAGGTACGGGCTGTCGATGTGCTCTGTGACCCGGCCGAGTTCAAAGGGCACCAAGTTGTACAGCCCGGGCTTTAGTCGCGTCACCAAGCCGCGCTGCTCGGCCTTGTGCACGAGATTGCGGGCTGATGCTGCCGACAGGCCAGTGATCGAGCGTACATCCGACAAGGTGAACGTAGACCTGCGCAGCTCATTGAGCTCAGTGATGAGCTGCGCTGCTCGCGGGCCTAGCGTCTTCATTTTTAAGTGATATTTTTCGATCAATTGGCGTCTCCTGTGGAAACGAACCGATCAATCAATATAACACCAATGATATTTGACGGTCAGCTTGTTTCCCCCTGGGAGACGAATTGAACGAAAGGCCATGTGATGGACGCGCTGTAAGCAGACTACGGAAAGAACATCGACGCCGTATGCGCCGAACTCGAATCCCCAAAGACCGAAACAACGCTGCCACAGGTGCGCAAATTAGGTGGTGTCATTGGCAGGTCAAAGGTGGCTATGACCTCGACAGGGAAGGGCATATATGACAGCCGGCAGCGCATGGCGTCACGTCCGACGGCGCATTGTCAACAGCCGACCAGCGCATGTGCCTACGATAGGCGCTTAGTTGGTAATCACTAGCGCGTAAGTCATTGATTTTGCTGGTGCCGGAGGCCGGAATCGAACCGGCACGGGTTTTACCCCGCGGGATTTTGAGTCCCGTGCGTCTACCAATTTCACCACTCCGGCAGCGAAGAGAGAAGGCGCGAATTATGGCACAGTGCAGGGGATGAACTACCCCACAATTGAAGACGCCATCGGCAAGACGCCCCTGGCTGCGTTGCAACGTATTGGTGCTGCGGAATGCGCCGCACGCGGCAACGTGGTGCTCGGAAAACTCGAGGGCAACAACCCCGCAGGCTCGGTCAAGGACCGCCCCGCGCTGTCGATGATCCAGCGTGCGCAGGAGCGTGGCCGGATCAAGCCCGGCGACACGCTGATCGAGGCGACGTCCGGAAACACCGGCATCGCCCTGGCCATGGCGGCGGCCATCAAGGGCTACCGGATGGTGCTGATCATGCCCGAGGACCTGTCGATCGAACGCGTGCAGACGATGAAGGCCTTCGGTGCCGAACTCATCCTCACGCCCAAGAGCGGCGGGATGGAATATGCGCGCGACCTTGCCGGCCAGATGGAGCAGGCGGGCAAAGGCGTGGTGCTGGACCAGTTTGCCAACGAGGACAACCCGCGCATCCATTTCGAGACCACCGGGCCCGAGATCTGGGCTGACACCAAAGGCGGAGTGACCCATTTCGTCAGCGCCATGGGCACCACCGGCACCATCACCGGCGTGTCGCGGTTCCTCAAGCAGAA
This sequence comes from Rhodoferax sp., assembly GCA_031383745.1. Taxonomy (GTDB): domain Bacteria; phylum Pseudomonadota; class Gammaproteobacteria; order Burkholderiales; family Burkholderiaceae_C; genus CAISIP01. Next base: position 5,548 of record JANMZX010000307.1, on the reverse strand, counting down.
GAACCCAGCGATCAGGATCATCGGCGCCCAGCCGTCGGAGGGCTCGCGTATCCCCGGCATCCGCAAGTGGCCGCAGGAATACCTGCCCAAGATCTACGACCCGTCGAACGTGGACGAACTGGTCTATGTGAGTCAGGTCGATGCCGAGCAGATGTGCCGCCGGCTGGCGCGCGAGGAGGGCATCTTTGCCGGCATCTCGGCCGCGGGTGCGTGCTGGGTGGCCCAGGAGATCAGCCGGCGCGAATCCAACGCCACCATCGTGTTCATCGTGTGTGACCGCGGTGACCGCTACCTCTCCACCGGCGTATTCCCCGCCTGACGCGCCATGGCCCACGAATTCAGGTTCTGCCCGAACTGCACCGCGCCGCTGGAACAGATCGCTGCGCTAGAGGATGGCGGCGCGAAGGCACGGATGCGCTGTGTGGCCTGCGGCTTCACGCACTGGAACAATCCCACGCCGGTGCTCGCGGCGGTGATCGAATATGAGGGCAAGGTCCTGCTGGCCCGCAATGCGGCCTGGACGGCCAAGGCCTATGCGCTGATCACCGGCTTCATGGAGGCCGGCGAGACGCCCCGGGACGGCATCGCCCGCGAGATCCTTGAAGAGACCAGCCTGCAGGCCGGTGAGCTCAACCTGATCGGCGTATACGACTTCCAGCGCATGAACCAGGTGATCATCGCCTACCACGCGGTGTGCAGCGGCGAGGTCCGCCTGTCGCCGGAGCTGGTCGACTACAAGCTGATGGCCCATGAAGACGTCTTGTGCTGGCCCGCAGGCACGGGTTATGCGTTGGCTGACTGGCTGCGGTCCCGCGGGCACGAGCCCCGATTCGCCGACTGGTCCCGTCGCTGATGCTGTAAAGGAGCCACGCCGTGCCGCACTACCGTTTCAATGTGAATGGCGTCGCCCGGTCGGTTGATGCCTGGGACCCGGACATGCCGCTGTTGTATGCGTTGCGCAACGACCTCGGCCTGCATGCGGCCAAGTTCGGTTGCGGCCTGGGCCAGTGCGGCGCCTGCACCGTGCTGGTGGACAACCTGCCGACCCGCTCCTGCGTGTTACGCATCGCGGACGCGGCCGGGCGGCGCGTCACTACGGCGGAAGGCCTGGGCACGCCCGACAAGCCGCACCCGGTGCAGGCCGCCTTCATCGCGGAGCAGGCGGCGCAATGCGGTTATTGCACCAACGGCATGGTCATGTCCGTGGTGGGCCTGCTGGCGCAGACACCCAGACCGACGCGTGTGCAGGCCCAGGGCGCGCTCGCCGGCAACCTGTGCCGCTGCGGCTCCCACGACCGTGTACTGAAGGCCGTGGCCCGCGCGTCGGGCCAGCGGAGTACCTGACCATGGGCCAGACGCTTTCTCCTGCCGCTGGACTGACGCGACGCGACGTGCTGCAGGCGGCCGCGGTGGTCGTCGGTTTCTCGATGACCGGTGCGCTGCAGGCCCAGACGCCGTCGGCCCCGGCCCGCACCCTGGCGCTGACCGAGGTTGATGCCTTTCTCGCGATCCGTACCGACGGTTCCTGTGTGGTCTATTCCGGCAAGGTCGACCTGGGCACCGGCCACCGCATCGCGATGCGCCAGATCGTCGGCGAGGAGCTGTCGCTGCCGGTGGAGCGCATCGACCTGATCGAAGGCGACAGCGCGCTGACACCCAACCAGGGCCCGACGGCTGGCAGCAGCGGTGTGATGCGCGGTGGCATGGAGCTACGCCAGGCGGCAGCGACCGCACGCGAGGGCCTGCTGGCGCTGGGCGCTGGCCGGATGCAGAAGCCCGCGGCGGAACTGACGCTGCAAAACGGCAGCGTGGTGGCGGCGGACGGCACGCGCATCGGTGTCGGCGAACTGGCTGGCGGCAGCAGTCTCAACCTCAGGATGAACCCCAAGGCGGCGCTGAAGAACCCGGCGCAGTACACCCTGGTGGGCCAGTCGCTGCCGCGACCGGATATCCCCGCCAAGGTCACCGGCAGCCACGGCTTTGTGCATGATTTCGTGCTGCCCGGCATGCTGCATGCGCGTGTGCTGCGCCCGCCGGCGGTCGGCGCCCGCGTGCTGTCGGTGGACGAAGCCTCGGTGGGTCACCTGCCGGGTGTGCGAGTGGTGCGGCGCCAGGACTTCCTGGCGGTGCTGGCCCGCGACGAATGGGCTGCCCTGCGCGCCGCGCGCGAACTCCGGGTGCAGTGGAGCGACAGCGCGCCCCTGGTCACCCACCAGGGCGTGGTCGACTGGGCGCGCCGTGGGCCGTTCCTGTCGCACGAGACGGTGGTCAGCAAGGGCGACGCCAGCCGTCTGGCTGCCTTGGCCGAGGCGACGGACAAGCTCAGCGCGACCTATGTGTGGCCGATCCAGTCGCATGCCTCGATGGGGCCATCGTGCGCCGTGGCCGATGTGCGGGCCGACGGCGCGACCATCTGGACCGCGTCGCAGGCCAGCCATCGGCTGGCAGGCTCGTGCGCGGCGGCGCTCGACCTGCCGCGCGACAAGGTGCGCACGGTCTACCTCGACGGTGCGGGCTGTTACGGCATGAACGGCCACGACGACGCAGCGGTCGAAGCCGCCATGTTGTCACAGATGGCGGGGCAGCCGGTGCGTGTGCAATTGAGCCGCGAGGACGAACTCGGCTGGGACCCGAAAGGCCCGCCGCAACTGCTGGAACTGCGCGGAACCCTGACGCCGGACGGGCGCATCGACGCGTGGGAAACCGAGATGTGGCTGCCGCGCGCCACCGCCAACCTCGAATGGATTCCCCTGCTGTCGCCGCTGGCGGCGGGGCTCAGTCAGCCGGTCGGCCAGTCGACCGGGCTGGTGTCGCAGAATGGCGATCCGTCGTACCCGGCGCGCGCCGTCAAGGTGCTGGTCCACTGGCTCGGTGCGGCGCCCCTGCGACCGTCCAACATCCGCGCGCCTGGCAAGGTCGCCAATTGTTTTGCGGTGGAGAGTTTCGTCGACGAGCTGGCAGCCAAAGCCAGGATCGACCCGCTGGAGTTCCGCCTGCGCGACCTGGCCAATGTGCGCGGACGCGAAGTCATCGAGCGCATGGCGCGGCGCATGGCCTGGGTGGCGCGGCCCTCGCCCCAGGCGCGGTCCGAGTCGCGCTTGTTGACCGGCCGGGGCATGGCCTATATCCACTACAAACACAACGAGACCTACGTGGCGGTGGGCATGGAGGTGGAGGTGCGCCGCGACACCGGCCAGATCACCGTGCAGCGCATCACGTGTGCACACGACTGCGGGCTGATGATCAATCCGGACGCCGTGCGCGCGCAGGTCGAGGGCAACCTGTTGCAGACACTGTCACGCACGCTGCATGAAGAGACCACCTTCGACCGCAAGCGCGTGACCAGCATCGACTGGGCCGGGTACCCGCTGTTGCGTTTCAACGAGGTGCCGCTGATCGACATCGACCTGGTCGAACGGCGCGACCAGCCCCCACTGGGTGCCGGCGAGGCCGCTTCCAGCCCGGTGCCGGCGGCCTTGGCCAATGCGGTGTTCGACGCCACCGGTGTGCGGCTGCGCACGGTGCCGTTCACGCCCGAGCGCGTGCGGGCGGCGCTGGCCTGACCCGGCTGGCGGCGCCCAATACCTGCCTAGAATCGGGGCAACCGAAGGAAATCTGATGCACGCTGATATCGAAGTCGACGCACGGGGCCTGAACTGCCCGCTGCCGATCCTCAAGGCCAAGAAGGCGCTCAACACCATGCAAAGCGGCCAGACGCTGCGCGTGGTGTCGACCGATGCGGGATCGGTACGCGACTTCCAGGCGTTTGCCAAGCAGACGGGCAATGAACTCGTGGAGCAGCAGGCTGTCGGCGCAGATTTCATCCACCTGATGCGCCGGCGGTAGACCGGCCACGCCTGCATCAACAGCGGGCTGCCGCCTGCGCGGCCCTCCATGCCCGGCACCGGCCGTCGGGTTATCGGGCGGGCATCATCCCAGCCGTGCCAGTTGGTCCCGTACCTTGGATAGTGTCGCGACGAAATCTGCCACCCGCTTGCGCTCCTGCTCGATGACCGCAGCGGGTGCCTTGGCCACGAAGGCCTCGTTCGACAACTTGCCATGGGCCTTGGTGATTTCACCCTCCAGACGCGCAGTTTCCTTGCCCAGGCGCAGTTTCTCGGCCGCCACGTCGATCTCCATGTGCAGGCATACCCGTGCCTCGCCCACCACCGCCACCGGCGCCGCCTGTGCCGCGGCAGACCAGGCCGCCTCGTCATCGAACACCCGCACTTCGTTGAGCTTGGCCAAGGCCTGCAACACGGGCGCGGCCTGGTGCAGGAAGGCGGATTCCTCGGCGTGGTTGGCCACCACGAAAAGCGGCAAGCGGGTGGCCGGAGACACGCCCATCTCGCCGCGCAGGTTGCGGCAGGCGTCGACCAATTGCTTGAGCTTCGCGACATACGCGATCGCCTGCGGATCGATGCGCTCGGGCTGGCTGACCGGGTAGGGCGCGATGCTGACCGACGCACCAGCACGGCCAGCCACCGGCGCCACCTTCTGCCAGAGCTCTTCGGTGATGAACGGGATCACCGGGTGCGCCAGACGCAGGATCGTCTCCAGCACCCGGATCAGCGTGCGCCGGGTGGCACGCTTCTCGGCGTCCGTGCCGGTGTTGATCTGCACCTTGGCGATTTCCAGGTACCAGTCGCAGAACTCGTCCCAGACGAACTGGTAGATGGTGTTGGCGACGTTGTCCAGGCGGTATTCCTCGAAGCCCCTGGCCACGTCGGCCTCGACCTGTTGCAGGATCGACGTGATCCAGCGGTCCGGCGCGCTGAAGCGCAGGTAGCCGTGGGCCGGGCCGCCAGGTGCGCACTCGGCCTGGGTGTGTTCCTGCAGGCCGCAGTCCTGACCTTCGCAGTTCATCAGCACGAAGCGCGTGGCGTTCCACAGCTTGTTGCAGAAGTTGCGATAGCCCTCGCAGCGCCTGGTATCGAAGTTGATGTTGCGGCCCAGCGACGCCAGCGCGGCGAAGGTGAAGCGCAGCGCGTCGGCGCCGAACGCGGGGATGCCCTCGGGACATTCCTTCTGCGTGTTCTTGCGCACCTGCGGCGCGGTCTCGGGCTTGCGCAGGCCTTCGACGCGCTTGGCCAGCAGCGGTTCGAGCGTGATGCCGTCTATCAGGTCCACCGGATCGAGCACATTGCCCTCGGACTTGCTCATCTTGTGGCCCTGCGCATCACGCACCAGGCCGTGGATGTACACATGGCGAAACGGCACCCGCCCGGTGAAATGGGTCGTCATCATGATCATCCGGGCGACCCAGAAGAAGATGATGTCGTAGCCGGTGACCAGCACGCTGGAGGGCAGGTAGAGGTCGTAGTCCTGAGGGCCGCCGGGGGTGGCCGACGCCACGGCACCGGGCCAGCCCATGGTGGAGAAGGGGACCAGCGCCGACGAGTACCAGGTGTCGAGCACGTCGTCGTCGCGGCGCAGCGGCCCGCTGTAGCCCGCCGCTGTGGCCTGGGCACGCGCGTCGTCATCGTTGTGCGCCACGAACAATTCGTCGCCGCTTCCGTACCAGGCCGGGATCTGGTGGCCCCACCAG
>JANMZX010000298.1:0-4885 GCA_031383745.1 Rhodoferax sp. | reverse complement strand
CCCGTTGAACCAGGGCAAGGACACGTTTGTTTTTGCCACCACCGGGCAGGACTCCTGGCTCGAGGAGTCGTGGACCAGCCCGGGCGATGTGAATGAACTGCGCGGCTTCTACAAGGACTTCCACACCGATGCGCGCAAGCTGCTCGACGCCTGCGACACGGTGCAGAAGAGCGCCTTGTACGAGCGCGATCCGTTGCCGGTGTGGTCGCAAGGCAATGTCACCCTGCTCGGTGACGCCTGCCACCCGATGCTGCCGTTCATGGCACAGGGCGCCTGCCAGGCGATCGAGGACGCTGTCGTGCTGGGGCGCTGCCTGGGGCCGGTGGCGGATGTGTCGAAGGTCGCCGATGCGCTGCAGACCTATGCCCATGCACGCCAGGAGCGCACCGCCAAGATCCAGATCGGATCGCGCGGCAACCAGTGGATGAAGACCCAGGGCACTGCGGACTGGGTGTATGGGTACGACGCGTGGACGGTGCCGCTGGACGCGCAGTGATGCACATGCCAGGTCTTGTGGGCCCGGTTGCTCGAAGCGCCCGCGTTGAGCCCGGACGGGTGCCGTGCTCGTGGGCCGCAGACCGGGTTAACCGGCTGCATCCAGAGGCACTACCAGCAAGATGCGTGTACCTTGGGGAGAACTGCTGATCGCCAGCCGCGCACCCAGCATGCGTGCGCGTTTGTCCAGACTGTTGAGTCCCTTGCCGCGTGCACCGTGCCGGCTGGTCTCGATGTCGAAACCGTGGCCATCGTCGCTGATGTCCACGGTCAGCGCGCTTGCTGTGTTGGTCACGCCCACGCGCAGCGTGCTGGCGTTGGCGTGCTTGAGCGTGTTGGTGATGCTGTCCTGGATGATGCGCAGCACCGGAAGCCTCTTTTCCGGCGCCAGCACCAGCGCATCGCTCAGGTCCAGCGCGCTCCAGCGCAGTGTGATGCCGGCGGCTTGCAGGCGTGGTGCCATCCGGAACCGCAGGTTCCCCAGTGCCAGCGGAAGCGAGTCCATCGACTGGTCGGCGGCGTCGATGGACAGCCGAAGGTCATCGATACAACTGCGCAACATGTCATAGGTCTGGCCCGGGCTCAATTCGCCACTGCGTGCCATGGCCAGCGAACTGATCAGCTGCGAGCCCAGCCCATCGTGCATGTCCTGCATGACGCGGGCGCGCTCCTGCGCCGCCACCTGTTTCTCCTGGCTTGCCTGCTGCAAGGCGTGCAGTGCTTCGAGCTCAATCCGTTGCGCCTCGAGCTGGCTGGCCAGCAGGTGCTGCTGCTCTCGCTGGGCCTGCAGCGACCTCGAGAAGTCGGTGATGAGAGCAAAACAGATCGCTATGAACCACACCGGCGCCACGCTTTGCAGCAGGTAGCCGTTGGATGGCGAATACTTGAAGCCGCTGATCGCGGCCGCATCCAGTACGCCCGCCGCGACCGCCGACAGCGTGATCATGAGGTAGACGAGGTGCCGGGTTCTGCGTTGGCGCCACGCGACGATCGCCAGCCTGCCGACCGGATAGAGGCCCAGCACGGCCAGGCCCACATGCCAGACCAAGGTGGAAGTTGGCCAGAATGTTTGCCCGGTGATCCAGAAGTTGGTGATGTATGCGACGAAGAACGCCACTCCCCACGCCACGCTCGTTTGCCGGTACCAGCGGTTGCGCACCCCGCAGTCCTGCAGCAGGTAGAAGCTGCCGCCCGCCGTGAAGGCCCATACGCCGCCATGCACCAGAAGTTGCCAGTACGCGAACAACATGGCCGGTATCGGTGTCAGGAAATAGGCAAGATTGAGAATCGCCCAGCCCAGGGCGCTGGCCCCCGCAAACAGATACCGGGAGGCGCCACGGTTCTGCCCGTACAGGCCAAGCAGGATCAGGGAGATGATCGCGGCAAAGACAAACGACACCTGGGACATGGTGTATTGCCAGAAATGGCGCTGCTCGTAGATCGGCGTCAGCGTCTGCTTCGCTCCCAGCGCCATGCGCGGGACAAACAGGTGGTTCTCCCTGACCGACCACTCCCGCACCAGCGTATTGCGACCCGCCAGCAGCACACCGGGCGGGATGTCGAACAGGAACGGCTGCAGGTGGCGCACGGTGACGCCGTGTGTCGCGGTTGACACATTGGCGATCTCGGTCCCGTTGACGAACAACCTGCCGCCGTCCCGAAAATCCTGCACATAGACGACCCAGCGCGATCCATCGGGGGCTGCGTGCAGTTGAAACTCCGCGCTTGCGCGGAAGTTGCCGAGTACACGCTGCGCGCGGTGGGAGCGTACCGGCAGCGGCAGAACCGTGCTCTCGCCAGGCCGGTTCAGATCGGCTACGGTCACCTCGCGAATGTCGATGATCGGGGGCTCGGTGGCCGGTTCAACATCCGCGCGCACCCAATCCGTCACCAGCAAAAGCAGGCCGCAGGCCAGTGCGCCCAGCGCGGCCAGGCGGCGCAAGGCGGCGGCTGCGGCGAGGCTCAAGACAGGCTGCGCCGGCGGGTTCCAGAAACCGTCTCACCGCGGGAATGGACGGGCGGTTTGCCGCACCTGCCGCCATGCCAACGCGTGTCGGGGCGCTCGGTGTTTGCCGGCTTCGACACGGTTCGCACCGAACCATCGGGACGACGGTCACCGTCCCACGCGATGGCTTCGCTGCCGCTCGCGTCGGCCCGATCGACCGTGACGAGGCCCATGGGCGCAAGGTTTTCCGATGCCAGCCGAGGTGCCTGTCGGATGCCCGGCATCCTGACGAAGGGTTGCCGACGCCGGGCCGCTCGTGTGGCGTTGTCGACCAGCCGCCGGGCCTGCGCCTTGTGCTGGTGTGCTGCCGCGCGCCCCGGCAGCACCGCAGCGCCGGTACGGGGCGGTACCGGGCCGCCCCGCCGTTTGCCAGCCGTCGTGTTTCTGGTGCGCATGGGTGAGCGTAGCGATTTGCCCTGGGGTTTGCAAGGAACCGGATGTGCCCGCCGGGCAGGACCCCTGGCTGGAGGAGTCGTGGACCAGCCCGGGCGACGTGAGCGAACTGCGCGGCTTCTACAAGGACTTCCACACCGATGCGCGCAAGCTGCTTGACGCCTGCGACACGGTGCAGAAGAGCGCCTTGTACGAGCGCGATCCCTTGCCGGTATGGTCGAAAGGCCGTGTCACCCTGCTTGGAGACGCCTGCCACCCGATGTGTATGGGTACGATGCGTGGACGGTGGCGCTGGATGGCGATTGAGCGCGGGGTGTATCGGCCACTCGGCGGCGCGGACCGGGGTCGTGCAGGACCGGGGCAGCGCAGCGGCGGGCGGCGGCCACCACCGGTCGACTGCTGCCTGGCTGTTCGAACATCGTCAATGCGTTCCCAGCCAGGGGATCATCGGCGCCTTGGTGCGCGCGCTGCGCGCGATGGCGCGGAGTGCCTGGCTTCCGGCAGCAGGCCATCGAAAAGTGCCGATAGGGCGCACAGTTTTTCATGCGCGCGTGTTTCGCCCATTCCTGCGGCGAGCAGTGTCATCACCTCACTGCGGGCATACCAAAGTGTCTGGATATCGGTGGCATAGAAGATGCGACGAACGAGCAAGTGATGACCTTCAGTCACTCCGTCGACAGACATCGCGTCGAGCATGACCTTTCGAATGTTTTCCATTCGCAGGTCCGCAGACCGTTCTGGCGTGGGACCCGTGTGACCCAGCAGGCCATATATCGACGTCAGGGTAGGCTTGAGCAAGCGCATGATTTGTCTGTCTCGTGTGGCGGGTGACGCCGCCGCTGTGCGTTGCGGGCGTCCGGCTGGCTGAGGCCTCGGCGTATAGGCGTGTCCGAGGGCGATGGGGCATGCACGTGCCATTGCGGGCCGGCATTTGCTCCCTGACCCCGATGCGCATTCAAGAAATTCTGCGTCGCGAGGGGCCAGACTTCGCGCCAACCATGTCGAACACGTGTTCAAGCGCTTCAACCCGATGCTAGAGCCTCATCATGGTTCGAGTACGCAGATGAAAGTGGTAATGACCCGGTAGTTCTGACCGGGCCTCGACACCGGGAAGCGTGGCAGATCGACCTGAATCGTCCGAGTTTTCGAGGACGATCCTTCGATTGAGAGAATGGAGCCATCACGAGATATTTCACGAAGTTGTCTCCTGACGTGATCGAGCGCGCGGTGCGCATGGTCTTCGATGCCAAGGCCATTGGCATCGCGATCCTGGAGTCGGTGAGGTTTGGGCCGGACCTCGTGCTCGAGTAGCGCCGTCCAGGCTCACATGTCCAGCACCAGCCGCTCACTCTTGCAGCCGCCCACGCACACCATCATCACCTTGTTGGCCGCGTGTTCCGCGGCGCTGAGCACCGAGTCTCGGTGGTCGGGTGTGCCTTCGAGCACGGCGGTTTCGCAGGAGCCGCACACGCCCTCCTCGCAGCTGGTGGAGGGGTCGGCGCCGCAGGCACGCAGGGCTTCCAGCAGGGTCTGTGCGGGCGTGACCGTGATGGTCTTGCCGGAGCGCCTGAGCTCGACCGTGTACGACTGCATCGCGTCCGTGGCGGCCGCCACCTCGACCGCGGTGAAACGTTCGATATGGGCGTTGGTGTAGCCGAGCTCGGCGCAGAGTGTCTCGAAGCTGTCGAGCATCACCCCCGGGCCGCACGCGTAGTAGTGCGTATCGGGGTTTGCCGGCCGCGAGGCGAGCAGCGCCTTCAGGTCTGGCGGTCCGCCCTGCTCGGTGTCGAAGTGCCAGTGCACCGGCGCGCCGAGCGCCTCGATCTCGGCCACGAAGGCGGCGCTCCTGCGCGAACGCGCGAACACCAGCAATTCGAACGGACGCCCGAGCTGTTGCAGGCGCCGGCCCATGCACAACAGCGGCGTGATGCCGATGCCGCCAGCCACCAGCACGCTGTGGCCGGCGTCTTCGTGCAGCTTGAAGTTGTTGCG
>JANMZX010000143.1:0-6401 GCA_031383745.1 Rhodoferax sp. | reverse complement strand
CCGTCCGGCGTCCGACACGTCCAGCGCCAGGTTGCCGCCGCCGTCGAGCGCAGCGAGCTGGCCGTCGACACGCCCCTGGGCGCCGGGCAGTGCCAGCTGCAACTGTGCACGGCCGCTGCGGCTGGCAGGCTGCAGTTCGAGGCTGCCCTGCACCGAGGCGTCGTCGGTGCGCAGCAGCAATTCGGTCAGGCGCAGCCAGCCGTCGACCCACGTGCCACGGGCGGACGCATGCTGCAGGCGCAGGCCGGCCAATGGGGATGCGGCTGGCTGGTTGCCGGCAGGCTGGAGCGCCGCCGTGAATTCGGTGCGCTGGCCGTCGGAACTGGCCTGCACTGTGCCGCTGATCCTGGCCGGTGCCAGCAGGCTGTGCAGCAGCGCCGGGTTGATGGCCGCCAGCTGCGCGCGTGCCTGCCACCCGGTGGTCTTGCCGGCCGGGTCCACACGGCCCTGCACGTCGATCGTGCCACCGGCGCTGTCGGCCCGCAGCGATTCGATATTCCAGCCGCCGGCCGCCCAGGCCACCACGGCGCGGGCCTGCTGCACCGGCAGCAGGTGTTTGTCCCACGGGCCGCTCAGGCCATTGGCCAGGCGCAGAGTGCCCTGCCAGCCTGCGCCACGAGGAAGGACTTGCGCGTCACCCGTCAACAGCGTGCGCGGCGCATCCGGCCACAGGACGGCGAGATCGAGCTGGCTGAAGCGGGCTTGCGCGTCGAGCACCGGCTGCTGCGACCCGGGCCGGATGCGCGCGGTCACATGGGCGCGCATCGGCTGCTTGCTGGCAGGCAGCCCCGCGCGTCCGGCGCCAGGCTGCAGGTCGGCCACCAGCTGCAGTGTGGCTTCCCGCCCGGCGAGTGGTCCTTGCAGTGTGGCGGTGGCATCGAGCGTGATGGGGCGCGCGTCCAGCACTACCTGCACCTGGCCCCGGGCTTGCAGGTCCAGCGTCAGCGGCGCGCTGGCCAGCAGCGTGGCCTGGCCCTGGTAGCGGCCCTGGGCGATCTGCACGCTGTCGAGCCTGAGCGCGTGGCGCGTGCCGTCGTAGCGGTAGTGGCCGGCCAGGGCTTGCGCGCGCAGCCCCGGCGGCCCGACCCAGTGCAGCCGGTCCACCGAGACGGGCGCGTCGAGCTGTAGCGGAAGGCGCAGGTCAAGCGGCGTGTCGGCGCCCGCCGGGCGCTGGTCATCGATGCTCAGGTCGGCCACGTGCAGCCGGTCCAGCACCACGCGGCGTTGCAGCAGCGTCCACAGGGTCCAGCGCAGCTCGACGCGCTGCGCCTCGACCGACAGACCCTGGTTCACCCAGCGCAGCCGCGCGATCTGACCGCCTTCGCGCAGCGAGCCGCGCGCGTCCTCGGTCAACAGGTGCTGGCCTGCCGGCAGGGTGCGGCTGGCCAGTTGCAGCACCGTCGCCAGCGAGCCTTCGCTGCCGCTCCATATCCACAGCGCCGCCAGCAGCGCCGCCGCGAGCGCCAGCCACACCTCCAGCACCCAGGTTGCGAGCAGCACCGGGCGGCGGATCAAAACGTGAACCCCACGGTCAGGTGCAGCCGCAGCCGCTTGGCCGCCACGCCGTAGGCCAGGTCCATCTGCAGCGGGCCGACCGGGCTTCTCCAGCGCGCGCCGGCACCGATACCGACCTTGGCCCTGAAATCCGCAGGCCGGTCGGCCACACTGCCGGCGTCGATGAACAGCGTGGTCTCCCAGTCGCCGGTTTGCCCGTCGACCAGGATCGGGCGCTGCCACTCGATGCTGCCGTTGAGCAGGTAGCGCCCGGCGGTCGTCTGCCCGCTGGCCGAGCGCGTGCCGATGTCGTGGTAGGCGTAACCGCGCACGGTGGTGTCGCCGCCGGTGAGGAACAGCTGCGTGCTCGGCAGCACCGCGCTGTCGCGCGCCAGCACCGCGCCCCCTTGGGCGCGCGCGGTGAACCGGCCCGTCCGGGCCGGCAGCGGCCAGATGCCAAGCCAGTGCACCACGCTGCGCACAAAAGGGTCGCGCCGGGCTCCCAGCGTGATACCGCCCCCGAGTTCCGCGCCGAACCCGTACCCGGCGGACGGAAACGGCAGGCTGTCGAAATTGCGCTGGGTCCAGGCGTAGCTGCCGCTGACGGACTGCGCGCGCGTCACGATTCCGGCGTCGTTGCTGCGGGTGTGGTCGTATTGCAGGCTGTAGTTGCGGTCGATCGAGTCCGCGGCCTTGGTGCGTCCCAGCCGCAGCTTCTGGCTCTGCACCTTGACATCGGATGCGTCGTCATTTTTCAGCTGCGCCGAGGTGAGCCAGCGCCAGCTGGCTTCGTCCGGAGTCGACGTGAGTTCCGTGGCGGCGAGCTGGTTGTTGCGGTCCAGCACCAGTTTGGACACGGCGCGCCAGCCGATCACCGGTATCTGGTGGTTGGTGTGTTCCACCGACACGCGTGCGCCACTGTCCGTGCTGGCGCCGATGCCCAGCACCAGCTTGTTGCGCGTGGCTTCACGCAGCGTCACCTGCACTGCGGCGGCAGAGGGGTCGCCATCGGTCTGCAGCGTGACGAAGACCGAGTCGAAGTAGCCGCTGTCCTGCAGCCGCGCTTGTGCTTCGAGCAGTTGCACCTGGTCGTAGGGCGCGCCAGGCCGCAGGCGCGCGATGCGCTCGACCAGGCTGGCGTCGAAGCGCTGCAGCCCGTCGATGCGCAGGGCGCCCAGCCGGTAGGCCGGCCCGGAGTCCAGCGTCAGGCTCAGGCGCGCGCTGCGTGTGTCGGGGTCGATGTCGGCACGGCTGAGCGCGATCTGCGCCAGCGCAAAATGCTGCGCGCCGAGCCGGCGCAGGGCCTGCCCCTTGGCATCGTCCCACCCAGCCTGGGTAAACCGCATGCCGGGCGCCAGCACCCAGTTGTCGCGGATGGCCGCACGCTGCAGATCGGCCTGCGGCAGCGTGGTGATGCTGCCGGTGAAGCGGATGCTGACGTCGGTGACGACGGTGGCGGGACCGGGTTGCACCTGCACCGAGACCAGCCGGCGGCCCTGGCCCGAGTCATTGGCTGCCTGCAGTCGGACCGTCACCGAGGATGAAAAATAGCCCAGCGTGCCCAGCAGTGCGCGCGCATCCTGCTCGGCAGCCTGGGCCAGCCGGCGGAGTTCACCGTCGTCCAGGTCACCCAGGGCGCGGTAGCGCAGCAATTCCAGGTGGCGCTGAAGGAAGTCCCGCACGTCGCTGGGGGCGTCAATCTGCACCTCGAACGCGCCCTGCGCGAGAGCGTCCGCTGCCGCATCGGCGGGGGGTGCGGCCACCTGTGCCAGCACCTGGCACGCCACCAACAGCCCGCAAACAAAAAAAGCCGGCGCGAACACCAGCTTCTTCAACCCGCCCGAGGCCATGGGGTTACTTCGACAGCAAGCGCATCGCTTCCTCGAGGCCCTTGATGGTCAGGGGGAACATGCGCTGGTTCATCAGTTGCTGCACCACGCTGATGCTCTGGCGGTACTGCCACACGCCCTGCGGCTCCGGGTTGATCCAGGCGAACTTGGGGAAGGCGTTGGTCAGGCGCTGCAGCCATTCCGCGCCAGCCTCTTCGTTGTTGTACTCCACGCTTCCACCGGGCTGCAGGATCTCGTACGGGCTCATCGTCGCATCGCCGATGAAGATGAGCTTGTAGTCCTTGTTGTACTTGCGGATGATGTCCCAGGTGGCGAATTTCTCGCTGAAGCGGCGGCGGTTGTTCTTCCACATGAAGTCGTAGACGCAGTTGTGGAAGTAGTAGAACTCCATGTGCTTGAACTCGGTCTTGGTGGCCGAGAACATCTCCTCGACGCGCGCGATGTGTTCGTCCATCGTGCCGCCCACGTCCATCAGCAGCAGCACCTTCACGTTGTTGTGGCGCTCGGGCACCATCTTGATATCGAGCCAGCCGGCATTGGCGGCGGTGGAGCGGATCGTGTCGTCGAGGTCGAGCTCTTCCTCATGGCCCTCGCGCGCGAACTTGCGCAGGCGGCGCAGCGCCACCTTGATGTTGCGCGTGCCGAGCTCCTGGGTGTCGTCGTAGTCCTTGTAGGCGCGCTGGTCCCAGACCTTGACCGCGCTGCGGTTGCGGCTTTTCTCCTGGCCGATGCGGATGCCCTGCGGGTTGAAGCCGTTGGCGCCGAACGGCGAGGTGCCGCCGGTGCCGATCATCTTGTTGCCGCCTTCGTGCCGCTCTTTCTGCTCTTCGAAACGCTTCTTGAGCGTCTCCATCAGCTCGTCCCAGCCCATCTTCTCGATCTTGGCCTTCTCTTCCGGGCTCAGGTTGAGCTCCAGGTTCTTGCGCAGCCACTCCAGCGGTATGTCGCGCGTGAAATCGGCGATCATCTCGATGCCCTTGAAATAGGCGGCGAAGGCGCGGTCGAACTTGTCGTAGTGCTTTTCGTCCTTGACCAGCGTGGTGCGGCTGAGGTAGTAGAAATCGTCGATGTGGTAGCCGCTTGCCTGTTCGCCGCCGGCGTCCTGTTCGGTGTTGGGGCCCACCACGCCCTCCTTGAGCGCTTCGAGCAGCACCAGGTATTCCTTGACCGATACCGGCAGCTTGGCCGAACGCAGGGTGTAGAAGAAGTCGATCAGCATGGCGTGCTCCTCGGGTCTGTCAGCCGCGTGGCTTGTCGCGCAGGTACAGCAGTTGCGCGCGCGCCTCCGGCCACTCGCCGGCGCGCATGCTGTACATCACGGTGTCGCGGATCGTGCCGTCGCGGCGCAACGCATGGCCACGGATCACGCCGTCCTTGTGCGCGCCCAGGCGCTCGATGCCGCGCTGCGACGCGTAGTTGAAGTTGTCGGTGCGCCAGCCCACCACATGGCAACCCAGGGTGTCGAAGGCGTGGCCCATCAGCAGCAGCTTGCAGGTGGTGTTGACATGGGTGCGCTGGCAACGCGCCGCGTACCAGGTGTAGCCGATCTCGACCCGTTTCACCGCCGGCAGGATGTCGTGGTAACTGCTCGAACCCAGCACCGTGCCGCTGGCGGCATCGAGCACCGCGAACGCAAGGCGGTGGCCGGCCTCGCGCATGGCCAGCGCGTCCTCGATGTAGCGGCGGGTCTGGTCGGGCTCGGGCACCGAGGTCACGCGCAGACGCCACAACTCGCCATCCATGGCGGCCGCGCGCAGGCCGTCCTCGTGCCCCAGCGTCAGCGGCACCAGCTGGATGCCGCGCTCCGACAGGATGACTGGTTCGACGAAGGCCATGTTGCGTCGCCTGCTCAGTTGTGCCTGCGGCCGGTGCTGCGGATCGTCCGGCCGGTGCACGCCATGCGCCTTTGCGACCAACGATGAACGTGTCCCGCATTCATCGGTTGTGCCGCTGCATGAACACCAGTTTTTCGAACAGCGTGACGTCCTGTTCGTTCTTGAGCAGCGCGCCCACCAGCGGCGGCACTGTCACCTTCTCGTCCTTGCTGTGCAGCGCCTCGGGCGGGATTTCTTCGGCCAGCAGCAGCTTGAGCCAGTCCAGCAGTTCGCTCGTAGACGGTTTCTTCTTGAGGCCCGGCAGGTTGCGCACGTCGTAGAAGGTCTTCATCGCGGCATTCAGCAGCTCCTTCTTGAGGCCGGGGAAATGCACGTCGATGATGCTCTTCATCGTGTCCGCGTCCGGGAATTTGATGTAGTGGAAGAAGCAGCGGCGCAGGAATGCGTCGGGCAGTTCCTTCTCGTTGTTGGAGGTGATGAACACCAGCGGCCGGTGCTTGGCCCGGATCAGCTCGCGCGTCTCGTAGCAGTAGAACTCCATGCGGTCGATCTCGCGCAGCAGGTCGTTCGGAAACTCGATGTCGGCCTTGTCGATCTCGTCGATCAGCAGCGCCACCTGGTGGTCGGCCGTGAACGCCTGCCACAGGATGCCGCGCAGGATGTAGTTGTGGATATCCTTGACCTTTTCGTCGCCGAGCTGCGAGTCGCGCAGCCGGCTGACGGCGTCGTATTCGTACAGGCCCTGCTGCGCCTTGGTGGTGGACTTGATATGCCACTGCAGCAGCGGCATGTTCAGCGCCTGCGCCACTTCCTCGGCCAGCATCGTCTTGCCGGTGCCCGGCTCGCCTTTCACCAACAGCGGGCGCTTGAGCGTCACGGCCGCGTTGACGGACAACATCAGGTCCTGCGTGGCGATGTAATTCTTGGTTCCTTGGAATTTCATGGTGTGGTCGGTGCGCGGCAAAACCGGCGGTCGGTGGAAGAAACGTGGCCGATATAATGGGTCGGAGCTTCTCTCCTCCATCCCCCCCCTTGATTGTCTTCGCAAAATGAACAAGTTGCTGTCGTCGATATTTGTCCTGTTTGTCACTTCGGTGACGTCATTGTCGGTCGGCGCGCAGGAAATCAAGGGTGATGCAAAGGCGGGCGAAGGCAAGATCGCGATGTGTATCGGCTGCCACGGCATCAGGGGTTACCAGGCCAGTTTTCCCGAGGTCTACAA
>JANMZX010000285.1:0-1690 GCA_031383745.1 Rhodoferax sp. | reverse complement strand
GCCGCCAGATGGCAGTCCTGTTAGGCTAGCGGGTTACGCCTTTCCGATCCCGACTGCCATGACCGCCCCCACCACTGAACGCGCCAAAGCCCAGACCCCCCGCTCGCTGTCGGGTTTGCTGCCCTTCCTGCGTCCGTACCGCCTGCGGATCGGGCTGGCAGCGTTGTTCCTGGTGCTCGCTGCCGTCACCACCCTGGTGTTCCCGATCGCGCTGCGCAGCCTCATCGACGGCGGCCTGGTGGGTGGCGCCCCGGCCGCGGCGGCGCTGGCCAGCGCGGACAAGGGCAGTCAGGTGATGGCCCTGCGCTCGCACTTCATCGAGTTGTTCGCGGTGGCGGTGGCGCTGGGCCTGTTCTCTGCGTTGCGCTTCTACATGGTGAGCTGGCTGGGCGAACGCGTCACCGCCGACCTGCGCAACGCGGTGTACGCGCATGTGCTGCGCCAGAGCCCAGAGTTCTTCGAGACCACGCAGACCGGCGAAGTGCTCAGCCGCCTGACCGTCGACACCACCCTGGTGCAGACCGTCGTCGGCTCTTCGCTGAGCATGGGCCTGCGCAACACGGTGATGGGTATCGGCGCGCTGGCGATGCTGGTGTGGACCAACCCGTACGTGATGCTGCAGGTGCTGGTGCTGCTGGTGCTGATCGTCGTGCCCAGCCTGGTCTTCGGGCGGCGCGTGCGCAAGCTGTCACGAGCCAGCCAGGACCGGGTGGCGGACTCCAGTGCCATCGCCGCCGAGGTGCTCAACGCGATTCCCGTGGTGCAGAGCTACACCGCCGAGGCGCGCGAGGCGCGGCGCTTCGACGACTCCACCACCAACGCGTTCAACGTGGCCATCCGCCGCACGCGGGCCCGCTCGATGCTCGTGGGCTTCATCATCATCGCCACCTCGGCCGCGCTGCTGTGGGGTCTGTACCAGGGCACGCAGGCCGTGATGGCCGGGCGCATCACCGCCGGGCACCTGGGGCAGACGGTGGTGTACGTGATCATCCTGGCCAGCGCCTTCGCGGTGCTGGGCGAGGTGTATGGCGACCTGCTGCGCGCGGCGGGCGCCACGGAGCGGCTCATGGAGTTGCTCGACACCTCGTCGCCGATCCGTTCGCCCGCCCGTCCCGCGCACAGCGCACCGCTGGTGGCGGGCACGGCGGTGCAGTTCGACGGCGTCACCTTCCACTACCCCTCCCGGCCGCTGCAGGACGCCCTGCGCGGATTCGACCTGCAGGTGGCCGCCGGCGAAACCGTGGCGCTGGTGGGCGCCAGCGGCGCCGGCAAGAGCACCGTTTTCCAGCTGATGCTGCGGTTCTACGATCCGCAGCAGGGCACGATCCGCCTGGGCGGGACATCGATCCGCGACATGGCGCTGGACGATCTGCGCCAGAGAATCGGCATCGTGCCGCAGGATGCGGTGATCTTTTCCACCAGCGCGCTGGAGAACATCCGTTATGGCAGGCCCGATGCGAGTGACGAGCAGGTCCGGGCTGCGGCGCAGGCGGCGTTCGCCGACGAGTTCATCGGCAAGCTGCCCGAGGGCTACAACACCTTCCTCGGCGAACGCGGCGTACGCCTGAGCGGCGGGCAGCGCCAGCGCATCGCCATCGCACGGGCCATGCTCAAGAACCCCCCGCTGTTGCTGCTCGACGAGGCTACCAGCGCGCTGGATGCCGAGAGCGAGCGCATGGTGCAGGCGGCG
>JANMZX010000270.1:0-19549 GCA_031383745.1 Rhodoferax sp. | reverse complement strand
GCCAGGTCGCGCAGCGCCAGCATGGCTTCGGCATTGCCGGCACTGGTGTTGGGGAATGCGTTGGCGGCCACGGTGTAGGTGTCGCCGGCCTTCGGGTTGCCCTTGAGCGTCAGGCTCCAGCCGTTGAAGCTGATCGCCTGGCCCGGCGTGAAGGCCACGCCCACCGGGTCGCCGGTGCCGGTGCCGGTCACGTTGAAGCTGCCAGGGCCGGTGAACGTCAGGCTCACCGTCTGCGTCAGGTTGGCATCGGCCCGTTGTGGCAGCAGGCCCTGCAGCGTCAGCGTGCCCTGGTTGGTGCTGCCGGCAGTGGCCGCCACCGGGCTGGCCACCGCCAGGCTGCGCGGTGACGAAAAGGTGGTGTCGATGGACAGCGCGGCGTTGCGCATCGGCGTGATCAGGAACCGGTCACCGGCCGCCGGCGCGCCGGTCACCTGCAGGCTCAGGCCGTCGATCAGCACCGGCACGCTGTTGAAGGCCACGGTCTGGCCGTCCAGCACCCGCCGGATCGTGCCCGTGGTGGCGCCGGAGAAGGCCATTTCGTAGTCGGAGGCGGCCAGCGCCGTGGAGCCGCTGGTCGGCGTGGTCTGGATGGCGAGCTGCACCGACGCGCCGCCGGTGTTGGCCGCGGCCGGCAGGCCGGCGGGTGTCGGGCCCAGCGCGAACAGGTCGCCGCCGGGTGCGCCGCTCTGGTCCAGGCCCAGGCGCTGCTGTTCGTTGATCCGGGTGCCCAGCGCCAGTGCCATGCGCCCGATCAGGTTGCCGGCGTCCACCAGGTCGACGTTCTGGAACCGCAACAGTCCCGCGATGGCGCCGCCGCCCAGGTTGGCCTCGTCGATCAGCGCGGTCTGGCCATTGCGGCTGATCGAGAGATTGGCCTTGGCCGGATCGCCGAACGCGTCACCGGTGATGGCTACCGTGGCCGCGTTCCTGCCCAGCACCAGGGGCTGGCTGCCGGCCAGGAAGATGCCCACCGTGCCGTCGTCGGCCGGGATGCTGGTGGTCTGCACCAGTGCGTTGAGTTCGCGGATCAGCTGGTCGCGCTGGTCGAGCAACTGGTTCGGTTCGTGGCCGGAGCCATTGGTCGAGATGATCTGCTCGTTGGCCTGCGCGATGCGCGCGGCCAGGCTGTTGATGTTGCCCGCGGTGACGCGCAGTTCGCTCTGGAT
This sequence comes from Rhodoferax sp., assembly GCA_031383745.1. Classification (GTDB taxonomy): domain Bacteria; phylum Pseudomonadota; class Gammaproteobacteria; order Burkholderiales; family Burkholderiaceae_C; genus CAISIP01. Next base: position 18,383 of record JANMZX010000270.1, on the reverse strand, counting down.
GCCCTGCTGCAGGCTCACCAGGTTGCCGGCCGTGGTGCGAAAACGCGCCGCCATCTCGTCGGCGCGGGACAGGACCACGGCACGCGAGGGCAGGTCGGTCGGCGCGTTGACCACGTCGGAAAACGCATTGAGCATGTCCGACACGGCGGCACCCAGGCCGCTGGTGCCGCCGGGGAACAGGTCTTCGAGCTGCTTGAGCTGCTCCAGCCGCTTGCCGTCGGCGGCCGCGATCGAGCTGGTCAGCGCCGCCTGGCGCGTCAGAAACTCGTCGTGGCTGCGCAGCACGGTGGCTGCGTTGACGCCATTGCCGTAGTACCCGGCGCCGGAAAACGCGCCTTCGACGCTTTGCAACAGCACCGACTGGCGCGAGTACCCCGGCGTGTTGACGTTGGCGACGTTGTTGCCGGCGGTCTGCAGCGCGAGCTGGTTCGCCAGCAGCGCACGGGTGCCAATGTTCAGGATGGACACGAGGCCTCCCCGCGCCGTGCCATGGCGCGAACCGTCGGCGAGCGGACTGGCCGGATCATGCCTGTGCCCGCTGCAGTTGCAGTGTCAGGTTGATCGCGCGGCTCAGCTTGGCGGCGTAGGCGGGATCGGTGGCGTAACCCGCGCGCTGCAGCCCGTTGGTGTAGGCCTGCACCGACGCGGTCTGCTGGCTGGCCTGGGCGTAGCGCGGGCTTTGCGTGATCAGGCGTGCATAGTCGCGAAACGACTCCTCGTAGGAGCCGTAGGCGCGAAACTTGGCCACCACCTTGTGCGCCGAACCGTTGACGAACTCGGTGGTGGTGACCTCGGCCACCTTGCCGGTCCAGCCGGGCCCGGCCTTGATGCCGAACAGGTTGAACGACGACGCACCGCCCTTCATCCTGATCTCGCTGCGGCCCCAGGCAGTCTCATGGCCGGCCTGGCCGAGCATGAAACCCGAGGGCAGGCCGCTGTCCTTCTCGACGCGGGCTGCTGCCGCGCCGTGGCGCTGCACGAATTCGGCCTGCCCGGTGGTGGTCCGCACCGGTGTGCTGGGCGCCATCGCGACGGGTTTGGGTGCGGCCTTGGGTTCGAGGGGCACCACGGCCGGGTCGGCGCCGGCGGTCTGTTGCTGCAGCTGTCGCGCGATCATGTCCGACAGGCCCCCGGGCATGCCCGACATGTGCACCGCGAGCTGCTGGTCCAGCAAATCGGTGCCCAGGTCGCCGCCGGGGCTGTCGAGCATGCCGGACTTCATCGTCGCCTCGCGCATGCTCTTGATCAGCTCGCGCATGAACAGCGATTCGAACTGCTTGGCGGCTTCCTTGATCGCGGTCGGCGATTTCTGGCCAGCCTGCAGCTTGAGCGTGTTGAGCGAACGCGCGTCGGCAGCGAGCGCGTTGCCGGGTGCACCAAATTGCGCGTACGTCATCTAGATCACCTCCAGCTCCGCGTTGAGGGCGCCTGCCGCCTTGATGGCCTGCAGGATCGCCAGCAGGTCCTGGGGCGTGGCGCCCAGCGCATTCAGCGCCCGCACCACGTCGGCCAGCTGTGGCGCGGCGGGCACCTGGATCAGGATGCCGGGCTCCTGGCGGATCTGGATGCTGGCCTTCTCGGCGACCACGGTCTGGCCACCGGTGGACAGCGGCGCGGGCTGGCTGATCACCGGCGTCGAACTGATGCTGACCGACAGGTTGCCGTGGGCGATGGCGCAGGGGCCGAGCGTGACCGCCTGGTTGAGCACGATCGAGCCGGTGCGGGAATTGATCACCACCTTGGCGGACGGCACCGAGGACTCCAGAGCCAGCTCTTCCATCTCGGCGATGAAGGTGACGCGCGCGTTGGGCTCGGTGGGCGCGCGGACCTGCACCGTGCGCCCGTCCAGCGCCCGCGCGGACCCATCGCCGAAGCGCTTGTTGATGGCCTGCGCGACCCGCCGCGCGGTCTGGAAGTCCGACGCCTCCAGGCCGAGGCGGAAGGTGTCTCCGTCGGCCAGGGGCGTGGGCACCGAGCGCTCCACCTGCGCGCCGCCAGGCACGCGCCCGGCGCTCAGGTGGTTGATCTGGACCTTGCTGCCGCCGGCCGAGGCGCCAGCGCCGCCCACGATCAGGTTGCCCTGGGCCAGCGCGTAGATCTCGCCGTCGACGCCGCGCAAGGGCGTGCTGATCAGCATGCCGCCCTTGAGCGACTTCGAATTGCCCAGCGAGGACACGTTGACGTCCAGCGTCTGGCCCGGGCGCGCGAATGCCGGCAGCTGCGTGGTGACCAGCACCGCCGCCACGTTCTTGAGTTGCAGCGACGCCGCGGTAGCCGCCGGCAGCGTGATGCCGAGTTGCTGCAGGTAGTTGCTCAGGCCCTGCGAGGTGTAGGGCATCTGCGTCGTCTGGTCGCCGGTGCCGTCCAGGCCGACCACCAGCCCGAAGCCGGTCAGCTGGTTGCTGCGCACGCCTTCGATGGCGGCGATCTCCTTGATCCGCGAGGCTGACGCCGCGGTGGCGAACAGGCCGCCGGCCAGCAGCAGGACCAGCACGGCGCGCACATGGCGCAGGAGTGACAACGGGCGGGTGTGCATGGCGGTGGTCCTAGAACGGCAGCAGTGCCATGAAGAAGCGCGAAATCCAGCCCACGGTCTGGGCCTCGGCCTGGGCGCCGCGGCCGCGCGACTCGATGCGCGCGTTGGCGACCTGGGTCGAGCTGACGATGGAGCCGGGTTGCACCACACGCGGGTCGACCGTGCCCGAGAAGCGCAAGATATCCACGTTCTGGTTCACGCCGATCTGCTTCTCGCCGGCCACCACCAGGTGCCCGTTGGGCAGCACGTCGACCACGGTGGCGGTGATCGAGCCCGAGAACGTGTTCGCGCTCGAGGTCGCGCCGACGCCGGAGAAGTCGTTGGCCGACGTGGTGCCGACCGACAGTTTGGGCAGCAGGGTGGCCGACGCGAAGGGGAACGCGGTCACGCCGGCGTCCATCGCGGTCGTGCGGTTCGCGGTGGAGGAGGATTTCTGGCTGGCCGTGACGTTCTCGACGATCTGGATCGTGACGGTGTCGCCCACCATGCGCGCGCGCCGGTCCTCGAAAGCCGGCCGGTAGCTGGCGCTCTGGAACAGGCTGCCGGTGGCGACCCGCGCGGGTGCGGCTGCCGGGGCGATCTGCTGCACCGGTATCGGTGCGAAGTCCACGCTGACCTTTTGCGGCAGCGATTCGCAGCCGCCGCTCAGGGCGGCCGCCACCAGCACGGCGAGTGCACGGTGGACGCGCGTCAGGGTGTGCATCACAACTGCCCCAGCTTTTGCAGCATCTGGTCCGAGGTCTGGATCGCCTTGGAGTTCATCTCGTAGGCGCGCTGGGTCTGGATCATGGTGATCAGTTCCTGCACCACGTTCACGTTGGAGGACTCCAGGAAGCCCTGCGACAACATGCCCAGGCCGTTGGCGCCGGGGGTGCCGGTGCTGGGCTGGCCCGACGCCGGGCTTTCGGCAAACAGGTTCTGCCCCTGCGGTTCCAGGCCGGCCGGGTTGATGAAACTGGCCAGCGCGATGGTGCCGATGTTCTGCGGCGCCGTGGTGCCGGGGATCGACGCGGTGACCGTGCCGTTGTTGGCGATGGTGATGTTCTTGGCGTTGGCGGGAATCGTCACGCCGTTGGCCACCGGCAGCCCGTTGGAGGTGACCAGCCGGCCCTGGTTGTCGACCTGGAATGAGCCGTCGCGGGTGTACTGGGTGGTGCCGTCGGGCATGGTGATCTGGAAGAAACCGCTGCCCTGGATCGCCACGTCCAGGTTGTTGGTGGTCTGCTGCACCGTGCCCTGCGCGAACGAGCGGCTGGTGGCCACGGTGCGCACGCCCAGGCCCAGGTGCAGACCGGTGGGCAGCTGCGACTGCTCGGTGGTGTTGGCGCCGACCTGGCGCAGGTTCTGGTACATCAGGTCCTCGAACACCGCGTTGGCGCGCTTGTAGCCGGTGGTGGACACGTTGGCCAGGTTGTGCGAGATGACGTCCAGCTGCATCTGCTGGGCTTCCATGCCGGTCTTCGATATCCAGAGGGAATTGATCATGGTGTTGTCCTGGGGTGGGTCCGGGTCGCGGGTGTGCGGGCGTCAGCCCTGCAGGCCCAGCAATTGGCCGGCGGAACGGTCGTTCGACTCGGCGGTCTGGATCAGCCGCATCTGCTGCTCGAACTGCCGCGCGGTCTGGATCATGCCGACCATGGTTTCGATCGGGTTGACGTTGGATCCCTCGAGCACCCCGACCATCAGCTTGGCCTGGGCGTCGTTGGGCAGCGGTTCGCCGGAGCCGGGGCGGAACAGGCCGTCGTCGCCGCGCCTGAGCGGGTCCTCGGCGGTCGGGGTGACCATCTTCAGGCGCCCGATCACCGAGGGCTTCTGCCCCGGCACCCGCGCGCTGAGCGTACCGTCCTGGCCGATCGACAGCTCGGAGTTGGCCGGCACCGCCACCGGCGCGCCGGCGTCGGACAGCACGGTCAGCCCGTTGCTGGTCATCAGCGTGCCATCGGCGGCGACTTCCAGCGAGCCGTTGCGGGTATAGCCCTCGGTGCCGTCGAGCCCCTGCACCGCGAACCAGGCGTTCCTGGTGGCCATCACATCGAGCCCGCGGCCGGTGCGTTGCGCGGCGCCCGGGGTGTCCAGGTGGCCCGATGTGGCTTCGAGCGCGAACACGCGCGTGGTGGAGCCGTCGCCGCGCAGCGGCACCGCCCGGTAGGTCGACAGCTCGGCGCGAAATCCGTTGGTCGACGCATTGGCCAGGTTGTTGGACAACACGGCCTGCCGGTGCGCGGCCGCGTTGGCGCCGGTCATGGCGGTGTAGATGAGGCGATCCATGGGGCGGCCGTGTCAGAGGGCGTGGTGTGCGGCTTCAGCGCAGGTTGGTCAGCGTGGAGAGCACCTGGTCCTGCGTCTTGATGGTCTGCGCATTGGCCTGGTAGGTGCGCTGCGCGGTCATCATGTTGACCAGCTCGGAGGTCAGGTCGATGTTCGACTCCTCCAGCGCGCCGGCGCGCAGGACGCCGAACTTGCCGACGCCGGGGGCTCCGAGCACCGGCTGGCCGGAGCCCACGGTCTCGACCCAGGTGCCGTTGGCCGAGGGGCGCAGGCCCTGTACGTTGCGGAAGTCGGCCAGCGCGACCTGACCCGCCGCCTGGCTCTGGCCGTTCGAATAGGTGGCCATCACGGTGCCGTTGTCATTGATCTTGAGCGCCACGTAATCACCTGGCGCGTAGCCGTCCTGGGTCAGGTTGGAGACCGCGAGCGAGGTGGCGAGCTGGGTGGACCCAGAGAGGTCCAGGGTGGGCGTGAACACCCCGATCGTGGGGTTGGGTGACGTCACGCTGACGGTGGGCAGCGCCGGTACCGACGACAACAGCACGCCATTCACCCCGAAATTCAGCGTCGCCGCCACCGACGCGGCGGCGGTGGTGGCGTCGGTCGGGTCGGTGAACACCTCCCAGGTGTCATTGGCAGTCTTGCGCATGTACAGGGGCTGCTCGATCGCCGCGCCCTGCGAGTCGTAGACGGTGACCGATGTGCCGTATTTGGTCAGGGGGATGGCGGGCACGACCGAATCCCACACCACCGCGCGCGAATCGACGTTGAACTCGGCAGAGATGGCCGTCGTCATATTGGCCGCGATCGGCACCGAGGTGGGCAATTGCAAGGGCTGAAGCGTGCTGCTGGTCGGAACGCCGGCTATGTTGGTGGGGTAGCCCATCAGGTTGGCTCCCGCATTGGTGACGATGTTGCCGACCTTGTCCAGCTTGAACTCGCCGGCGCGGGTGTAGGCGGGTGTTCCGTCTGTCTGGGTAATAGGGAAAAAGCCGGCGCCGTTGATGGCCAGGTCGAGCTGGCTGCCGGTCACGTTGACGCTGCCCTGCGTGAACTGCTGCGACACGGTGGACACCTCGACGCCGATGCCTTCGGTGCGGCCGGTGGCCGCGATGGTGGAGGCTGCAACGATCTCCGAAAACTCGGCGCGCGCCACCTTGGCGCCCACCGTGTTGGCGTTGGCGATGTTGTTGCCGATGACGTCCAGATTGCGGCTGGCGGCGTTCAGACCTGAAAGACCGGTTTGAAATGACATGGTGTGGTTCCTGGAAAGAGTGCGGGCAATGAAATGCTGCGGGAGGTGGTCAGAGGATGGACTTGATCTTGTCGTAGGCGGTGTTGCCCAGGCCACGCAACTGCAGGTTCATGCTGCCGTTGTCGTTGCTGACCGAGGCGACGTTGTCGCGTACCAGCTGCGTGGTGCCGACCGCCTTGCCGCCCTGGGTCGCGGTGACGCGGTAGGCCATCGATGTGCCGGCCGCCTTGCCGGTTGCGTCCCAGTCGAACGGGTGGCGCCCGGCTGCCCGTGCGCCGAGGTCGATCGTGTCCACCACCTTGCCGCCTGCGGACAGGATGTCGATCTTCACGCTGTCGGCGGCGGCCAGCAGTTCGACCGCGCCCGATGCCTGGTTGTTGCTGACCGGCAGCTTGTTGCCGTCGACCAGCACGCTGCGCCCGACCAGCGAGCTGCTCTGCAGCATCTGCATGGATGCCAGTTGTGCCGCCAGCTCCTTGATCGCCTGGTTGGTCTGCTGCACGCCCGTGACGGTGCTGATCTGCGCCATCTGCGAGGTCACCTGGGCGTTGTCCATCGGGTTCATCGGGTCCTGGTTGCTGAGCTGGGCGACCAGCAGCTTGAGGAAGCGGTCTTCCGAGCCGGCCGCATTGGCGGTCGACCCCCCGGTGGTGGCGCCGGCCGTCGTGGCCGCTGCCGTGGCGTTGTTGGTGGCGGTGATCATGGTGTGTGCCTCATTGGCCCATCTGGAGTGTCTTGAGCAGCAGCGTCTTGGCCGTGTTCATGACCTCTACGTTGTTCTGGTAGGAGCGCGAGGCGGAGATCATGTTCACCATCTCCTCCACCGGGTTCACGTTCGACTGGGTCACATAACCCTGCGCGTCGGCCTGCGGGTGCGTCGGGTTGTGGATCTTCTTCATCGGCTGGCTGCTTTCGGTGATCGCGTTGACCTTGACGCCGGCCGAGGCATCCGACCCCATCGGGACGGTCTGGAACACCACCTGGCGGGCCTTGTAACCCTGGCCGTCCGGCCCGGCCACGGCGTCGGCGTTGGCCAGGTTGCTGGCCACCACGTTGAGGCGTTGCGACTGTGCGCTGATGGCACTGCCGGATACGCCGAAGACTGAAAACATGGACATGCTGGTTTCTCCCTGTGATCGCGCCCTACTGGCCCTGGATCGCGCTCAAGATGGTCTTGGAATGGCCGTTGATGAAACGCAGGGTGGTCTCGTAACGCACCGCGTTGTCGACGAAATTGGCGCGCTCGCGGTCGAGGTCGACGCTGTTGTTGTCCATCGCCGGCTGGGTCTGGGCGGTATAGGCCAGGCTGCCGGTGTCGCCGATCGAGCCGTCGCCCGGCCGGCCCACGGGAATGTGCGCGGGATGCGCCCTGGACACAGTGCCAACCACCGGCTGGCTGGTGGCCAGGCGGCTCTCGCCGCGGGCGGTGGCCATGGCTTCCTTGAAGTTGACGTCGCGGGCGGTGTAACCGGGCGTGTCGGCGTTGGCGATGTTGCTGGCGATGACCCGCTGGCGTTCGGCACGCACGACCAGGGCGCTGGCGTGCAGGTCCATCCCGCTGGTCAACTGTGCAAACATGTCATGGGCCCTCCGCCTGGTGTGTCGGTTGCCAAAGACCGATCGGGCCCATGGCGTGAAACGATTATGGAAAAGCTTGAGCCAGCCGATCAGCCGAATAGCGGTTGTTTCCGCCATCACTTGGGCGCTTTGGCGGCGCGGCCGCGGGCTACAGTCACAGTGCGGCTAATCATCAGGTGACCCATTGACCAACAGGAATTTCATGCAGGCAGGCAACTTCGGCGCAGCGCGCCTGGCGCTGGTGCTGGCGGCCCTGTGCCTGTGTGCCGGCGCCTGCGCGCAGGACAGCTCGGCCAGCCTGCTCAAGGACTCCCAGGCCTGGCTCGACCAGGCCGTGGCGGCGGCGCGCCCGGCCGGCGCGACGCCGCTGCGCCTGGTGGTCAGCGTCGGGGCGCTGGACAACCGCCTGAGCCTGGCGCCTTGCGGCCAGGTCGAGCCGTACATCCCGCCCGGGACACGCCTGTGGGGCAAGACGCGCCTGGGGTTGCGCTGCGTCGACGGCATGGCACGCTGGAACGTATTCCTGCCGGTCCAGGTCAAGGCCTTCGGTCAGGCCTGGGTCGTCAAGGGCGACATCGCCCAGGGCAAGGTGCTGGACGCGGGCGATGCAGTGCAGGCGGAGGTCGACTGGGCGCAGGAAAACAGCCCGGTGCTGCCAGACATGGAGACCTGGCTCGGCCAGACGGCGTCGCGCCAACTCGGTACCGGGCAGGCATTGCGGGCCAATATGGTCCGGCCATCCCAGGTATTTCAGGCTGGTGCGATGATCCGGGTGGTAGCACAGGGCGCGGGATTCTCGGTGGTGTCCGATGGCCAGGCGCTGTCTGCTGGTGTCGTAGGCACGCAGGCAAGGGTTCGCGTCGAAGGTGGGCGCATACTAACCGGGATTGTTGTCGACCAGCGGACAGTCCGGGTCGACCTCTGACGGGCAAGGCGGGCGGGGTCATGGCTCAAGTTTTCTCCCGCCCCGCCGATAGCTATCGTAGGATGGCGCGAGTGACGTGGCCAAGGGGAACATGATGAAGATAGGTCAACAGCCCGATAACACACCTGCACTGGGGCAGGCTGCAAGCTCCAAGGCGGGCCAGGCGGCTGCGCCTGCGGCCAGGAACGAGCGCAAGACGCCGGGGGTCGGGGTCACGGTCTCCAGCCAGGCGCGTGCATTGGAGCGCTCGGACAGCTCGGCCGATGTCGACCTCGAGAAGGTCAAGGCCGTGCGCCAGTCGATCGAACAGAAGACCTACGTGGTGAATGCCGAGGCGATCGCCGACAAGCTGCTCGCCAACGCGCGCGAGATGCTGGACCGCTCCAAGGGCTGATACCCGTTTTTCGCACAGGATTCCGGCATGGTTCTACCCCTCGACCAGCAGCATTTTCTGGCCAGCCTCGTGTTGGCTGAGCATCACCAGCAGGTGCTCGGAGCGGCCTTGCTCGACGGGCAACCGGATCGCGTGGCTGCCGCAGCCGGCGACTTGCAGCAGGTCGTCGCGACGCTGTCCGGCCTGCTCCAGCGGGTGCAGCGTGGCGGCAGGTTGGCGCCGGCGCTGCAACTGCGTCTTCAGCGTCTGGGGCAGGGCGTGGCGCAGCAGCGTGAAGCCTGCCTGCGGCGTGGCGCGGTGGTGGACCGGGCCTTGAATTCCATCATTCCGTCAACCCGTGCCAGCACCTACGGCGGGGCTGGCGGGCGGCCGTATGGCCAGCAGGCGCGCCGCAGCGGCGCCTTCACCCAACTCTCTGCCTGATTTCTGGCTTGGCTGCCGACGCGCACAGGATGCGCGCCGGCGCGGCCGGCATGTGCGGTTCAGTGCGCGCGCATCTTGGCCCGCAGGCGGGCGATCGACTGGCTGTGCAACTGGCATACGCGTGACTCGGTCACGCCCAGCACCGCCGCGATTTCCTTCAGGTTCATGTCCTGCTCGTAATACATGCTCATGATGTACTGCTCGCGCTCGGGCAGCAGCTTGATGGCGTCGACCAGTGACTGGCGCAGGCGCTGGTCGCGCAGCAGCTGCAGCGGATCGGCGCTCGGGTCGGCGGTTTCATGCCGGTCGAGGAAGCTGTCCTCCCCGTCGCCGCCGTGGTTCATGTCCTCCAGGTACACCAGTTGGGTTCCGCGGACCTTGCCCAGCAGGGTCTGGTAATCGGCCAGTGTCATGCCCAGTTCCTTTGCGATCTCGGATTCGAGAGGCGTACGCCCCAATTGGTGCTCGAGCCGGCGCAGCGCATGCTCGATGTCCTTCTGGCTCTTGCGCGAGCCGCGCGACATCCAGTCGCTGTCGCGCAGTTCGTCGATCATCGCGCCGCGGATGCGCTGGGTGGCGAAGGTCTCGAACTGCACGCCCTGGGCGGCTTCGTAGCGCGACAAGGCCTCGGACAGGCCGATCAGGCCGACCTGGATCAGGTCGTCGACCTGCACACTGGCGGGCAGCTTGGCCATCATGTGGTGGGCCAGCTTGCGCACCAGTGGCTGGTACTGGCGTATCAGGGCATCCCGGTCGAGTTGGCCTTTGGCGGTGTACATCAGTTGCACTTCACGGGTTGGGGGCGGCCGCCGGGGCCGCGGTCGTCTGACCCTCGCAGCATAACAAGGTCGGAACCGCGCGTGGCGCCGCGGGCCTGCCGGCAACAGGTGTCAGGCATGGACGCGTCCTGCAGCCTGTGGCCGGTGTTCGGGCTGGATGAAGTAGAAGCCCAGGTCCGCCGCCTTGGGATCGAAGGCCGACGGGTTGCTGACCCGCATCGACTGGCGTACCAAATCGCATGCGTCGGCGCCCGCCCAGTCGTCGGGAACCTTCTGTCCGTTGGTGACACCACGCAGCACCAGCTGGTGGCGGATCGCCACGTCGAGCGCCGGACCGAGCTTGACAGCCTCGTCGATCTTGGACAACACCGCCTGCTGCACGCCGCCGCAGCGGAACGCCGACACCACCTGGTCCAGCGAGTCGCCCTGCGCGCCGGCGTTGAGCACCAGCAGGCGCTGCACCCCGGGCTGGTCGAGCAGGTTGAGCGTGTCCTCCTTGCCCAGGTCGCGCGGCGCCAGGCCGCTGGTGTCGATCAGCACCATGCGCTTGCCGGCAAACAGCCCCAGCAGGTCCTGCAACGCCGCCCGGTCGTGCGCCAGATGCGCCACCAGCCCCATGCTCCGGGCGTGTTCGCGCAGCTGTTCGTGTGCGCCCATGCGTTGCGTGTCCAGGGTGATCAGGCCCACGCTGGCCGGTCCGTGCGCGCGTGCGCACAGGCCGGCGAGTTTGGCGACCGTGGTGGTCTTGCCCACGCCGGTGGCGCCCACCAGCGCGTAGATGCCACCTTCGTCGTGCAGGCTGGTGCCAGCCTCGGACGTCCTGAGGTTGCGTTCGATCGCGTCGAGCATCCACTGCATGGCCTCCGGCGCACCGAGCGCCTCCGGCATGTGCTCCAGGATCGTGCGCGACAGCGTGGGGGAGTAGCCGGCGCGCATCAGCTTGAGCATCAGGTTCGACTGGATCGGATGCTGCTTGGCCTGGTTGAGCCAGGCGAAGGTGTTGAAGCGGTCCTCGATCAGGTCGCGCATCGCGTGCAGTTCGTCCACGATGCTGCGCGCGCCGGCGCTGGCGACGGCCTCGCGCGTTGCTGCGGGGCGCGCCACGGGTTTGCCGGCGGTCTGCGCGGGTGCCGGGCGCTGTGCCGCGGCCGGTGCTGCAGCGCGCGGCGGGGCTTCGTCGGCACGCGCAGGGTTTTCTGTCTGGCGCTTGCGCAGCATGCGCTCGCGCACATAGTCCTGGAACGACAGCGTGCTCATGGCCAGCTGCTCGGTGTCCTCGTCGACGCGCTGCGCGGGGTTGGCCGTTGCCACCGTCGGGGCGCTGGAAATGCCTTTCGGCGCCGCTGGCAGCTTCGGCGGCACGCCAGCGACCGGTGCGCCCAGGCGCTGGAGGTCGCTCAGGTTTTCCTCGCCGGTGGCCATCACCTCGACGCCGTTCGCCGTCGGGCGGTTGGACAGGATCAGGGTGCCTTCCCCAAACGCCATGCGCGCCTTGCCCAGCGCCTCACGCGCCGTGGCGCCGGTAAAACGTTGAATGTTCATGTTGCTGCACCTCGGAGAATCGGGCCAATGCGGATCGTGTGGGTTTCAGGGATTTCGCTGTGCGCCAGCACCTGCAGCCGCGGTGCCACCCGGCGCACGAGCCGCGCGATCGCCCCGCGGATCTGGTCGGGCACCAGCAGGCAGGGCGGGACGCCGACCTCTTCCTGCTTGAGCGCAACCTCGGCCGCGGTGCGGGTGAACATCTCGGCCACGCCCGGGTCCAGGGCCGGTCCGCTGGCGCCGCCCAGGGCCTGCACCAGCAGGCGCTCCAGGGCCGGGTCGATGGCGATCACATGCAGTTCGCGCGTCGGGCCGTAGATCTGCTGCACGATTGCCGGGGACAGCGCGATCCGGATGCGTTTGGCCAGCTCGACCGGGTCGGTGGTGCTGGTGGCGTGTTCCGCCAAGGACTCCACGATGGTGCGGATGTCGCGGATGTGCACCGCCTCGTCGAGCAGCAGTTGCAGCACTTTCTGGAACACGGCGATGGACACCATTTTCGGAACGACTTCCTCGATCAGCTTGGGTGCCAGTTTGGCCACGTGATCCACCAGTTGCTGGGTCTCCGTGCGGCTCAACAGACGTGAGGCCTGCACCTGCATCAAGTGTGACAAATGTGTGGCCATCACGGTCTCTGAATCAACGACCGTAAATCCGGCCATTTGCGCTGTTTCTTTCTGGCGCTCGTCGATCCAGTGGGCGGGCAGGCCGAAGGCCGGGTCGGTGGTGGCGGTGCCGATCAGCGGCGTGGTGATGCCGCCGGGGTTGATGGCCAGGTGCAGCCCGGGAAAAGCCTCGCCCTCGCCCACGACGACGCCGCGCAGCGTGATGCGGTAGGCGCTCGGGTTGAGTTCCAGGTTGTCGCGCACATGGACAGCTGGCGGCAGGAACCCGACCTCCTGGGCAAACTTGCGGCGCACCCCCTTGATGCGGTTGAGCAGGTCGCCCTGCCGGTTCTTGTCCACCAGGGCGATCAGACGGTAGCCGAGTTCCAGGCCGAGTTGGTCCACCGGCTGCAGGTCGTCCCAGCTGGCCTCGCCGTCCGGCGGTGGGGCTGGCGCGATGGCGTTCGGATCCGGCGCGGGCGGCCGGTGCGCCAGCACCCAGGACGCATACCCGAGGATGGCACCGATCGACAGGAACACCACATGCGGCATGCCGGGAATGACACCCAGAATCACCAGGATAACGGCGCTGATGCCCAGCACGCGCGGCGATATGAACATCTGGTTGACGATCTGCCGGCCAAGGTCGTGGTCCTTGCCGACGCGCGAGACCACCATGGCCGCTGCCACCGAGATCAGCAGCCCGGGAACCTGTGCCACCAGCGCGTCACCGACCGCCAGCAGGATGTAGGTGTCGGCCGCCTGCGACGCGCTCAGGCCGTGCTGCAGCACACCGATGGCAAAGCCGCCGAAGATGTTGATGAGCAGGATCAGGATGCCGGCTACTGCATCGCCGCGCACGAATTTCGAGGCGCCGTCCATGGAGCCGAAGAAGTCGGCTTCCTCGGCCACTTCGGCGCGCCGGCGCTTGGCTTCCTTTTCGTCGATGGTGCCTGCGTTGAGGTCGGCGTCCACCGCCATCTGCTTGCCCGGCATCGCGTCCAGCGCAAACCGCGCCGATACCTCGGCGATCCGCTCGGCGCCCTTGGTCACCACCACGAAATTGATCACCACCAGGATCGAGAACACGATCAGGCCGACGGCGAAGTTGCCGCCGATCAGGAAGTGGCCGAAGGCCTCGATGACCGCTCCGGCAGCGCCCGGACCGGTGTGGCCGTCAAGCAGCACCACGCGGGTCGAGGCGACGTTGAGCGATAGCCGCATCAGGGTGGTCAGGAGCAGCACCGAGGGGAAGGCCGCGAAGTCCAGCGGGCGCAGCATGTAGGCCGCCACCATCATCACCATCAGCGCCACCGCGATGTTGATGGTGAAGAACACGTCGAGCAGGAACGGCGGCAGCGGCAGCACCATCATCGACAGGATCGCCACCACCAGCATTGGCGCGGCGGCGCCCTGGGCGAAAGCGGCGTTCGCACCGAGCCAGCGCTGCAGGGGCTTGAGCTGCTCCATCATGCGGCGGCCGGAATGGCGGTGACGCCCGACTGCGGATCGAGTTCGGGCGGCACCTCGGGCATGGGGGGCGCGTCCGGCATCGGCCCGTCACCGTGCAGCGCGGCCTTGAGCCGGTACACATAGGCCAGCACCTGGGCCACGGCGGTGTAGAGGGTCGACGGGATGTCCTGGCCGAGTTCGGCGTGGGCGTACAGCGCGCGCGCCAGTGTCGGCGCCTGCAGCACCGGGATGGAATGGGTGCGGGCCAGGTCGCGGATCTTCAGCGCCAGCAGGTCGGCACCTCGGGAGATCACCTGCGGTGCGCGCATGCTGTGTTCGTCGTAGCGTATTGCGACCGCGAAGTGGGTCGGGTTCATGACGACAAAATCGGCCTTGGGGACGGCCGAGATACTGTTGCGTTGTGAAAGCTCGCGCTGGCGCTGGCGCAAGCGGCCCTTCACATGCGGGTTGCCCTCGGATTCCTTGTGCTCCTGCTTGACCTCCTGGTGCGACATCTTGAGGCGCGAGCGGTGCAGGAAGCGCTGCAGTGGCACGTCGATTCCCGCCACGAGCAGGATGATGAGCAACAGCAGGCCCATGCCGGACACCAGCCACGCGTTCATGTGCAGGATCGCCGCTGCCGAGGGCTGCATCACCAGCGCGACGACAGTGTGGCTGGTGGAGCTGAGGTACACACCGGCGACCGCGCTGAGAGAAAGCATGATGACCAGCATCTTCGCGACCTCGAAGAACTTGTCCTTGGTGAACATGCGGCCGATGCCGGCAAACGGGTCGAGCCGGCTGAGGTCGGGCATCAAGGGCTTTAGGCTGTTCACCCAGCCGCCGACCGCGACATAACTCGCCACCACGGCGACCATGACCAGGCCGGCGAACACCGTGCAGGCCAGCAGGCCCGGGAGCACCACATCCTGCATGCGCGTCAGCATCGACCCGGGTTGTGCGAGGATGCTGGCGTCGAAAGACAGCTGGCGCGCCAGGTCGAGCTTGAGGCGGCCGAACATGGCCGGTGCCAGGGCCAGCAGGGCCAGGGCGCCGGCTCCGAGCACTGCCAGGTGCGACAGGTCGCGTGAACGGGTGACCTGGCCGTCGTCGACCGCGCGCTTGAGCTTGCGCTCCGACGCGGGAAGGTTGCGGTCCTGGCTGTTCGATTCCATGCTGGGGGAAGTAGTGGGTTGCGCCGATTGTGATCAGGGCCCGCTGTTACTAAAGTCTGAAAAGACGGTCGATAACCAGTCACTTCCACGAAGTCGTCGACCAGGGGCGGCCAGGCGGGGTGGCACACTCGGGTTGCCGTCAGAAAGATTCACATGGCCGAGAAGATGAGTGCCAGGGACAAGCGCAACTTCACCGAGACCTTGAAGTCCGCGCGCATCGGCGCGCCCGAGGCGCAGTACCAGGTCGGCCTGATGTTTGCCAACGGTGTCGGTGTCGCGCAGGACTTCGAGCAGGCGCTGGTGTGGATTCGCCAGGCCGCCGGGCGTGGCCTGCCCGCCGCGCAGTACCTGCTGGGCACGCGTTATGCCACCGGATCGGGGCTGGCCCAGGATGACTACCAGGCGGTCGGCTGGTACCTCAAGGCGGCCGAGCAGGGCCATGCCAAGGCCTTGTTCAGGCTGGGCCGGGTGTTTGACGGCCCCACGCGGGAGCTGTCGCGCACCTGCCTGGTCAAGGCGGCGGAACTCGGCCTGGCGGAGGCCCAGTGTGCCGTGGCCGGCTGGCACGCGGCGGGCAGCGGGGTGGCGCGGGATGATGCCAGGGCGGCGGACTGGTACCGGCGGGCCGCGGCGCAGGGGCTGGCCGATGCCCAGTGCGCGCTGGGGGCATTGTTCGAGCATGGCCAGGGCGTGGTCCAGGACATGGACGAGGCGGCTGTCTGGTACCGCAAGGCAGCGGCCCAGCATTTTGCCGCCGCACAGGTGGCGCTGGAGCGTATCGACGCCCTCGGCAGCGGCCGCTCAACTGCGCGTGGCAAGGCGCGGCGCAAGCCTGGCACACCGGAGCGGCGCAGCGACCCCGCGCGCTGGGACCAGGCGGCGGAACACGGTGATGCGTCGGCGCGGTTCCACCTGGGCCTGATGTACGAGCAGGGCCTGGGCGTGCCCCGGGACATGCACAAGGCCGAGAGCTGGTACCTGGCTTCGGCAAGGCAGGACGACCTGCGGGCGCAAGTCGCGCTGGCCCGCTTGTACGAAGCCACACAGCCGGCGCAGGCCACCGACTGGTACCGCAGCGCTGCCCTGCAGGGCAGCGTGGAGGCGCAGTTTGCGCTGGGCCGGCTGTATTGCGCGCGGGGCGGCGCGGGGCGTGATTTCTTCCAGGGCGTCGCCTGGTATGTCAAGGCGGCAGAGCAGGGGGACCTGCGGGCGCTGATGACCTTGGGGCACCTGCTGGCGGGGACGTCCCTGGACGACATGGCGCAGGCGTGTTTCGAAAGATCCGCCGCCCTGGGGAGCGCGGAGGCGCAGTACCTGATGGGCCAGCACTGCGCCGCGGCCGGAGCGGACGACACGAGCCGTCAACGGGCGGTCGCGTGGTGGCGCCTGTCGGCGGATCAGGGATACGCCCCGGCCCAGTGCGCGATGGGCGCTGCCTGCCTGGGCGGCAAAGGCGTTCCGAAGGATTTCCCGCAGGCATTCTCCTGGTTCCAGCAAGCGGCGCAGCAGGGTGATGCCCAGGCGCAATGGAACCTGGGGTCCCTGTATGCGGGTGGTGGCGAAGGCCTGAAGCAGGACCTGCGGCAGGCCTTCGCGTGGTGCCAGAGCGCGGCCGGCCTGGGTTTCGTGCCTGCGCAGGCCACCCTCGGTGTGCTGTTCGCGCGTATCAAGGATCCGGTCCAGGCCGTTTTCTGGTGGCACAAGGCAGCGGGGCAGGGGGATGCCGAGGCCCAGTACAACCTGGCCCTGATGTACAGCAAGGGGCGGGGTGTGGAGCGGGATGCGCAGCAGGCATTCCATTGGTTCGCCCAGGCGGCTGAACAGGGGCTCGCCAGCGCCCAGTCGCGCTTGGGGCTGCTGTTTGCGGCCGGCGAAGGTGTGGTGGTCGACCCGATCGAGGCGCACCGCTGGTTCTTGGTGGCGGCCCGGGCCGGTGACGCCGTGGCACAGGCCAACCTGGCGCGTTCCGAGGCCCGGCTCGGCGCGGCCCAGACGGCGGAGGCGCGGCGCCGGGCGGATACGCGCCACGGGCAGCCGGGCTCCTGACCTGCCCGGCGCAGCGTGGCACGTGCGCCCGCCTTGCCGGTGGGTGACCCCTGACCGCTCAGGTGTTTTCCCTTTGTTATTCAGGTATCTACCGGATACAGCCGGCCGGCCGTTGTCCCTACGATGCAGGTGTGGCGCGACGACCGGCATGCCCTGCGTGGACGCACCCCATGGGGCGCTTCTGGCCGTGGTCGCCAGTGCGCGGTCGCGCGCGACACCTGCGTGCCCGGGTCGCACACCCCATCCCCGTGCCGGCAACTGAGGGCGTTTTTCGGCTTGATTCGGAGGACTGGCGTGGCGTGCCACTTGTATTCTCGATCACGCCCTTGGAGAAGTCAGGCGCCTGACGATGGCTCGGCGAAATGATTTCTGCAATGGCCCTCAAGTTTTCAGCAATTGCGTCGTTACAGAGGAACGGGCGTATCCCATGCGCATCCTGGTGGGTGTGGGGTGAGCCCTTTTGGCAGACGTGCCCCCTGGGCCCGTCTGGTTGACCAGATCAAACAAGTCGTCTGTCGGGTGGGTGACCCGGCTGGCAGTGCAATCGGGCGTTTAGGTCCTGAAGGAAAAATACTATGAGCAATGTCAGCGGACTATCCACATCGGCGATCGCGGCCCTGTCTACCGACCAGATCCAGGACCTGACCACGGCAGATATTGTTTCGCTGACGACGGCCCAGGTGGCGGCGCTGACCACGGAGCAGATCGTCGCGCTGACCACCGCGCAGTTTCAGGCGCTGACCACCTCTGGTGTCGCGGCTCTGAGTACCTCGCAGGCGGCTGCGATCGAGGCCGTGGATGTGGCGGCGCTCAAGACCAGCCAGATCGTCGCGTTGTCGACGGCGGCAGTTGCAGCGCTGCTGACCGAGCAGGTCCAGGCACTGACGACCTCGGGCATTGCGGCCTTGAAGACCACCCAGGTGCAGGCGCTGACCACCGAGCAGGTGGTGGCACTCACCACGGCCCAGGTCCAGGCCCTGACGACCTCGGGTGTTGCGGCATTGAGCACGGCGCAGGCGGCGGCGATCGAGGTGGCCGATGTGGCGGTGCTCAAGACCAGCCAGGTGGCGGCGCTGACGACCTCGGCGGTGGCAGCGCTGCTGACCGAGCAGGTCCAGGCCCTGACGACCTCGGGCATCGCGGCCTTGAAGACAACCCAGGTGCAGGCACTGACGACCGAACAGGTGGTGGCGCTCACGACATCGCAGGTGGCGGCCCTCACTACGTCTGGCGTGGCAGCCCTGAGCACGGCGCAGGCGGTGTCGATCGAGGTGGTGGACGTTGCGGCGATGACGACGGCGCAGATTGCCGCACTCACGACGGCGCAAGTGGCGGCGTTGGCCACGGAGCAGATCGTGGCGCTGACGACGTCACAAATCCAGGCGCTGACAACGTCGGGTGTGGC
>JANMZX010000241.1:0-47421 GCA_031383745.1 Rhodoferax sp. | reverse complement strand
GGGTTGTAGCCGATCTCGGCGCCTTCCTGGTGGCCGTACAAGGTCTTGATGGTGGTGTCCATGTCCAGTATCCAGCCACGATCGAGCGCATGGGCCACGCTACCCTGCAAGGCCTGGTGCATCCACGTTTGCGCCGCCTGGGGCTCGATCGCCTTGAGTGCGCGGCGCACCGAGTCTTCGCTGACGATCTTGTTCAACCCCAGCGCCTGCGCGGCCACCGCGTCGCCACGCACACCCGCGATGTGCGCGTACCGTTTGCTACCGGCCAAGATGCTGAGCATCAAGGTACCCAGTACGTCGCGTACGCCTGGTGCGTTGGGACTGGTGTAGCGCAGCGGGCAGCTTTGTACCCAACTATCAAAAATGCCGGCAGTGGCCAAAAACTCGGCGAAGTAAACGATCTGCCCATGTGGCGTCGCTTGGGCCGTTTCGTCCCAGCGCACGTGCATGCGGCCCCCCATCGTTTGCACCGCCACAAGCTCTTCACTGGCCTGCGCGACAGCCGTCTTTTTGCGCTCGATTAGTTCACCCATAGGGTGAGTGTCGCAAATCGACGCAAACCCGCGCCAGCATTGGGTTTGAGCGCATTTACGGAACTTCAACTGCGGTTTCTAGGGTAATCCCGCCGACGGTCTCGGGTTCGAATCCCGGATTCCCGACCGAACCGGCCCCCGATTCGAATCCTGAATTCCGGCGGTGCCGCGCGGTCTCAATTCCAGCCCAACATCCGAGGGACCCCCAAGGGGACCCCCAAAAAGAAAAACGGGTTACGATTTGACTCGTATCCCGTTGATTTATATGGTCGGTGTGAAAGGATTCGAACCTTCGACCCCTTGCACCCCATGCAAGTGCGCTACCAGGCTGCGCCACACACCGAAGATCGCATTATAGGGGCCGAAAAATCATCGACATCAGAAGCCGGAAGACAACAGCTCACGGATTTCGGCCAGTTCGCGGCGAACCATGAGCCATTGGCCGGTCCCCGACTCCACGCCGGCGTCGAGCCCGTTGTCGTCGAAGTCATCCAGGTCGGCCTCGGTGGTCTCGATGACCTCTACACCCTCGAGCAGGACCTCCCCGTTCCTTCGCTTGTCGCGTTCGTTCTGCAGCAGCTCCTGCATCTTGTTGCGGGCACCGCTGATGGTGAATCCCTGGTCGTACAGCAGGTCACGAATACGCCGGATCATGAGCACCTCATGGTGCTGGTAATACCGACGGTTGCCACGGCGCTTCATCGGCCGAAGCTGTGTGAACTCCTGCTCCCAGTAGCGCAGCACATGCGGCTTGACCCCACACAAATCGCCTACTTCACCGATGGTGAAATAGCGCTTGGCAGGAATGAGCGGGAGGGGTTTCCCCATTGAAATCAAAGCTGTAGGCGAGAAAGCTTTGAGGTTACTCTAAGATCTTCCAAGTTGCAAAGCCTGTCTGCACAACTAATGCCGAAATGCCGCAAACGTGCTTCAGCTTACGTTGTTGCGCCGCGGCCATCCACCTGGATCTGGTCTTTAAGCTTGTGGCTGGCGTGGAACGTCACCACCCGGCGCGCCTGAATCGGAATAGCCTCACCCGTGCGCGGGTTACGGCCAGGCCGGGGCGCCTTCGTCCGGATCTGGAAGTTGCCAAAACCTGAGATCTTGACGTCGGCGCCTTCGACCAGACTGGCAGAAATCAGATCGAAAAAAGCGTCGATCATGTCTTTGGACTCGCGCTTGTTCAGACCGATCTTCTCAAACAGCAACTCCGCCAGTTGCGCCTTTGTCAACGCCGGTGTTTCCAGGCTCTCGATCGCGAATTCCATGCTTCCCCTCTTCCGTCACTCTTGTTGTTCTGGCGGAGGCCCATCAGACTCGCTGGCGGGCACCGATAGCTGCAGACAATTGCTCCACGACCGCCTGGACGGAATGCTCAATCTGCTGCTCGGTCAGCGTAGCGTCGTCGCTATGGAGCGTCAAGCGCACAGCCAGGCTTTTTTCTCCGGGATGCGCACTAACAACAGCCCCACCACTGTCAGCCACAGCCCGTGGGCGGTAGACGTCAAACAGCGTCGCATCGCGCAGGCGACCGGCTGTCGGCGCTGACCAGATTGCGGCCATGAGGTCGGCATGGGTGACCTGTTCTGCCACCATCACTGCAATGTCCCGCTGCACCGGCTGGTGCTTGGGAACCTGGCGGAAGATCGGAACCGGGCGCCGAAGCACCGCATCGAGTTCCAGCTCGAACATCACGGGTGCGCTGGCAAGCTCGTAGGCTTGCCGCCACTTGGGGTGCAGCTCTCCCACATAGCCGATCGGAGCACCATCCACCAGCACACGGGCACAGCGACCGGGGTGCATGGCAGGGTGTTGGGCTGGCTCGAACGCCGGCTTCACCGGTGCCAGCAATGCCTCCACATCGCCACTGGCATCGAAGAAATCGACGTGCCGGTCCTTGGCGCCCCAATGAGGCGTGTCGACAGCGCCGATGGACATCCCGGCGACCCGCAGAGGCTGGTGAAAGCCCTCCACCGTGGTGTCGGTATTGGTTACGCTGCCGTCTCTCAGGAAGACGCGGCCGACCTCGAAGGTCCGCACCCGGGCTGCCTTGCGATCCTGGTTGAACTTCAGGACCTGCACCAGCGAACCCAGCAACGACGACCGCATCACGCTCATCTGGCTCGCAATCGGGTTGTGCAGCCGGACCGGTGACGGATTGCCGGCGAGCTCATACTCCCAGCGCTCGTCGACAAAGCTGAAATTGATCGTTTCCTGGTAGCCCAGCGCCGCCAGACTGCGGCGCACCGCGAACGCACTGCGCTGTGACTCCGGTCGGATGTGCGCCGTGATGGGTGCCAACGGTGGCGTGACGGGCAGCTTGTTGTAGCCGATCACCCGGGCGACCTCCTCGATCAGGTCCTCCTCGATCTGCAGATCGAACCGGTGCGGCGGCGGGCTCACCGTCAGACTGCCGTGGTCACCCGGCGCATCGGATGCCGGCACCTGCACCACCGGCAGGCCCAGGCGTGTCAGCGCATCGACGCACAGGGCGAGTGTCAGAGGCATGCCGATCACCTTGGACGCCCGCGCCACGCGCAAATGCACCGGCCGGGGCACCGGCAGATTGAGCTGCTGGTCGTCGATCGGTCCACACTGGGTATCTGGCGTGCCGCAGATATCGAGAATCAGCCGGGTGATGCGTTCGATATGCTCCACGGTCTGGCTCGGGTCCACCCCGCGCTCGAAGCGGTGGCCGGCGTCGGTCGAGAAGTTGTACCGCCGCGAACGTCCGGCAACAGCCTTCGGCCACCAGAACGCGGCCTCGACGTACACACTGCGGGTGTCGTCCGACACCGCTGTGGCGTCGCCTCCCATGATCCCGGCCAACGACTCGACCTGGCGGTCGTCGGCGATCACGCCCACCTTGTCGTCGACCGTCACCGTGGTGCCGTTGAGCAGTTTGAGTTGCTCGCCGGGTCGTCCCCAGCGGACGTCCAGGCCCCCATGGATCTTGTCCAGGTCGAAGATGTGGGACGGGCGCCCGTACTCGAACATCACGTAATTGGAAATGTCGACCAGGGCCGTCACGCTACGCTGTCCGCAACGGGCAAGGCGGTCGACCATCCACTGCGGTGTCGCTGCACGGGGGTTGAGATTGCGTACCACGCGACCCGAGAACCGGCCGCACAAGTCACTGGCGCTCACCCGCACCGGCAGCGTCTGCTGGCAGGTCACCGGCACCGGCGGAAATACCGGACGGGCCAATGGCGCTCCGGTGAGGGCTGCGACCTCGCGGGCCACGCCGTAGACACTCAGGCAATGGGCCAGATTGGGGGTCAACTTCACCGTCATCAGGCTGTCGTCGAGCTGCAGGGTCTCGCGGACGTCCTGACCGAGCGGCGCATCGGCAGGCAACTCCAGCAGGCCACCGTGGTCGTCCGACAGTTGCAGTTCGCGCGCCGAACACAGCATGCCCTGGCTCTGCACACCGCGCAGCAGGCCCATCTTGATCGGGAACGGCTTGCCGTCGGGGCCCGGCGGCAACTCCGCCCCGACCAGTGCACACGGAACCCGGATGCCGACCCGCGCGTTCGGCGCACCACAGACGATGTCGAGCAGGGCCTCCTGTCCGACGTTGACCTTGCACACGCGCAGCCGGTCGGCGTTCGGGTGCTGCTCCGCCTGCACGATCTCACCCACCACGATCCGGGTGAACGGTGGGGCAACCGGCTTGAGTTCCTCGACCTCAAGCCCGGCCATGGTCAGCGTATCGGCCAGTTGACGACTCGTCAGGGATGGGTTGCAGAACTCGCGCAACCAGGATTCAGGAAATTGCATGGTGGTCTTGGTGGGCTACTGGAACTGCGACAGGAAACGCATGTCGCCATCGAAAAACAGGCGCAGATCGTCGACGCCATAACGCAGCATGGTCAGCCGGTCGATGCCGGAGCCGAACGCAAAACCGATGTACTGCTCAGGGTCCAGGCCCATGTTGCGAATCACGTTGGGATGCACCTGGCCTGACCCTGATACCTCGAGCCATCGGCCCTTGAGCGGCCCGGTACCGAACATGATGTCGATCTCGGCGCTGGGCTCGGTGAACGGGAAGAAGCTTGGCCGAAACCGGATGTCCAGATCCCTGGTCTCGAAAAACGCCTGGATGAAGTCGAGGTAGATGACCTTCAGGTCCTTGAAGCTGATGTTCTCGCCCACCCAGAGCCCTTCGACCTGGTGGAACATCGGCGAATGGGTGGCATCACTGTCTACCCGATAGCAGCGCCCAGGAACCACCACACGGATTTCGGGCATCGCCTGACCCGCATCGATCAGATGACGGTATTTCTTGACGTGTTGCACCGCGTGACGGATCTGCACCGGGCTGGTATGGGTGCGCAGCAAGTTGGGCGCCGTCGCAGTGCCACCTTCGACATAGAAGGTGTCGTGCATGGAGCGCGCCGGATGGTCTTCCGGCGTGTTCAATGCCGTGAAATTGAACCAGTCGGCTTCGATCTCCGGGCCCTGGGCAACCTCGAAGCCCATCGATCCGAAGATCGCCTCGATGCGCTCGCTGCTAAGGGACACCGGGTGCAGCCCGCCCGCCAGCCGACGCCGGCCCGGAAGGCTGACATCCAGTGACTCGGCGTGCAACTGCACCTGCAGTTCGGCCTCGGCAAGCGCTTCCCGCCGTGCGACCAGTGCCGCCTCGATCGCCTGCTTGGCCTGGTTGATGGCGGCACCGCGGGACTTTTTCTCGTCGACGGCCAGCGTAGCCAGCCCCTTCATCAGGTCGGTGATACGGCCGGACTTGCCGAGGTACACGGCCTTGGCGTTTTCCAGGTCGGCCGGCGTGCTGGCCATCCCGAAAGCGGAAACGGCGCTGTCAACGATTGCATTCAACTCGGTCATGTGGTCTCTTCCTGGTCTGCGTGACGCGGCCGGTTGCCAAAAAAAGGGCTAGCGCCCTTTCAAGCCCTAGCCCTTGTGTCGGTGCTGCGGGAGCCATCACAAGGATGACCCGCCGCCGTGAACTCAAGCTGCCAGCTTGGCCTTGACTTGCTCCACGATTCCGGCGAAAGCCGGCATGTCATGCACCGCGATATCGGACAGGACCTTGCGGTCGATCTCGATACCGGCCTTCTTCAGGCCATTGGCGAACTGGCTGTAGGTCAGGCCGCATTGACGCGCTGCGGCATTGATACGGGCAATCCACAACTGGCGGAACACACGCTTCTTGGTGCGGCGGTCACGGTAGGCGTATTGCCCGGCCTTCATCACCGCTTCCTTGGCGATGCGGAAGACATTGCCGCGGCGACCGCGGAAACCCTTTGCGAGTGCGAGAACTTTCTTGTGGCGGGCGCGAGCCGTTACACCACGTTTGACGCGAGGCATGTTGGTACTCCTTGTTCGTCGTTGTTAAATGCCGAAGCCGGGCAACATCTGCGCCATGTGACCCATATTGGTCTCATGGACAGCCGTCGATCCCCGCAGGTGGCGTTTGTTCTTGGTGGTCTTCTTGGTCAGGATGTGACGCTTGAAGGCTTGACCGCGCTTGACGGTGCCACCTGGACGAACGCGGAAGCGCTTTTTCGCACCGCTCTTGGTCTTCATTTTGGGCATTGAATGCTCCTTCTACCTTGTGCTCGCGAGGCGTCTGCAAACTGCTTGCAGCCTTGATGGCCCCGAGCCACTAATGTGTGGCGGGAATCAACCCGTCACTGCTGTCAATGCACCGGTGACCAAACCGGCGCGCTGACGAGTTCCTGTCACGACGCCGCTGTTGTGGCTGCGTCCGCCACCGGTTTGGTGGCAATCTTCTTCTTGCCAGGCGCGATCATCATGATCATCTGGCGGCCTTCGAGCTTGGGGAACTGCTCCACCAGGATCGAATCGGCCAACTCGGTGCGGATCCGGGTCAAGAGCGCCATCCCCAACTCCTGGTGGGTGATCTCACGGCCGCGAAACCGCAGCGTGATCTTGCACTTGTCGCCTTCCGCCAAGAAGCGCTTGATATTGCGCATCTTGATGTTGTAGTCGCCGTCATCCGTTCCCGGCCGGAACTTGATTTCCTTGATTTCAATGACTGTCTGCTTGGACTTCGCTTCCGCCGCCTTCTTCTGTTCCTGGTACTTGAACTTGCCGTAATCCATCAGGCGACAGACCGGCGGATTCGCCGTGGCGGAAATTTCAACCAGATCCACATCGAGTTCACCGGCCTGCCGCAACGCCTCCATCAGGCTCACGACGCCAAGCGGCTCGTTCTCGGGGCCGGAAAGCCGGACTTCCGGCGCCATGATTTCCCGGTTCAGCCGGTGCTTGCGTTCTTCGCGGTGACGACGGTCACGAAATTCAGTAGCGATGGTTCATTCCTTCAGTAAAGCTGCCACACGGGGTGGCGAAGGCCACGCAATGCGCGCGGACAAAACTGGAATCGTTGTTAAATTAACTCAGACAACAGACTTGTGCGTGATGTCACTGGCGATTTTTTGCGCGAACGCATCGAGGGCCATCACTCCGAGGTCAACGTTGCCCCGGGCGCGCACTGCAACGGCACCAGCAGCCATTTCCTTGTCTCCAACGACGAGGATGTATGGAAGCTTTTGCATTGAATGCTCCCGGATTTTATACGTAATCTTCTCGTTACGGAGGTCCAGATGGACCCTAATGCCTTGATTCTGCAGCGTTTTTGCTACATTTCGGGCGTATTCGGCCTGAATGTCCGTGATATTGAGGACCGACACCTGCACTGGCGCAAGCCAGGCGGGCAGTGCACCCGCATGTTGTTCGATCAGGATTCCGATGAAGCGCTCGAGGCTTCCGACGATTGCGCGGTGCAACATCACCGGGTGGGCACGGCCGCTCGTATCGGTGACGTATTCGCCGCCGAGGCGTTCGGCCGTGTTGAAGTCGACCTGCATCGTGCCACACTGCCACTGGCGCCCCAGCGCATCCTTGAGCGTGTATTCGATCTTCGGCCCATAGAACGCGCCGTCGCCCGGTGACACGATGAAATCGCAACCTGACCGGCGCAACGCCTCCATGACCGCGAATTCGGCCTTGTCCCACAGGTCGTCCGAGCCCACGCGCTTTTCAGGCCGCGTAGCCACCTTGTAGATGATGTCGGTGAAACCGAAATCGCGGTAGACCTTCTGCAACAGTGTCGTGTAGGCCACGCACTCGTCGAGGATCTGGTCCTCGGTGCAAAAGATGTGGCCGTCGTCCTGGGTGAAGCCGCGCACGCGCATGATGCCGTGCAAGGCGCCGCTCGGTTCGTTGCGGTGGCACTGGCCGAATTCGCCGTAGCGCAATGGCAGGTCGCGGTAGCTCTTGATGCCCTGGTTGAAGATCAGCACATGGCCGGGGCAATTCATCGGCTTGAGCGCGTATTCGCGTTTTTCCGACTCGGTCGTGAACATGTTGTCACGGTAGTTGTCCCAGTGGCCAGTTTTTTCCCATAGGCTCTTGTCCAGGATCTGCGGGCCCTTGACCTCCAGGTAGCCGTTGTCCCGGTAGACCGCGCGCATGTACTGCTCCACCTGTTGCCAGATCGTCCAGCCCTTGGCGTGCCAGAACACCAGGCCGGGAGCGGCCTCTTCCATATGGAACAGGTCCAGTTCGCGACCCAGTTTGCGGTGGTCCCGCTTTTCGGCCTCTTCCAGCATGGTGAGGTGCTGCTGCAGCTCGTCCTTCGTGGCCCAAGCCGTGCCATAGATCCGCTGCAGCATTTCGTTTCGGTGGTCGCCGCGCCAGTAGGCACCTGCCAGTTTCATCAGCTTGAAGAATTTCAGCTTGCCGGTGCTGGGCACGTGCGGCCCCCGGCACAAGTCCTCGAATGCGCCCTCCCGGTACAGGGACACGTCTTCATTGGCCGGAATGCTGGCGATGATCTCCGCCTTGTAATGCTCACCAAGGCCCTTGAAATAGGCGACCGCTTCGTCGCGCGGTAACACCCGGCGCGTCACCGGTTCGTCTTTTGCGGCCAATGCCGTCATGCGTTTTTCGATCGCCGCGAGATCATCCGGCGTGAACGGGCGCTTGTACGAAAAGTCGTAGAAGAAGCCGTTTTCGATCACCGGGCCGATCGTGACCTGCGCGTCCGGAAACAGGTCCTTCACCGCATAGGCCAGCAGGTGGGCCGTCGAGTGCCGGATGACCTCAAGACCCTCCGCATCCTTGGCGGTGACGATGGACAGGTAGGCGTCTGCCTCGATCCGATAACCGATGTCGACCACCTTGCCTGCGATCTTGCCGGCGAGTGCAGCTTTGGCCAGGCCCGCGCCGATGGAAGCGGCCACCTCGGCGACCGTCACCGGGCCAGGGTAGTCGCGTTTGGAGCCGTCTGGGAGCGTGATCTGAATCATGGTGAATCCGGGTTGGTCAAGAAAAAAGCGCGGACTGGCCGCGCTTTTTGGTGGGGTTTGCATGCCGCAAGCGCACAAGGCGCGCGGCAAGGCCTCATGCGTTATCGATAACCGGCGGTGGTAGTTCGCGGTGTCATAACCAGAGTGCCTTTCCCGTTCTTGTTGGTCGCACAAAGACCCGAGTCTAGCATCAGTGGAACTGCTCTTCCTCGGTCGACCCAGTCAACGCGGTGACGCTGGATTTGCCGCCCTGGATCACGGTGGTGACGTCATCGAAGTAGCCGGTGCCGACTTCCTGCTGGTGCGACACAAAGGTGTAGCCGCGGTCGCGGGCCGCGAATTCGGGCTCCTGCACCTTCTCGACATAGGCCGACATACCGCGCTTGACGTACTCCTGCGCCAAGTCGAACATGTTGTACCACATCGAATGGATGCCGGCGAGCGTGATGAACTGGTACTTGTAGCCCATGGCTCCGAGTTCGCGCTGGAACTTGGCGATGGTCGCATCGTCCAGGTTCTTCTTCCAGTTGAACGACGGCGAGCAGTTGTAGGCCAGCATCTTGCCCGGGTGCACTTTGTGCACCGCGTCGGCGAACCTCTTGGCAAACTCCAGGTCTGGCGTGCCGGTCTCGCACCACACCAGATCGGCATAACGCGCATAGGCAATCGCGCGGGAAATCGCCTGGTCGATGCCCTTGCGGGTCTTGTAGAAACCTTCAGCGGTGCGCTCGCCCGTGATGAAGGGTTTGTCGTTCGCGTCGTAGTCGCTGGTCAGCAGGTCGGCCGCTTCGGCGTCGGTGCGGGCGATCACGAGTGACGGCACTCCGCACACATCGGCGGCCATGCGGGCGGCGATGAGCTTCTGGTTGGCTTCAGCCGTCGGCACCAGGACCTTGCCGCCCATGTGGCCGCACTTCTTGACCGAAGCGAGCTGGTCTTCCCAGTGAACGCCGGCTGCTCCCGCCTTGATCATGGCCTTCATGAGTTCGAAGGCGTTGAGCACACCACCGAAACCAGCCTCGGCGTCGGCCACGATGGGGGCGAAGTTGTCGATGTACCCCGCGTCGCCGGCATCGATGCCCTTGCTGTGCTGGATCTCGTCAGCGCGGCGGAAGGTGTTGTTGATGCGTTCGACCACGGTCGGGACCGAGTCCACCGGGTACAGGGATTGGTCCGGGTACATCGACGCGTAGGAGTTGTTGTCGGCTGCTACCTGCCATCCCGACAGGTAGATGGCCTTGATACCCGCCTTGACCTGCTGCATCGCCTGCCCGCCGGTCAGCGCACCGAGGCAATTGACATAGGGCTCGGTATGCAGCAAGTCCCACAGCTTCTCGGCACCCCGGCGGGCGAGCGTGTGCTCGATCGGGAAAGAGCCGCGCAGGCGCACCACATCCGCCGCGCTGTAACCACGCTCGATGCCTTTCCAGCGCGGGTTGGTGGCCCAGTCTTTCTCCAGGGCTTCGATCTGTTGGGCACGGCTGAGCTGTTCTGTGAGGCTTTGCGGCATGGAATCACTCCTTGAGGTTGGGAAAAGTCTGCAGCAATTCTAAGTCTTGTATAAGACTTATTTTTATCTTATGTCTTATATAAGAGTAAAAAACTTGTCATGTATTTCAATAACTTGCGAAATAAATTTGCAATGTGAAATTGCCAATCTCATATTGAGATATTTTTCTGCGCTGCAACATACGCTGGATTCACGATATGAAAACCAGTTTTCATATCGTGAGTCATCACGACGCGTCAGAATGCGCTGGTGTAGCGGGTCAATTCCCAGGTGCTGATGTGTTGTGCAAACCCGTCCCACTCGGCCCGTTTGATGGCCAGGAACTCGTCGCAAAATGCATGCCCCACCGATCGGCAGAGCAGTGTGTCTGCTTGCAGTGCGTCCAATGCGCCGCACAGATCTCGTGGCAGACGCTGCGGCATGCTCGCACCGCTGCGGTGGCGGTCATACAGGTCGGAATCGCAGGGCGCAGGTGGCGCCATGTCGGCGTCGATGCCGTGCAGCCCGGCAGCCAGCGTTGACGCGAGGGCAGCGTAGATGTTGCACGAAGGGTCTGGCAACCGCCACTCCAGACGGCCAGCCACGGTACGCACCAGGCAGGTGCGGTTGTTCTCACCGATCGCCTTCCAGACCGGAGACCAGGTGGTGCCGGACTGGCTCTCGCTCACGGCCAGGCGCTTGTAGCTGTTCACCGTGGGCGCGCACAGTGCGCTGAGCGCGTCTGCATGGTGCAGCAGGCCCGCGGCGAAAGCATGGCCTTGCGGGCTCAGGCCGAGCGCCCCAGACGCATCGGCAAACACCGCCCGACCCTGCGCGTCGGTGACACTGAGATGAAAATGCAGCCCACTGCCAGGCGCGTCCGGCAAGGGTTTGGGCATGCAACTGAACACCAGCCCGTGCTGCTCGGCCACTGCGTGGGCCACCATCTTGAACTGCATGTAGCGGTCGGCCGCACGCAGCGCGTCATCGAAACGGTAATTGATCTCGAACTGGCCGTTCGCGTCTTCGTGGTCGATTTGCTGGAGGTCGAAACCGAGTGCCACGAGATGGGAGCGCATGTCCTCGAGAAAATCCCGGCTGCGGTGGATCGACTGGATGTCGTAGGAAGGTTTCGTCGCGTTGTCGCCCGGATCTCCCACCGCGCACAGGCCGTCGGGCCGCCTGCGCAACAGGAAGAACTCAGGCTCGACCCCAACCCACGCGGTCCAGCCGCGGTCCTGCAACGCCAGGATTTGGCGCTTGAGCGTCTGGCGCGAGCAGGTCGTGAGCGGCTCGCCACCGGCGAACCCGTCGCACACGCCATGCGCCACTCCGGGCCAGTACGGGAGCACACGGAGCGACTCGACCTGCAGGCGGCCGTAATACTCGCTGCGAGGCCCATACCGTGGCAGTCCGGTACCCCAGATGCTCGGGCCGGAAAATCTGGCGCCTGTATCGACCAACTCGCGCAGCAGTTCCAACGGAACGAGTTTGCCGCGTGCCACCCCGTGGATGTCGCAGAACTGCGCGAGGATGCTGTGGATGCCCTCCGATCGGAGTTGCTCTGCAACCTGATCCAGCGCGGTTTGCCGGTGCGCACCCGGTTCAGCCGTCATGCGAACACACGCAAATTCCAGCCATCGTCAGAATGACACGACCACCGACGTTCCGATCGTGGTGTTGCCCTTCCGGCCGACACCGTTGCTGTCGATGAAGTTATACCCGGTCGCACGGTCGAACCGCAGTTCCGTCTTCCACTGTGTGGTCGGATTGACAGAGTAGTTGAAACCGGCAGACAGGGCGTACAGATTGGCCCCCTTGGACGGATCGAGCGCCACACCCGTGCTGCCTAGCTCGGCACCTGCCGCACCAAACGGATGGAAGTACAGCCCACCGCCGTTCTTTCGGTTGTTGATGTAGTCAGCCCGTACCAACGCCTGCAGGCGCGGCGTCAACTTGTAGCCTGCAAGCCCCGACAGGCCCCACCATTTGGCGTCACCCCCCGATCCATCCAGGCCACCTGCAATCAAGCGCCCGACACTGAACTGCCCTTGCAAGGTCAGGTCACCCCTGGTGTGATAAGCATCAATTTCCATCAAATCCGCATTGCCCCCTGCCGCAGTCGCATTGGTACGGAAATGCACGCCCGAGAAGCCCACACCGCTGTACTCACTTGCCGAATAGTCCGCACGGTACACGAACCCCGGGGCCTTGCGTGACGCGATACCGTCGACCTGCGCCACCATCCACTTCGCGGTCCAGGACTTGTTGATCACATACGACATGCCGACACCGGTGTAGTTGGACGCAGCATTGGCGTACATCAGGTTGTTGGTGACCAGGGGGTTCTGGTTGCCCGCCGAGTACTCGTAGCCAGAAAAATCAGGCACCAGGCCGGCAATCAGTTTGGTGCCACCATCACCAATCGGAACCGAGATCGATGCTTCATGCACCGTATTGAGGAATCCTGTCGCCGCATTGGCGGTTTCTGACAATGGCATCAGGCGCAAGGTCCAGCCCACGGAATCCTCCGACTCCTTGGAGACCTCGAAGAACGCAGCGCCGTACCCCCCATTTCCCAGCGCCTTGTTGAACCCCGTGGCGCCCGAGTTTCGGTCGTTGAGGTAGGTGGCTTCTATCACCCCCTTGAACTTCAACCCCCTGAATCCCGACGCGATGCTGCTCTCTTCCGCCAGATCCACTTTCTGGACCAGCCGGTTGAACTCCTGCGGATTCACCGCGCCAGACTGCCTGCTGACCGCTTCGACCTTCGCGGTCAGCGCCTCCAGCTGAGCCTTGAGCGCCTCAATCTGCCTGAGAAGGTCGGCGTTGCTCTGGGCATGGGCCCCCACCCAGGGAAGCGCCGCTGCGATGGCGACGACAAGGATTTTTTGGTTGAACTTCATGGCTGCTCCTGAACAAAAAAGTATCACTAACTGGTCATCCGGAATGCCGCGGCCATTTCCCGGGCGCGGCGCTTTTCCATCTTCGATATCCACACGCTGGCCACCACAACACCCACACTGACCACCAGCACGGTGAGTGTGGCCACGGCATTCACGGTCGGATTGAGCCCCAGCCGGGCCCGGCTGAAGATCGTGATCGGCAATGTCGTGGAGCCCGGCCCCGAGAGAAACGCCGACAGCACCACGTCATCGAGCGACAGGGTGAAGGTCAGCAGCCACGCCGACAGCAGCGCCTGCGAGATCAGTGGCAGAGTGATCAGGAAGAACACCTGCCACGGCTTGGCCCCGAGGTCGAGGCCGGCCTCCTCCAGCTGCGGGTTCATCTCCTGCAGGCGGGAGGTGACAACCACCGTGGCATAGGCCATGCCCAGCAGCGTGTGCCCCAGCCAGATGGTCAACATGCCCCGGTCCGGAAACCCGGTGGCACGTTGCACCGACACCAGCATCAGCAGCAGCGACAACCCGATGATGACCTCGGGCATGACCAGCGGCGAGTTGACCATGCCGGTCAGGAGTGTGCGGCCTGGGAATCGCTTGAACTTGGTGATCGCCACAGCGGCAAAGGTGCCGAGAACCACCGACGCCGTGGCCGTCATCAGGGCGATCTTGAGCGACAGCACGAAGCCCTCGATGATGGGCTCGTCCTTCACCAGTTCGCCGTACCACTTGAACGAGAAGCCGGTCCAGGTGGTCACCAGCGGGCTCTCGTTGAAGCTCAGCGTGATCAGCGTGACGATGGGCAGGTAAAGAAACGCAAACCCCGCGACCAGCCAGATGCGCGAAGTGATGTCGCCGGCGCGGTTCTTCATCGGCGATCCCCCGCCGTGCTCTCGGCCTGGTACTTGTTGAACAGGGCCAGCGGCACGATGATCAGCAGGACCATGATCACCGCCACGCTCGATGCCATCGGCCAGTCGTTGTTGGAGAAGAACTCATCCCACAACACGCGCCCGATCATCAGCGTTTCCGGGCCGCCCAGCAGTTCGGGAATGACAAACTCGCCCACGCAGGGAATGAACACCAGCAGGGCGCCGGCAATGATGCCGCCCTTGGACAGCGGCACGGTGATGCGCCAGAACGCCTGCCACGGGCTGGCGCCGAGGTCGCGCGCCGCCTCGAGCAGGCGGATGTCGAGCTTGACCAGGTTGGCATACAGCGGCAGCACCATGAACGGCAGGTAGGTGTAGACCATGCCCAGCGTCAGGGAAAACGGGGTGTTCATCATCTTGACGGGCTCGGCCAGCAGGCCGAACGCCATCGCGATGTTGTTGAACACGCCGTTGTCGGCCAGCAGCATCTTCCAGGCATAGACACGCAGCAGGAACGACGTCCAGAAGGGCAGCATCAGCAGCATCAGCAGCCCGGGCCGGATGTCGGCGCGGCTGCGGGCCAGGAAATAGGCGAACGGATAACCGATCGCCAGGCAGATGACCGTGGTGAGCCCGGCAAACCAGATCGACGACAGGTAGGCCCGCAGGTACAGGTCGTCCTCGAAAAATATGGTGCGGTAATTGGTGAACTTGAGCTTGACCTGCAACAGCCCGTCCTGCCAGGTCATCAGGTCGACAAAACGCACACCGTCGACCTCGGAGATGCTGATCTTGAACACCACCGCGAACGGCAACGCAAAAATCAGCAGCAGGAACAGCATCGGCACGCCGATCACGAAGCGCCGCCCCATGCGGCCCATGAAGGTCTCGAGCAGGGTCTGCCAGGTGGAGGAAGACTGGGCCATCGCCATGTGTGCGCCTACTGGGTCAACACGACCAGGTCACTGCCCCACCACCACACATGCACCGCCGAGCCGTTCGCCAGCCGGGACTCGTCGTGGCGCGCGTCGTTGGCCTTCGTCACCTTGACCACGCTGCCGGATTCCAGCACCACGTGGTAGATGGTCTGGCTACCCAGGTAGGCCAGGTCGCGGATGGTGCCGCGTGCGCAGTTGAACCCAAGCTCCACCGGGTTGTCGTAGTCGTCGGGGCCCGGTGCCTGCTCGCGGATGCCGATCTTCTCGGGCCGGATCGCGACGTGCACATCCATGTCGGGCGTGCCGGTGATGCCGTGGCTGACGTAGTGGCGGCATTCGGGCGAATCGATGATGACGTGGTCTGCCTCGTCCTCGGTGACCTTGCCCTTGAACAGGTTGACACTGCCGATGAAGTCGGCCACAAAGGTGCAGTTCGGGGTTTCGTAGATGTCGCCGGGCCGGCCCACCTGCAGTATCTGGCCTTCGCTCATGATGCCGATGCGCGTGGCCATGGTCATGGCCTCCTCCTGATCATGGGTCACCATGACACAGGTCACACCCACCTGGTGGATGATGTCCACCACTTCCAGCTGGGTGCGCTCGCGCAGCTTCTTGTCCAGTGCACCGAGTGGTTCGTCGAGCAGCAGGAGCTTCGGGCGCTTGACCAGGCTGCGCGCCAGGGCCACCCGCTGCTGCTGGCCACCAGAGAGCTGGTGGGGCTTGCGCTTGGCGTAGGCCGTGAGCTGCACCATGGCCAGCATCTTGTCGACGCGCTGGCTGATCTCGTCCTTGGGCAGGCGATCGCGGCGCAGGCCGAAGGCCACGTTGTCCCATACCGTCAGGTGGGGGAACAGGGCGTAGCTCTGGAACATCATGTTCACAGGACGCTCGTTGGGCGCCAGGCGGACCAGGTCCTGCCCTTCCAGTCGGATCTGCCCCGAGGTGGGCTCCTCGAACCCGCCGAGCATGCGCAACAGGGTGGACTTGCCGCAGCCCGACGAACCGAGCAGTGCGAAGATCTCGCCCTTGGCGATGTCGAGCGACACGCCATCGACCGCGACCGCATCGCCGAACTTCTTGACCACCGACTGCAGCCGCAAGAACGGCACCCCAGCCTGTCCCGCGGCCTGGCGCGCGGGCGCCTGTATGGGCGTTGCCACGCCCTAGCGCCCCGTCTTGAATCCGGTGAACACACGGGTCTGCAGGCGCCGCGTGTCATTGGTCATCGGTTTCGGCGGCACCATCGTCGCGAGTTGCGCCGCGGTGGGGAAGACCGCCGGGTTGTTGGCTACTTCTGGCACCACGAATTTGCGGGCCTCCCTGTTCGGGTTGGCATACAGCACCTGGTTGGACAGCGATGCATGGACCTCGGGCCGCATGATGTAGTTCATGAACAGATGGGCGTTGTTCGGCCGCGGTGCATCAGCCGGGATTGCCATGGTGTCGAAGAACAACAGGCCGCCCTTTTTCGGCACCAGGGCCTCGATCTTCTGGCCCGACTTGGTGTCGTTGGCGCGCTGGCGCGCAATGGAGATGTCGCCGGACCATCCGAGCGCCACGCAGATCGAGCCGTTCACCATGTCGTTGATGTAGCCCGACGAGCTGAACAGCGAGATATACGGCCGGATCGACTTCAGCAGCGCAGCGGCCTCGTTGTAGTCGGCAGAGTTGTTGCTGAACGGATCCTTGCCGAGGTACTGCAGCGCGGGCGGGAGGATCTCGGAGCCGGCATCGAGCATGCTCACGCCACAGGATTTGAGCTTGCTCACGTACTTGGTGTTGAAAACCAGTTCCCACACGTTGTCGGGCAGTGGTTCGCCCCCAAGCGCGGCCTTGACCTTGTCCGTGTTGATGCCGATGGTGGTGTAGCCCCACAACCAGGTCACCAGATGGTCGTTGCCAGGGTCAAGCCTGGCAATCTGCGCCTGGATGTCCGGATCCATGTTCTTCAGGTTGGGCAGCTTGGACTTGTCGAGCTTGGCCAGCAGGCCACCGGACATCTGGATCGCCGCCCAGTGCGACGACGGCACGACGATGTCGTAGCCGGTCTTGCCGGCCACCAGCTTGGCGTGCAGGATCTCGTTGCTGTCGAAGTTGTCGTAGCGGACCTTGATCCCGGTTTCCTTCTCGAAGTTCTTGATCACGTCCGGGCCGATGTAGTCCGACCAGTTGTAGACGTTGAGGACCTTTTCCTCCTGCTGGGCGCTTGCGCCAGCGCCAAACCCCAGCAAGAGGGCGGCGCTGCACAGCCCCGCCACCACCCTGCCAACACTCCAACGTCCGGATACAGCACCCATGTGACACTCCTAAAT
Organism: Rhodoferax sp.; assembly: GCA_031383745.1. Lineage (GTDB taxonomy): Bacteria > Pseudomonadota > Gammaproteobacteria > Burkholderiales > Burkholderiaceae_C > CAISIP01. The sequence goes on along the minus strand of JANMZX010000241.1, from coordinate 30,074 downwards.
CAATAAAAGCCCAATACGCCGAATGATCCAATGCTATCGCAAGCCGTCACCCGATCCAGCCGTTTTGACGCGCATCGCGCAATGTCAGATCCAGGCATTCCTTGATCAGGGCCATCATCTCGTCGATCTGCGCATGGGTCATCGTCAGCGGCGGCGCGATGATCATCCGGTCACCCACGGCACGCATCACCAGGCCACGGCGGAAACAGTGGCCACGGCACACCATGCCGATTTCCTGGTCGGCGCTGAAACGCTCCCTGCGCTGCCGGTTTCTCACCAGCACCATGCCGGCCACAAGGCCGCAGGTTTCAGCCTGACCCACAAGCGGATGGTCATCGAGCTCCGCAAAGCGCTGAGCAAGATACGGGCCAACGTCCGTCCTGACGCGCTGTGGCAATTGCTCGCGCTCCATCACGTCCAGGTTGGCCAGACCGACCGCACAGGCCACAGGATGCCCGCTGTAGGTATATCCGTGGTTGAACTCCCCACCCTTCTCGATCAGCACCTCGGCCACACGGTTGCCCACCATGACGCCACCCAAAGGGATATAGCCACTGGTCACCGCCTTGGCGAAGGTGACCAGATCCGGCTTGTAGCCGAACTTCTCGTAGGCAAACCAGTGGCCCAGGCGTCCAAACGCACAGATCACCTCGTCGCTGATCAACAGGATGCCGTACTGGTCGACGATGCGCTGGATCTCCGGCCAGTAGGTCGAAGGCGGAATGATCACTCCGCCGGCCCCCTGCACCGGTTCGGCGATGAAGGCTGCCACCTTGTCCGGGCCCACCGCCAGGATCTTTTCCTCCAGCCAGCGCGCTGCGCGCAGCCCGAATTCCTCGCTGGTCTCGCCAGGCAGCCCCAGGTCGAAGAAATACGGCTGCTCGATGTGCGTGATGTTGGGGATCGGCAGGTCGCCCTGGGCATGCATGCCGCCCATCCCGCCAAGCGAGGCGCCGGCCATGGTGCTGCCGTGGTAGGCGTTACGCCGGCTGATGATGGTCTTGCGCTGCGGTTGCCCGAGCAGATCCCAGTAGCGCCGCACCATGCGCACGTTGGAGTCGTTGCTCTCGCTGCCGCTGGAGGAATAGAACACATGGGCGAAACTGCGCCCGCCCACGACCGGCGCCAGGGCCGCGAGCCGCGTCGCCAGCGTCACCGCCGGCACGTTGGTGGTCTGGAAGAAGCTGTTGTAGAACGGCAGCGTCAGCATCTGGTCGTAAGCCGCCTGCGCCAGCTCGCGGCGTCCGTAACCCACGTTCACGCACCACAGGCCACTCATGGCATCGAGCAGCCGTTGGCCTTCGGAATCCCAGATGTAGATGTCTTCGGCGCGCGTGATCACGCGTGCGCCGCGGCCCGCGAGGTCCTTGAAATCGGTGAACGGGTGCAGGAAATGGGCGCTGTCGAGCTGCTGGATGAGGCGGGTGTCCACGGGGGCGTTCATGTCGGTGTTCCTTGGGGGCGGGTGGGTGTCAGACGTGCAGCAACAGGTGCTCGCGCTCCCAGGGCGAGATCACCTTCATGAATTCGTCGAACTCCAGTTCCTTGATCTCGGTGTAGACGGTGATGAATTCCTTGCCCAGCACCTCGTGCAGGTCGGATTCGCGGCGCAGCCACTCCAACGCGTCGCCCAGGCTGCGCGGCAGAGCATACGGCGACAGGTAGGCGTCGCCCTTCATCTGCGCCTTGGGCTTGATCTTGTTCTTCAGGCCCAGGTAGCCGCAGGCCAGCGTCATGGCCAGCGCGACATAGGGGTTGGCATCGGCGCCGATGACCCGGTTCTCCACCCGGCGTGCCTGGGGCGAGGAGATCGGCGAGCGGATGCCGACCGTGCGGTTGTCGTAACCCCATTCGATGTTGATCGGCGCCGCGGTGTTGCGTGACAGCCGCCGGTAGCTGTTCACGTAGGGCGCCACCAGCACCATCGCCGCCGGGATGTAGCGCTGCAGCCCGCCGATGTAGTGCATGAAGGCGTCCGATGGCGTGCCATCCTCGTTGGAGAAGATGTTCTTGCCGGTCTCCGTGCTCAGGATGCTCTGATGCACATGCATGGCGCTGCCCGGCTCGCCCTCGATCGGCTTGGCCATGAAGGTCGCATACATGTCGTGGCGCAGTGCGGCCTCGCGCACGGTGCGCTTGAAGAAGAACACCTCGTCGGCCAGCCCCAGCGGCTTCGCATGAAAGAAGTTGATCTCCATCTGTCCGGCGCCGACCTCGTGGATCAGGGTGTCCACGTTGAGCTCCATCTTGTCGCTGTAGTCGTAGATCTCCTCGAACAGCGGGTCGAATTCGTTCACCGCGTCGATGCTGTAGGCCTGGCGCGACGTCTCGGCGCGGCCGCTGCGCCCCACCGGCGGGCGCAGCAGGGTGTTCGGATCGGTGTTGCGGGCAGTCAGGTAGAACTCCAGTTCCGGCGCCACGATCGGCTGCAGGCCTTCGGCCGCGAACAGGTCACAGACACGCCGCAGCACACTGCGCGGCGCAAACGGCACCAGGCGACCCTCGTGGTCGAAGCAGTCGTGGATCACCTGCGCGGTCGGGTCGGTGGCCCAGGGAACGATACGCACGGTGGACGGGTCGGGACGCAGCTGCATGTCCTTGTCGGTCGGGTCGATCACGTCGTAGTACGGCCCGCTCTCGGGGAACTCCCCGGTCACGCCCATGGCCACGATCGCCTGCGGCAGCCGCATGCCGCGGTCTTCGGTGAACTTGCCCCGGGGCAGGATCTTGCCGCGCGCCACCCCGGTCAGGTCGGGAACCAGGCACTCCACTTCGGTCACCCGCCGCTCGTTGAGCCATTGCTCCAGGTCATTGAAATTCATCACGCGTTCTTCAGACATCACCCACTCCTTCGATCCGGTTGCGGCGCGCACGGCAGGCGGCGCCAAAAGCCTCGAAAATCGCCGCGTACAGCGGGTTCTCCGTGCACCGCCACTCGGGATGCCACTGCACTGCGCAGGCAAAAGTTCGGGCACCCTCGATCCCGAACGCCTCGATCAGGCCGTCCGGCGCATGACCCAGCGCACGCAAGCCCCGGGCCAACTCGCGGATGCCCTGCCCGTGCAGCGAGTTCACCTGCGCCTCGACCCCACCAGCCCAGCGCGCAAAATCCGAGCCGGCCTCGAAGCGCACCAGGTGGCTCGGGCCGTACTGCACGTCCAGCGGTGCATCGGGCGGTTCGCGGTGGTCAGCCAGGCCGGCCACCGCATGAACCCGCTGGTGCAGGGACCCGCCCAGCGCCACGTTGATTTCCTGGAATCCGCGGCACACGCCCAGCAGCGGCACGGCCTGCGCCACACAGGCGCGCACCAGCGCCAGCGTCAGGGAATCCCGATGCGGGTCGAGCGGCAGGGAGTCGTCCGCCACACCTTCGTCGAAATGCGAGGGGTGCACATTGGACGGCGACCCGGTGAGCATCACGCCGTGCACCAGCGCCAGCAGGCTATCGATCTGGTCTGCGCCTGCGAGCGGGAACGCCACCGGCTGCGCGCCAGCCCCCTGGGTCAGCGCGCGGGCGTACTTGTCGCCGAGCACCAGGTAGGGCATACGATGACCGTCCTCACCCAGCAAGCGGTGGTCCAGCGGCACCCACACCAGGGTGGGTGGCAGGCGCGTCATGTGCGAATCTCCATGGTTGATCTCCTCGACCCCCATTCTGCGCGCCCGATTGGATGACAATGGGAGCCATTTGAGGCCGGATGATGGTGCCACTTTCATGCTTTCCGAACTGCTGACCAGCCACATCGGCCCCCTGCGCGGCGGCAGCGACCTGCCGCTGCACCGCCAACTCTACGAAGCCCTGCGCCGCGCCATGCTCGATGGCCGGCTGCAGCCCGGCCAGCGGCTGCCGTCGAGCCGGGACCTGGCCCAGGACCTGCAGCTGTCGCGCAACACGGTGGTGGCAGCGATCGGGCAGCTGAGCGTGGAGGGTTACCTGCACAGCCGTGTGGGCAGCGGCACCTATGTCAAGGACGGCGTGCAAAAGGCGCCGCGGCGCCGGCCGCCCGGCAGCGCCGGCCAGGGCGGTGGCCTGTCGCGCCGCGGCCAGGCGCTGGCCACCACCTTTTGCGCAGACCAGCTGGAGATCCAGCCGTTCACGCCGGGCCCGGCGGACTTCAGCGCGTTTCCGGCCCAGCTGTGGCAGCGCCTGCAGAACAAGCACTGGAAGATGACCTACCCCGAGATGCTCGACTACAGCGCCAGCGGAGGTTACGCTCCGTTGCGCCGCGCGCTCGCCGACTATCTGCGGGTGTTTCGCAGTGCCGAGATCGACACCGACCAGGTCATCATCACCAACGGCACGCAGCAATCGCTGGAACTGTGCGCGCAGCTGCTGGCCGACCACAACGATACCGTCTGGATCGAGGACCCGGCCTATTGGGGCGCGGTCAAGGCTTTCCTGGCCACCGGCCTGAAGACCCACCCGATCGCGGTCGATGCCGACGGCCTGGCACCGGGCGCGCAGGACGACCGGGTGCCTCCACGCCTCATCTATGTGACGCCTTCGCACCAGTACCCCACCGGCGCGGTGATGACGCTGGAGCGACGCCGCCAGCTGCTCGGCATTGCGCGCAACCAGAAGGCCTGGATTCTCGAGGACGACTACGACAGTGAATTCCGTTTCGGCGGGCCGCCCCTGGCGTCTCTGACCGGGTTGGACCAGGACGAGCGGGTGCTGTACATGGGCTCGTTTTCGAAGGTGTTGTACCCGGGCCTCAAGCTGGGCTACCTGATCGTGCCGCGGCGTCTGGCGCCGGCATTCAAGCGTGCCCACTACGACCTGAACCGGCCGGGGCAGATGCCGCTGCAGGCCGCGCTGGCCGAATTCATCGGCATGGGGCATTTCGCCAGCGCCTTGCGGCGGGCCCGCACCAGCTACGGGCAGCGCCGCATGCGGCTGCTCGATGCGCTGGCGCCCTGCCTGGGCCCCGGCGCGTGGATCAGCGGCGCCGAGCAGGGCCTGCACCTGTGTCTGCGGCTGAATCACTCCGTCGACGACCGGGCCATGGCCCAGCGGATTGCCGAGCAGGGCCTTACCGTGCGCCCGCTGTCCGCCTATTGCCTGCGCAGGCAGGACCTGCGCGGGCTGGTGATCGGATACGGCTACGCCCCGCTACCCGACATCGAACGGTATGGTCCGCTGCTGGCCAGCAGCATTGGCCGGCACCTCCCGGTCAAAGGGCATCGCGCAGTTGTTGCCAAGCCATCGCCAGCGCCAGGCCCGGAGTCCTGAGCAGGCGCCCACCCGGAAACCGGCGGTGCCGGATGCGACCAAAAACATCCAGCCGCCCGGACTGTCCGGCCACCGCCTCGGCCACCAGCCGCCCGGCCAGGCCGGTCAGCGCAACGCCATGGCCGCTGAAACCCTGGAGGTAGTAGAGGTTGTCGCCCAGTCGGCCGAAATCCGGTGCGCGGTTCATGCTGATGTCGACAAAGCCGCCCCAGACGAACTCGATCGCCACCTCGGCCAGCTGCGGGAACACCGCCGCCATGCGCCGGCGCATGACGGCTTCGAGCGCGCGCGGCGTCATGGTGGTGTAGCTCACCCGGCCACCGAACAGCAGTCGCCTGTCGGCACTGAAACGAAAGTAGTCGAGCGCGAAGTTGTTGTCGCAGACTGCAGCATCGCTGGGGATCAGCCGCGCGCACAGGGTTGCGTCCAGCGGCCCGGTGGCCACGATATAGGTTCCGACCGGCATGATGCGCGCCCGGATGTCGGGCGCCACGCGGGGCCCGTGCTCCGCCAGCATGCAGTTGCCGGCCAGCACCGCGAAACCCGCGGTGACACTGCCGCCGGCGCTGGTCGCAGTGATCGTCGGGCCCCTCTGCAGGCCGGTCACCGGCGTGTGCTCGAACACCTGCACGCCCAGCGAACGCGCCGCCGCCAGCAGGCCCAGACCGTATTTCAGCGGATGCAGGTGCCCGGAAACCGGTTCGAACCCGGCGGCACAATACCGCGGGCTGCGGATGTGGGCCTGCACCGCGTCGCCCTGCACGAATTCGCACCGCAGGCCGTAGTTGCGCTCGGTCGCCTCCAGTTCGCGCGCCAGCGCCTGCGCCTTGCGTGGCGAGTCGGCCACGTAGAGGTACCCGTGCACCCGGTCGCAGTCGATCCCGAAGCCCGCGATACGCTCGTCGATCAGCGCGACCGCCTCCATCGACATGTCCCAGATGCTGCGGGCGTCGGCGCGCCCGAGCTGCGCCTGGAGCAAGCCCTGCCCGCTCGCAACACCGACGATCGCCTGGCCACCGTTGCGCCCGGATGCGCCGGCGCAGGCGCGCTCCGCCTCCAGCACCACCACCCGGTAACCGCGCTGCGCCAGTTCGATGGCTGCCGACAAACCGGCGAACCCGGCCCCCACCACCAGCACGTCGGCCCGCAACGCCCCCTGCAACGCAGCCGTGCCCGGCGGGCGCTGCACACTGGCCTCGTAATAGCTGTGCTGGTTGAGCTGGGTGTCCGACCCGAGGATCGAGGTGTTCCACAAGCGCATCAGCACGCCTTCATGCGGCACTTGCCGCGCGCTTGGCAACCTGGCCGCACAGGTAGGTCCACACGAACGCGGCGGCGGCCTGGCTGGTGAGCTCGGCGTGGTCGTAGGCCGGCGCGACCTCGACGCAATCCATGCCCACCAGGTTCAGCACGGCGAGCTGCTCCAGAAAGCTCATCATCTGCGAGCTGGTCATGCCGCCAGGTTCCGGCGTTCCGGTGCCCGGCGCAAACGCGGGGTCGAGGCAGTCGATGTCCAGCGTGAGATAACACGGCCGCTGTCCGATCCGCTCGCGGATCTGGCCGATGACGGCCGACAGCCCGTCGCCATCCTTGCCGCGCAGGTCGCGCGCCGTGAAGATCATGCCCCCTTGCGCACGCACGTACTCCCTGGCCGCGCGTTCACCGGACGAACGAAGGCCGATCTGGACCGTTTGGCCCGGGACCACCAAGCCTTCCTGCAGCGCTTCCCGGGTCCAGGTGCCATGGCCCGAGGGCTCCCCGAAATGGTTGCTCCAGGTATCGCAATGCGCGTCGAAATGCAGCAGCGCCAGGGGCCCATGCACACAGTGCGCGGCGCGCAGCAATGGCAGCGTGATGGAATGGTCGCCGCCGAGCACGACACAGTGGTGGCGCGCCATGAGCTCGGCCGCACGCGTCTCTATCAGGGTGCGCACCTCGGCCAGTCCGGACGCGTTGGGCAGGCGCAGGTCGAGCGCATCACCCAGCCAGCCCAGCGGGGATACATCGAACAGCGGGTGGATGCCATCACACAGCATCAGGCTGGCACGGCGTATCTCGGCCGGCCCGAAGCGCGCGCCTGGCCGGTTGGTCACCGCGCCGTCGAACGGAACACCCAGCAGCGCGAACGGCTGCCCGTCGAGCGGCGGTGCTCCCAGAAACCGGTTGCCGTTCATCGCATACGCGAATTCTCCCTGCGCCATGGGTCCGTCCTTCCTGTGTCAAGCCAGCTACCTTACCCGATCGGTCGCGGACAATCGGTGCCAATCGGCCTGGCCCGCACCGATCCACCAGACCCGGGTGCCCGCCGCTCCACCATCTGAACCGCATGAGCCCATCGACCCAACGACTCGTCGCCTACGCATGCCTGGCCCTGAGCATGTGCCTGACCGGCAGTTACGTGGCACTGTCCAAGCCGCTGGTGGCAGCCCTGCCGGTATTCCTGCTGGCCTGGATGCGCTTCGGCATCGCCGCTGTGGCGATGCTGCCCTGGCTGCGCAAACCGGCGGATGAACCACCGCTCTCTGGTCGCACGCGCCGGCTGCTGTTCCTGGAGTCCTTCCTGGGCAACTTCCTGTTCTCCATCTGCATGCTGTACGGAGTCAGCATGACGAGCGCGGTGTCCGCCGGCGTGGTCATGGCCGGCATCCCGGCGGTGATCGCGCTGATGAGCTGGCTGTTCCTGCGCGAACATATCGGCACGCGCATGTGGTCGGCCGCCGGCTGTGCCGTGCTCGGTCTGGCCATACTCGCCCTGTCGCGCGGGGACGCAGGCCACGGCGGTGGCGCTGCAGCGGCCGGCGCCCCGTGGTACGGCGCCCAGTGGCTGGGCAACCTGCTGGTGTTCGGCGCCGTCGTCTGCGAGGGCGCCTACGCGGTGATCGCCAAGCAGCTCACCGGCAACCTCAGCCCGAAACGCATCTCGGCGCTGATCAACCTGTGGGGCTTCACGCTGATGACCCCCTTCGGCCTGTACCAGGCGCTGGGCTTCGACTTTGCAGGCGTCACCGCCACAACCTGGGCGCTGCTGGTGTTCTACGCCCTGGCCGCCAGCATGGGCACGGTCTGGTTGTGGATGACCGGCGCCCGCCACCTGCCGGCAGCACAGGGCGGGATCTTCACGGTGATGCTGCCGATCTCGGCGGCGCTGGTCGGCGTGTTGGCGCTGGGTGAAAGCCTCAGCCTGCTGCAGGTCGTGGCGTTTGCCATCGCCCTGCTGGGCGTGGTGCTCGCCTGGAACCATCGGCCCGCGATGTGACATGGGCGTCACGCCACGGCATCAGGAAAACCGGCTGACGTGAAACGGCGCCATGTCCAGCGACGGCGCGTGGCCGCACACCAGGTCCGCCACCAGTCGGGCGGTGACGCCGCACAGTGTCAAGCCCAGGTGCTGGTGCCCGAAAGCGAAAAACACGCCGGGGTGGCGCGGCGCGGCACACAGCACCGGCAGGTGGTCCGGCAGGGACGGCCGAAACCCCATCCAGGTGCTGGCCGTGTCGGGTTGGCTGGCGGGCACCAGGGCGCGCATGGCATGCCGCAGCAGCGCCAGGCGATGCCCGTCCGGCGGCAGGTGCAGGCCACCGAACTCCACCGTGCCGGTCATGCGCAGCCCGACCGACATCGGCGTGAGGATGACACTGCGCTCGGCCGATGCAACCGGCAGGCTGAGCCAGCCGCGTGCGGCCGCGGCGCCTTCCCCCACGGGCCAGGGCATCGTGATGTGGTAGCCACGCTCGGTATCCAGGGGAATCCGGTACCCCAGGCTGCGTGCCAGTGGCCGCGACCAGGCTCCGGTGCACAACACCAGTTCGCGGCAGCGCAGGTCGGCACCCTGCTCCTGCCGGACACGCACGGTCCCGTCGCGGTCTTGCTGCAGGGCCACCGCCCGGGCCTGCCGCACCCGGCCACCGGCACGCAGCAAGGCAGCCACCAGGGCGTCGCATACCGCCTGCGGATCGTCCACATGACCGGTATCCGGGTAGAACACGCCACCCGCCACGCCCGCGGCGATACCCGGCGCTGCGCGGCGCACAGCGTCGGCGTCCCACAGACTGCTGTGCACCCCATGCGGACGCACACGCGCGGCCTGCTCCTGCGCATCGCGCGCGCCACCCGGTGTCTCCCAGACGCGCAGGTAGCCATCCGCATGCAGCAGATCGGCTGCATCGGCGAGTGTGAGCAGGTCCCGCAGATCGGCCAGTGACGTGGTCTGCAGTCCCATCAGCGCCTGCACGCCACGCGCAAAACCGGCCGGCCGCGCGGCCCAGACAAAGCGCGCCAGCCAAGGCAGGATCGGCAGCAGGTACGCGGCGCGGATGCGCAACGGGCTGTCGGCAGCCAGCAGGTAGCGCCAGCTGGCACGGATCACCTGCGGGCTGGCGAGCGGGAACACCTGCTCGGTGGCCACATGCCCGGCGTTGCCGAAGCTCGCAGCCCGCCCCGGGGCCTGCGCGTCGAGCAGCAGCACATCGCGCCCGGCCTGGGCCAGGCGCAGGGCGCAGGCAGCGCCGACCAGGCCGGCGCCCAGCACCACGGTCTGCGCACCATGTTCCCGCATCGGCATCGTGCAGGCGGCGCCGAATCAGACCAGGTGCGCGCTGCCGAGCACCACGCCGTCCGCGTCGGCGTACAACCAGTCGCCGGGGCGCACCCACACACCCTGCACCAGCACCGGTACCTCGCGTTGACCCTCGTTGCGCTTGTCGGGTGGCATCGGCATGCTGCCCAGGGCCAGAATACCGATGGCCAGCACCTGCAACTCTGCAACGTCTCGCACACAGCCGTTCACGAGTACACCGGCCCAGCCGTTGCGTACCGCGGCAGCGCCCAGGTTGCCGCCCACCAGCGCGCGGCGCAGCGACGCCCCGCCGTCTACCACCAGCACCCGCCCCAGGCCCGGGCTGTCGAGTTCGGCCTTCACCAGCGCGTTGTCTTCGAAGCAGCGCACGGTCACGACCCGCCCCGAGAACCGGGCTTGCGCCCCGAACGGCCGAAACACCGGAGGCAACACGCGAAAGGAACCGCTGGAGTCGCCCTTGTGTGCATCACACAGGTCGCAGGTGGCAAATACATTCGACATGGCGGGCAAGGACCTTTCTGGAATCAGGAAAACATGAGTAGATGCGGGATGTTAACGCCGCATGTTGTGGCAATGCGCGAAGCGCAAGGCTTCGCCAATGCGCACACAAAACCGTCTCGCGAGCGAAAACTGCCCGCGTGGCTAGCCAAAAAAAACAACACGCCAGAGTGAAAAACATCAGTTTTCGCTTGGAAACGCGATTTTTCTCCAGTAGCATCCGCAGTGCCAGAGGAGAAGCAGTTCTTCGCTGGTGATTAATCAACTTCGAGAAGGACAATTCAATCATGGCAACTGCAAAAAAAGCTCCGGCCAAAAAGGCCCCCGCCAAGAAAGCTGCACCCGCAAAGAAAGCAGCACCGGCAAAGAAAGTAGCAGCCAAGAAAGCTGCCCCGGCCAAGAAGGCTGCGCCCGCGAAAAAAGCTGCGCCCGCCAAGAAAGCCGCCCCCGCCAAGAAGGCTGCTCCAGCCAAGAAGGCCCCTGCCAAGAAGCGCGCCGTCAACGCCGCCTTCATGAAGGCCTTGACGCCGAGCGCCGCCCTGGCGGCAATCGTCGGCAACAACCCGCTGCCGCGCACCGAAGTGGTCAGCAAGTTGTGGACCTACATCAAGAAGAACAAGCTTCAGGATGCGATCAACAAGCGCATGATCAACGCCGACGCCAAGCTCAAGGAAGTGTTTGGCAAGGTGCAGGTCTCGATGTTCGAGATGGCTGGCCTGATCGGCAAGCACCTCAAGTAGGCGCCTCGCGCGCGACGCAAAAAGGGCCGACGCAAGTCGGCCTTTTTTTTCGCGGCTGCACCGCATGGCGTGCGAGGCCGCCCTAGGGGTTTGTCCGGGGTCCGGCGCCGGCCTGGTGCGCGCCGCGGCGGCATCCCGCTGGTTAGAATCCTTCCGCGTACCGGCACGATTGCGAGCCAGACTCGACAACAACAACAGCACCGGTCCGCGCAGTACAGACATCCATCTTGATCCGCTTCATCCTTACCCGCCTGAGTCTGGTCATACCCACGTTTCTGGGCATGACGCTGCTGGTGTTTTTCCTGATCCGCCTCGTTCCCGGCGATCCGATCGAGACGCTGGCGGGCGAACGTGGCATCGATCCGGTGCGCCATGCCACGCTGCTCAAGGAATACGGCCTGGACCGGCCGATCATGGTGCAGTACGGCATCTATATTGCACGCGTGCTGCAGGGCGACCTCGGCAAGTCGATCATCACCCATGCGCCGGTGCTGAGCGAATTCAAGGCCCTGTTCCCGGCTACCATCGAACTCGGCGTATGCGCCATCCTGTTCGCGCTGATCATCGGCATTCCGGCCGGTATCCTGGCCGCGGTGAAACGCAACTCGATCTTCGACCACGGCGTGATGGGCGTCTCGCTGTCGGGCTACTCCATGCCGATCTTCTGGTGGGGCCTGCTGCTGATCCTGCTGTTCTCGGTGCAACTCGACCTGACGCCGGTGTCGGGCCGGCTGGACGTCAAGTACTTCATCGAACCCACCACCGGTTTCCTGCTGATCGACTCCTGGCTGTCCGGGGACAAGGGCGCTTTCAAGTCCACGGTGGCACACCTGATCCTGCCGATGGTCGTGCTCGGCACACAACCACTGGCGGTCATCGCCCGCATGACACGTTCGGCCATGCTCGAGGTGCTGGGTGAGGACTACATCCGCACGGCGCGTGCCAAGGGGCTGTCCGCGCTGCGGGTGGTGTCGGTGCATGCGCTGCGCAACGCGCTGATCCCGGTCGTCACGGTGATCGGCCTGCAGATCGGCGTGTTGTTCACCGGCGCCCTGCTGACAGAAACCATTTTTTCCTGGCCGGGCGTGGGCAAGTGGCTGATCGAGGCGATAGCGCGGCGCGACTATCCGGTGCTGCAGGGCGGCGTGTTGCTGGTCGGCACCATGGTCATGGTCGTCAGCCTGCTGGTGGACATCACCTACGGCATCATCAACCCCCGCATCAGGCACCAGCGATGAGCAGCCAGCTACTGACCGAACCCGCCGCCGCCGTACAGGCGCCGATGCGTCCGCTGCGCGAGTTCTGGAGCTACTTCAGCGCCAACCACGGGGCGGTGGCCGGGCTGGCCATCGTGGTGCTGGCGCTGCTGGTCGCACTGTTCGCGCCATTGCTGGCGCCGTATCCGCCAGACCTGACCAACAACGCGGTGTTCCTGAAGCCGCCATTCTGGCAGCAAGGCGGCTCGACGGCCTACCTGCTGGGGACCGATGCCATCGGCCGCGACATCCTGTCGCGCCTGATCCATGGCGCCCGCCTGTCGCTGGTCATCGGCATCGCGGTGGTGGCGCTGTCGGTCATGGCCGGCACCTTCCTGGGCCTCACGGCCGGGTACTTCCGGGGCATCTACGAGATCGCCGTGATGCGGCTGATGGACATCATCCTCACCCTGCCCAGCCTGCTGCTGGCGATCGTGATCGTCGCCATCCTCGGGCCCGGCATGATGAACGCGATGCTGGCGGTGGCGATCGTGATCCTGCCGCACTATGTGCGCATCACGCGCGCCGCGGTGATCGCCGAAACCTCCAAGGACTACGTCACCGCGGCACGCATGAACGGCGCCAGCCACCTGCGCCTGATGGTCAGCGAGGTGCTGCCCAACTGCACCGCGCCGCTGATCGTCCAGGCCTCGCTGGGCATCTCGACCGCCATCCTGGATGCCGCGGCGCTCGGCTTTCTGGGCCTGGGCGCGCAGCCGCCCTCGCCGGAGTGGGGCACCATGCTGGCCGACGCGCGCGAATTCGTGCTGCGGGCGTGGTGGGTGGTGACGCTGCCCGGCGTGATGATCTTCGTGACGGTGCTGGCCTTCAACCTGCTCGGCGACGGCCTGCGCGACGCGTTCGACCCCAAACTCAAACGCTAGATATGACTCCCCCCCGTTACGTCTCACTGCCCCGGAATCGGCCTGTGCCGATTTCGCAAGTAGCCGTCTCCGCGCCGCTGCCGGAGGCAGCGGCCCTTCAGGACCGTCCAGACCTGCGCAGGCAGGTCTGGAGCCGCGGCCTTCAGCCCCTCGAGGGGGCAACACCAGCGCCCCGGCAAAGCCGGTTGCGCGGTGTTCCCCGATCTGTGCTCGCGTTTCATCCGCCACGGGTGGCCTCCTGCGCCATGGAATACTGAAATGGCTCTGCTTGAAATCGAGAACCTGTCGGTCGACTTCCCGTCGCGCGACAACGTCATGCACGCCGTCGAAGGCGTGAGTCTGACGCTGGAGGCCGGCGACGTGCTGGGCATCGTCGGAGAATCCGGTTCGGGAAAGAGCGTGACCATGATGGCGCTGATGGGCCTGGTGGCCTTTCCGGGCCGGGTCAGCGCGGACCGGCTACGCTTTGACGGCCATGACCTGCTGGCCCTGACGCCGCGCGAGCGCAGCCGCCTTACCGGCAAGGACCTGGCGATGATCTTCCAGGACCCGACCACCAGCCTGAACCCCTGTTTCACGATCGGGTTCCAGCTGGCCGAATCGCTCCAGTTGCACCTGGGGCTGGACGCCAAGGCGGCCCGCAAGCGGTCCATCGAGCTGCTGGAGCAGGTCGGCATTCCGGCGCCCGAGAGCCGCCTCAAGGCCTACCCGCACCAGATGTCGGGCGGCATGAACCAGCGCGTGATGATCGCCATGGCGATCGCCTGCAACCCGAAACTGCTGATCGCCGACGAACCGACCACCGCGCTGGACGTCACCATCCAGGCCCAGATCCTCGACCTGCTGCGCTCGCTGCAGAAGGACCGTGGCATGGCGCTGGTGCTGATCACCCACAACATGGGCGTGGTGTCGCAGATGGCGCAACGCATCGCCGTGATGTACGCCGGGCAGATCATGGAAGAGCGTCCGGCCAACGACCTCTTCGCCACACCGCGCCATCCCTACACCGAGGCCCTGATGGCCGCCATGCCCGAGCGCAGCGACGGGCGCTCGCGCCTGGCCACGATCCCCGGCATGGTGCCGGGCATGTACGACCGCCCGGGCGGCTGCCTGTTCGCGCCGCGCTGCAGCTACGTGCAGGACCGGTGCCGCAACCAGCGCCCAACCCTGCGGGCCAACACGCAGGACGTGGTCTGCTGCCATTTTCCGCTGGGCCAGCCCGCAGCCCTGGAGGCCGCGACATGAATACGCTGGCCAGCCAGAGCCAGGCCCCGGTGGTCGTCGCCAGGGACCTGCGCCAGGTCTACAAGGTCAGCCGCGGGTTCCTGCGCGAACCGGCCAAATTGCAGGCGGTGGGTGGGGTGTCGTTCGAGGTCCGCCCGGGCCGCACGCTGGCCGTGGTCGGAGAGTCCGGCTGTGGCAAGTCCACGCTCGCGCGCATGGTGTCGCTGATCGAGATACCCACCGCCGGCGAGTTGCGCCTGGGCGGTGTCGACGTCGTCGCCGCCTCTGCCACCGAGCGCCATGCGCTGCGCCGATCGGTGCAGCTGGTGTTCCAGAACCCCTACGGTTCGCTCAATCCGCGCAAGAAGATCGGCGCCATCCTGGAGGCGCCACTGGAGATCAACACCGGGCTCGACGCCGCCCAGCGCATGGACAAGGCGCGCAGTATGCTGGCCCTGGTCGGTCTGCGACCCGAGCACTACGACCGATACCCGCACATGTTCTCCGGCGGGCAGCGCCAGCGCATCGCCATCGCCCGCGCGCTGATGCTCAACCCCGCCCTGCTGGTGGCCGACGAGCCGGTGTCGGCGCTCGACGTGTCGATCCAGGCGCAGGTGCTCAACCTGCTGACCGACCTGCAGCAGGACCTCGGCCTGGCCTACCTGTTCATCTCGCACGACCTGGGTGTCGTGCGGCACATCGCGCACGACGTGCTGGTGATGTACCTGGGCCATACGGTGGAGCAGGGCCCCAAGGAAGCCATCTTCTCGCGGCCCTTGCACCCCTACACCCAGGCCCTGCTGGCGTCCACGCCCGGCATCGTCGGCGGTGGCGCGGGCCTGCCGCGCACACCGCTCAAGGGCGAACTGCCCTCGCCGCTCAACCCGCCCAGCGGCTGCGTGTTCTCGACGCGTTGCCCGCACGCCATCGAGCGCTGCCGCGCCGAGCGCCCGCTGTTGCGCAGCCTCGATACCCGCCAGGTGGCCTGCCACCTGGCCGATACGCTTGCCCCACCCGCTGCGTTGCAGCATCAACCCCCAGAGGAGTCCACAAGATGACCCACAAACGAACCAAGCCGGCCCGAATGCTGGCACGCAAACGCACCCTCCTGTGCGCACTGGCCCTGCCCGCCCTGATGGCGCTGTCGCCGGTGTCCGCCAAGACCCTGGTGTATTGCTCCGAGGGCAGCCCGGAGAACTTCTCCCCCAGCATCAACACCACCGGCACCTCCTTCGACGCGCTGTCGCAGATCTACAGCCGCCTGGTCGAGTTCGAACGCGGCGGCACCGCCGTCGTGCCCGGCCTGGCCGAGCGCTGGACGGTCTCGCCGGACGGCAAGGAGTACACCTTCTTCCTGCGCAAGGGCGTGAAGTGGCACACCAACAAGAACTTCAAGCCCACGCGCGACATGAATGCCGACGACATCATCTTCAGCATCGAGCGCCAGTGGAAGGAAGCCAACCCCTATTTCAAGGTCACCAGCCCGAACCACTCCTATTTCATGGACATGGGCATGGACAAGCTGATCAAGTCGGTCGACAAGATCAACGACATGACGCTGAAGATCACGCTCAACAAGCCCGAGGCGCCGTTCCTCTCCGGCTGGGCGATGGAATACGCCGGCATCCAGTCCAAGGAATACGCCGACGCCATGCTCAAGGCCGGCACGCCCGAAAAGATCGACCAGGAGCCGATCGGCTCCGGCCCGTTCTACCTGGTGCAATACCAGAAGGACGCGGTCATCCGCTACAAGGCCTTCCCCGAATTCTGGGCCGGCAAGGCCAAGATCGACGACCTGGTGTTCTCGATCACGCCCGACGCATCGGTGCGCTGGGCCAAGCTGCAAAAGGGCGAGTGCCATGTCATGCCCTACCCGAACCCGGCCGACCTGGACGCGATGCGCAAGGACGCCAAGGTCACGATCCTGGAGCAGCCGGGCCTGAACGTGGGTTACCTCGCCTACAACACCACCAAGAAGCCATTCGACGACGTGCGCGTGCGCAAGGCCATCAACATGGCGATCAACAAGCAGGCGATCGTCGACGCGGTCTACCTGAGCACCGGTGTGGCCGCCAAGAACCCGATCCCGCCGACGCAGTGGTCCTACAACAACGCCATCAAGGACGATCCGTTCGATCCGGCGGCAGCGCAAAAGCTGCTCGCCGCGGCGGGGTTCCCGAACGGCTTCTCGACCGACCTGTGGGCCATGCCGGTGCAGCGCCCGTACAACCCGAACGCCAAACGCATTGCCGAGTTGATGCAGGCCGACCTGGCCAAGATCGGCGTCAAGGCCGAAATCAAGAGCTTCGAGTGGGGCGAATACCGCAAGCGCATGCAGTCGGGCGAACACCAGATGGGCATGCTGGGCTGGACCGGCGACAACGGCGATCCGGACAACTTCCTGCATACCCTGCTCGGTTGCGACGCTGCCAAGACCGGCGGCAGCAACGTGGCCAAGTTCTGCCACCAGCCGTTCGAGGACCTGGTGCTCAAGGCCAAGACGCTGACCAGCCCGGCGGAGCGCGCCAAACTGTATGAGCAGGCGCAGGTGATCTTCAAGGAGCAGGCGCCCTGGTTCACGATCGCCCACGCGGTGCAGCTCAAGCCGGTGCGCAAGGAAGTCATCGACTTCAAGCTCAGCCCGTTCGGCCGCCACAACTTCTACGGCGTCGACATCAAGGAGTAAAGTCCCGTTGACGGACACCTCCCGAGAAGGGCCGGTCGTGACCGGCCTTTTTTTTCGCCTTGCGGTGCGCGCACGACCCGACATGAGAAGGACGACGCAACGATGGACAAACAGTTGCATGCGCTGTTCGAGCGCTGGCGGCGCCTCGAGCAGGTGCCACGGGATGACGCCGGCACACCCGACTACGGGGCCGCGGCGATGCGTGGCCAATTGTCGGCACTGACGCTATTGCGTGAACAGTGGCAGATCGATACGCGGCTCTGGCCGCTGCAGGACCAGGTCGACTACCGCATCATCCACGCGGAGATGTGCGCGCTGGACTTCCACCTGCGGGTGTTGCAGCCCTGGTCCCGGGACCCAGCCTTCTACCGCTCGGTGTGGCCGGCGCAGAGCGACACACCGGACCACGAGGGGCCGACCCACCAGGCGCCGGTGGAGTTGTGGGCCTGCCAGTTCCCGCTCTCCCCGCAGGACCAGGCGCGCCTCGCGGCGGAACTGGCGACCATCGTGCCGCTGCTGCGCCAGGCCCGCGAGAACCTGACCGGCAACGCGCGCGACCTGTGGCACGGCGGCATCACGACGATGCGCGGGCAAGTCACCGACCTGGACACCCTGGCCCAGCGTACGGCCGGCACAGATCCGGCGCTGGCCCAGGCCATCGGCTCGGCGCACGCAGCCACCGTGGATTTCATCGACTGGCTGCAGCAGCAGGCACCCCGCAAGACCGGCCCGTCCGGCGTGGGCAAGGCGCAGTACAACTGGTACCTGCGCCATGTCCATCTTCTGCCCGCAACCTGGGACGACGAAGTCGCGCTGCACCGGCGCGAGCTGGCACGCGCGCATGCGAGCCTGCGCCTGGAGGAGCACCGCAACCGGCACCTGCCCCACCTGATCGCACCCGCGAATGCACAGGACTATGCACAACGCGCCAACGCCGGTGTCACGCGCTACATGCAGTTCCTGCGCGAGCACGACATCCTGCGGATGCGCGACTACCTCGAGCCCGCCCTGCGGGCCCAGACCGGCAGCTTCGTGCCTGAGGAGCAGCGGCACTTCTTCGCCATCGCCCGCCACCTGGAGCCAATGACGCTGTGGACCCATTGGCACCACTGGTTCGAAGTGGCACAGGCGCAGCATGAACCGCATCCCCGGGTGGTGCGGCGCGGCGCGCTGCGCTACAACCTGTTCGCGTACCGCTCCGAAGGCCTGGCGACCGCGATGGAGGAGATGATGCTGCACGCCGGCCTGTACGACGACAACCCGCGTGCGCGCGAGATCGTCTGGATCATGCTGGCGCAACGCGCGGCGCGTGGCCTGGCAGCCCTGTACGCGCAGGCCAATCTGCTCACGATGCAGGAAGCGCAGGACTTCCATGTGCGCCACACGCCCCGGGGCTGGATGCGCGCCGACCTGCCGCTGGTGCATTTCGAGCAGCACCTGTACCTGCGCCAGCCCGGATACGGTACGAGTTACGTCGCCGGCAAGGCGATGGTGGAACAGATGCTGGCCGAATTCGCCGCCCAACGCGGCGACGCCTTCCGGCTGTCGGACTTCTTTGCCGGCCTCGATGCCATCGGGATCATTCCGGCCTCGCTCGTGCGTCTTGAACTGACCGGCCAGGACGACGGACAGTTCGCCAGCGCACCCACCCTCAGCCACAGCGACACCCCATGAACCCATCGACTTCGGAAAGCGCCCAGGGATATGTCAGCGACCCGCGCAACGAGCAGGTGCTGGTCTACGTCAATGGCGAATTCTTCCCCCGCCACGAGGCGCGCGTATCCGTATTCGACAGCGGCTTCGCGCTCGGCGACGGTGTCTGGGAAGGGATGCGCCTGGTGCGCGGGCGCATCATCAGCCTCGACGCGCACCTCGACCGCCTGTTCGAGGGCGCATGCTCCATCGCACTGGACATCGGCATGGACCGCGACGCCATCGCGCAGGCGCTGTGGCAGACACTGGAGCGCAACGCCATGCACGATGGTGCGCACCTGCGGCTGATGGTCACCCGCGGCGTCAAGTCGACGCCGAACCAGGATCCCCGGTTCGTGGTCGGCGGCGCCACGGTGGTCATCGTCGCCGAATACAAGGCACCCAAGCCCGCCTTGCGCGCACGCGGCCTGCACCTGTTCACCTCCACCTTCCGCACCAGCCAGCCGGACGTGTTCGACCTGCGGCTCAACTCGCACAGCCGCCTGAACTTCATCCAGGCGCTGATCCAGGCCATCCATGCCGGGGCCGATGAAGCCCTGATGCTGGATCCGCGCGGCTTCGTCGCCAGCTGCAACTCGACCAACTTCTTCATCGTCCGCGGCGGCGAACTGTGGACATCCACCGGCCACTACAACTTCCGCGGCATCACCCAGGCGCATGTGCTGGCATGCTGGCGCCACAGCGGACGCACCGCGCGCGAGTGCGACTTCACGCTGGCACAGGTGTACAGCGCCGACGAGGCCTTCGTGACCGGCACGCTGGGCGGTGTCACCCCGGTCACCCGGATCGACGGCCGCGCGATAGGCGGCGGCGCGCCGGGCGAAATGAGCGCCCTCGCCAGTCGCCTGTATCTGGCGGGAGTCCTCGGTGCGTGAAGCATCCGCGGCGGTTCCGCCGCGTCGGCGCAGTGCCGCCAGGCCGGCCGGCATGCGCGTTGCCCCATGCAGCGGCTGCTGAACGCGGAATGGATCACGCTGCATGGCCTGGTGGCCATGCTGGCGGTCGCCATCTTTGCCATCGGCGCGCGTGCGCGCGGGGAACGGCGCCACCCGTCCGCCGCCATGGCCTGGGTGATCTCGCTGGCACTGATGCCCTACGTGGCAATTCCGATATACCTGCTGGTGGGCAACCGCAAGGTGGTGCGTGGCCGCGCCCTGCCGCGCCCTGACGCAGTGCGCAAGCCGTCCGCGCCGGCCGACAGCCCGTCGGCGCGGTTCCAGCAGCTGGCCGGGGCGATGGGCCTGCCAGCCGCGGCGCCGTACGTGGAACTCGCGGTCCATGCAGATGGCGCGGTGGCGCTTCTCGCCTTGCGAGATGTCATCCGTAGCGCGGAGCACAGCCTGGATGTGTGCACCTTCCTGCTCGGGCGGGACGCACTCGGCGCCGAAGTCGCGTCCTTGCTGGCCGACAGCGCGCGCCGGGGGGTGCGCGTGCGCCTGCTGATCGACGGCGTGGGCCGCTACCTGGGGGGCCGCCCGGACCTGTCAGGCCTGAAGGCTGCCGGCGTCGAGGTGGCCGTTTTCGTGTCGCCGTTTCGCTCGGCCCTGCCCGGCCGGACCAACCTGCGCAACCACCGGAAGCTGGTGATTGCCGACGGCCAGCGCACCTGGACAGGCGGCCGCAACCTGGGCGGCGAGTACTTCACAGGGCAGTCCCCTGCCGGTGGCGCAGCAACAGACCAGCCGTGGGTGGACCTGACGGTCGACTTCGCTGGCGCACTGGCGCGCCAGACGCAGGCGCGGTTCGACGCGGACTGGGCGTTTGCCACGGACAGCGGTGCGCCCGAGGACGCGGCTTCCCTTCCCGCAGAGGCCAGCGCACCGGTCGGACCACGCGCACAGCTGATCGCGAGCGGCCCGGACCAGGCCGACGACACCCTGTACGCACTGCTGATCTCCAGCTTCTTTACCGCGCGCAGCCGGATCACCGCCGTCACGCCTTATTTCGTGCCCGACGCGCAGCTGATGCTGGCCCTGACACTGGCGGCACGGCGCGGTGTCGGTGTGGACCTGGTGCTGCCAGCGCGCTCCAACCACCGGCTGGCCGACCTGGCCCGCCATGCAGCCCTGCGCGACCTGGCCGCTGCCGGCGCACGGGTGTGGCTGGTGGACGACATGGTGCACGCCAAGGCTGTTCTCATAGACGACGATCTGGCGCTTGTCGGTTCGGCAAACCTGGATGAACGCAGCCTGTTCCTGAACTACGAGCTCATGGTCGCGTTCTTCGACCGCACCGACGTCGGCCGGATTGGCGACTGGGTCGGCACGCTGCGCCAGCGTGGCACGGCCTATGCCGCCCAGCCGCCGGGCCTGTCGCGCCAGTTCATCGAAGGCATCGTGCGCTGGCTGGCGTTCCAGCTCTGACGCGGCGCACATCCAACTGCCCGCCAGGCGCCGTCGCCCTACCGGCTCCGTGTGACGCCGCATCTGCGACGGCATGTCGTGCGTCGTGCGCACGCCGCCATCGATGCGATGCCGTCCTACACGCTGAGCGGAACCCTTCCGATGGGCTGCAGGCAACGTAGTTCCTACCATGGAACCACACCGCCCCGCCCGCATCCCGCTGGTGGGCAATGTCCGGAAGGGAGCACACCTTGGCCCACGAAACCGCCTCGCTGCAGCAGCATATCGCCCCGTCCCTCGCCGGGCCTGCCCTACGCGCCGGACACGCGCGCCGGGACCTCCGGAACCTGGCGTCGCTCACCTTCCTGATGTCGGCCCACCGGATGCCGGTGTGCGTGTCGATGCTGCTGGGTGACGACAACTACCTGCGCCAGCAGCTGCGCCTGGCCTGCACCACCGCCGACGAGCCACTGCAGCAACTGGCGATCGCCATGTTGCGGGAACTGGCCGTCGCGCACCCAGCCACCACTTCCATCAACTCCTGGAGCCATTGACATGGGCACCGTCACCTCCATGCCCGGCGCATCGCCAGAGCGCTGGCACCGGGCCAACGACACGCCAGTCGGCAATGCGCTGCTGGTTCCCGCGCTGGTGTTGCTGGCGATCGTGATCGGCATCGAGCTGATGAGCCTGGTGCTGGTGATCCAGGGCCATGTGGCACAGGCCGAAATCCGGGAGCGCATTCGCGCTGCCACACCCGTCACGACGACGGTCGCCGCCCGCCTTTGAGTCAGTGGCCCGGCCTGGCCTGTACCGGCTAAAGCGGCCCAGCACCCGCGATTGCCTTTTGCGTGATCGCGGACAAGGTCCCGCGCGTGGTGATGACCTCCGGATCCAGCGCCACCTCGATCAGCGTGCCTTCGGGCCGCGCCAGCGCAGCCAGTAATGCTCCCTCGAACTCCGCCGTGTGGGTGATCTTCACTCCGGCATACCCGTAGGCGCGTGCCAGCGCCGCGAAATCCGGGTTGCGCAACTCGGTGCCGGCGCGGCGCCCGGGGTATTCGCGCTCCTGGTGCATGCGGATGGTGCCGAACATGCCGTTGTTGAGCAGCAAAATAATGCTCTTGGCGCCGTACTGCGCGGCCGTGGCCAACTCCTGCCCGTTCATCAGGAAGTCACCGTCGCCGGTGATGGTGAACGCCAGACGGCCGGTGGTGATGGCCGCCGCGATGCCGGCCGGCACGCCAAAGCCCATGGTGCCGCTGGTGGGTGCGAGTTGCGTCTTGTGGCCCTTGGCCAGGCCATGGTGCCTGAAGAAGCGGTGGATCCAGCTCGCGAAGTTGCCGGC
This sequence comes from Rhodoferax sp., assembly GCA_031383745.1. Taxonomy (GTDB): domain Bacteria; phylum Pseudomonadota; class Gammaproteobacteria; order Burkholderiales; family Burkholderiaceae_C; genus CAISIP01. Next base: position 7,574 of record JANMZX010000241.1, on the reverse strand, counting down.
GCCATTCGTCAGCACGGCGTCGGGGGGCAGGTGTTTCTGCAGCATGGCCACGATGGCCGGCATGTCGATGTCGCCCGGCAGGGCCTGGGGCACCAGATTGGCCAGGTAGTCGGCATGGCACCCCTGCGCCCACGCCTCCCAGGGCAGCTCGTTAGGTGCCGTCAGCACCTCCAGCGAACGCGCAGCCGCGTTCATGGTGGCGTTGATCGCCAGGTCGGCCTGGTAGACACGGTTGAGCTCCTCGGCGCTGGCGTGGATATGCACCAGCTTCTGGGTCGGCCTGGGGGCCTTGAGCAGCGTGTAGCCGCCGGTGGTCATCTCGCCCAGCCGGGGCCCGATCGCCAGGACCAGGTCGCTGTCCCGGATGCGCCGGGCCAGCAACGGATTGATACCGATACCCACATCACCCGCATACAGCGGGTGGTGGTTGTCGAAGGTGTCCTGGAACCGGAACGCGTTGCCTACGGGCAGCTTCCAGTTCTCAGCGAAACGCTGCAGGGCCTGCGCCGCCTGCACCGTCCAGCCGCCGCCGCCGGCGATCACGATCGGACGCTCGGACTGCAGCAGCAGGCTGCGCAGGGTGCGCAGCGAGCCCGGATCGCTCCACGCCTGCACCGCCTCGACGCGCGCCAACGCCTGCGGCTCCTGGCCGGTCACGGCATGCGAGCATACCGGCGCAGCCAGCATGTCTTCCGGCAAGACCAGCACCACCGGCCCGGGCCGGCCGTTCATTGCGGTGGCAAATGCGCGCGCCACGTACTCCGGGATGCGCGCCACATCGTCGATGCGCTCCACGCGTTTGGCCATGCCCTTGGTGCTGGGGCCGAAGAAGCTGCAGTAGTCGACCTCCTGGAACGCCTCGCGGTCGCGCGTGTCGCTGGCGACATCACCGACGAACAGCACCATCGGTGTGGAATCCTGGAATGCGGTGTGGATGCCGACCGACGCGTTGGTGGCCCCCGGCCCGCGGGTCACGAAACACACACCGGGACGGCCGGTCAGCCGTGCGTGGGCATCGGCCATGAAGGCGGCACCACCTTCCTGGCGGTTGATGACGAACCGGATGCGGTCGGCATGCGCATGAAACCCGTCGAGCACCGCCAGATAACTCTCGCCGGGCACGCCGAATGCGTGTGTCACACCCTGGGCCACCAGGCATTCGACCAGCAGGTGGCCACCGATACGTGTCGTCATGGTTTCGTCCTGTTGCCGACGCCAAGCGCGGCGCCCACACTCAACACCAGCACCATCGCCGCACCGAAAAAGGTGGCGCCATACAGGCCCCGGTCCATCAGTGCGCCGAAGATCACCGGTGAAATCGCAAAACCGACATCGAGCCCGGAATACACCAGGCCGTAAACCCGCCCGGTCGCCCCCTTGGGTGTGGCCTTCTTGATCATCATGTCGCGCGACGGGCCGCCGATACCTATCGCGAAACCGGTGGCCGCCAGCACCACCATCGTGCCGGTACCTCCAAACACCGAGGTGCCGCACAGGGCCAGCAATACGGCCGCGACCGTCATGCAGGTGGCCACCACCTTGTCGCTGCTGGGCATGCGCGCCGCCACCAGGCCGCCACCCAGCATGCCCAGCGCGCCGGACAGGCTGTAGGCGGTCAGCGTCATCGTCGCCGCCTCGAAACTCACACCGTGCATGGCCTTGAGCAGGGACACCGAGAAACTCTGGACCATGGCGAAGGTCATGGTCGACAGCAGGAAGAACCCGAAACACCACCACACCACCGGCAGCTTCATGAAGGCCAGGTCGTGCTCGGCATGCTGGTCGGTTTTGCGCTCCACCACGGTTGTGCTGAGCTTGTCCCGACACAGCACCAGCAATGCCAGGATGGCCAGGTACAGCGCCGCGGCGGCAAGGTAGGCGAATCGCCAGTGGTACAGGCTGCTCAGGGTCGCAAAAAACAGCGGTGCCACCGCCCACCCCAGGTTGCCGGTCAGGCCGTGGGCGCTGAAGGCATAACCCAGGCGTCCGGGCGACACGCGCTGGTTCATGATGGTGAAGTCCACCGGATGGAACGGCGAGTTGCCAAAACCGGCCAGCGCTGCGGCGGCCATCAGCCAGAGGTAACTGGTGGCGAACGACGCCACGACACAGGCCAGCGCAATCGTGGCCAGCGCACCAAAAAGTACCGGCCGTGCGCCCATGCGGTCGACCAGGAAGCCACCACTGGCCTGGCCCAGCCCGGACACCACGAAAAACGTCGTCATGAGCAGGCCGAGTTCGGAATAACTCAGCCCGAACTCCTTCATGAAGACCGGGAACATCAGGGGCAGCAACAGGTGCGAGAAGTGCGAACTGGCATGGGCCAGGCCGACCAGTCCAATGACCGACGCATCCTGGCTCAATGGCACCGGCCGGCCGGCCGCGAGAGTGGCAGTGTTCATGGCTGGATGGTAATGGATGGCACACTCGGGGCATGACCGCAGCACCCGCCACCACCCTGCGCCAGATACCCGCCGGCATCTGGGTGCTGGGCCTCGTGAGCATGCTGATGGACATCTCGTCCGAGATGGTCCACAGCCTGCTGCCGATGTTCATGGTGACCACACTGGGCACCAGCGTGCTGGTCGTGGGGCTGATCGAGGGGCTGGCCGAAGCCACGGCGCTGATCGTGAAGGTGTTCTCGGGCGCGCTGAGCGACTACCTCGGCAGGCGCAAGGGACTGGCGGTGCTGGGTTACGCGATGGGTGCACTCAGCAAGCCGCTGTTTGCGCTGGCGCCCGGCATCGGCCTGGTGGTCACTGCGCGGCTGGTCGACCGCGTCGGCAAGGGCATTCGCGGCGCCCCGCGCGATGCGCTGGTGGCCGACATCGCCCCCGCGCACCTGCGTGGCGCCGCCTTCGGGCTGCGCCAGTCGCTCGACACCGTGGGGGCGTTTCTCGGGCCGCTGATCGGCGTCGGGCTGATGCTGCTGTGGGCCAACGATTTTCGCGCCGTTTTCTGGGTCGCGGTGTTGCCGGGCGCACTCGCGGTGGCGCTGCTGTGGTTCGGCCTGCGTGAGCCCGAAGCGACCCGGCCGGCGGGTGCGACCAACCCGATCCGGCGCGACAACCTGCGCCGGCTCAGCGCGGCGTATTGGTGGGTGGTCGGTATCGGCGCCGCGTTCACGCTGGCGCGTTTCAGCGAGGCGTTTCTGGTGCTGCGCGCGCAGCAGTCCGGCATTGCGATGGCGCTGGTGCCACTGGTCATGGTGGCGATGAACCTGGTGTACGCCGCCAGCGCCTACCCGTTCGGAAAATTGTCCGACCGGATGTCGCACCACCGCCTGCTGGCCTGGGGCCTGCTGGTACTGATCGGCGCCGACCTGGTGCTGGCGCGTGCCGCCGGGCCGGTGGGGGTGCTGCTCGGCGTGGCGCTGTGGGGCATCCACATGGGCATGACCCAGGGCTTGCTGGCGACGATGGTGGCCGACACCGCACCGGCCGACCTGCGCGGCACCGCCTTCGGTCTGTTCAATCTGGTGAGCGGTGTGGCCATGCTGGTGGCCAGTGTGGTGGCCGGTGGCCTGTGGGATGCCTGGGGCCCGGCAGCCACCTTTCTTGCCGGTGCCGGCTTCTGCGTGGTGACCCTGCTGGGTCTGCTCTGGCACAGGCAGCGAGGCGGCTGAACCCACCGGTCAACGCAGACCCAATGGATCGGTGTTGGTGACGTCGCCGAAGGGTGGGCCGAGCTTGAATATGCCGCTGAATCGCACCGCAGGCTCTCCGTTGGCGGTGATCAGTCCCTGCCCGAACAGCATGTTGCGTGTCACTCGCAGGATCTGCGCCTCGCCCTGCACCCAGGCACCCAGCCGGGCGGGGCCGAGGTAGTCGAGTTGCAGGTTGATCGTCGGCAGGAAACGCTTCTCGCTGCCCGGCCGGTACATGTTGGCGCACGGCACCAGCATGTCGGCGAAGGTGGCCAGCATGCCCCCATGGCAGATGCCCAGCGGATTGGTGTGGCGCTGCTCGATGACAAAACCGAGCTGGACCTTGTCGGCCGACAACATCCCGTACAGCGGCCCGTTGAAGGCCAGGAAGTCGCCGCCGATCCTGGCAACGCGAAATCCGTCGGGAATGTGGGGGGTGGAGGGCATCGGCGAGTTCGGGAAGAATGGGGACCCGGATACTAACCTGCATCGGCAGCATCTTCCGAGGCCAGCACCCAGACTCTCGAAGCACTGGGCGGCGCGACGGCGCTTTGTGGCGGGCATGACGCCTGCCTTCAAACCATTCCCAAAAACACTGCAAGTGACCGGGTGACCGCCAGCATGTCCTCCTGGGTCAAGTGACCGATCACGCTGGCGACCTTATCTCTCGGAATGGTTTGCACCTTGTCGACCATCAGGTCCGACGGCCTTTGCAGGCCATTGGAAACGGTGGGCGCGATCCGGATTCGAAACAGGGGAGCCTCGCGAAGATCGCCAGTCACCGGGAGGATCGTGACCGATGGATGCGCGCCGAAAAGATCCGACTGGATGACCAGCGCGGGGCGCGGCTTGCCGTAGTCTCCCTGCAATGCGATGGTGACCACCGCACCGTGCCTCATGCCCACCCTTGCCTGTCAGCAGCGGCCCCGAGCCAATCCAGGATTTCCGCCTCGTGCGGGTCCTCGTGCACCAGCAGCGATTGCCGCCGGCACTCCGCCGCAAAGTCTTGCTGTCGGGTGTCTGGCACCCAGATTTGCACCGGCCGAAGCCCGGCGGCACGCAGGGCGTCACGGTGCTTTTGGACCCGGACAGATATCGATGCGCCCATGGTTTCGCTCCAGTTGTTACATGCAACATCTTAGTCGCATGTTTCATGTAACGCAAATGGACCAAGCCCAGCCATCCGGCACCGATGCAAATGACGCCACCGCGGCGCATCCAACGCCTGGCAGCCATCCCGCTTACCGGATCGCCCGTCCGAGCGCACCGAAACGGCGACGGTATTGCGCAGGGGTCAGGCCGATCTTGCGGCGAAACAGGCGGCCGAAAAAACTGGCGTCTTCATAACCCACCTCATTGGCGATGCCTTCGACAGGGGAATCTCCGGATTCCAGTTTCTGCTTGGCCTCTTCCAGGCGCACTGCGTGGACGTAGTCCAGCGGTGTCATCCCGGTGGCCTGCTGAAATCTGCGCATGAACGTGCGTGCCGGCAAGCCCGACACCGAGGCCATGGCGGCCACGGGCGAAGCCGACCGGAAGTGCCGGGCTGCCCAGTCCTGACAACGGTCGATGACGGCGTCGGTGGACTTGCCCCGCGGCATCAACGCGGCAAATGGCTGTTGACCCAGATCGTGCCACTGCAACATGTAGACCTTGGCAACTTCCATGGCCTGTCGCAGGCCGACATGGCGAGCGATCAGGAACAGCGCCAGGTCCTGCCAGCTCGACCCGCCACCGGCCATGACGATACGCTGGGCCTCGCCTGCCAAGACCAGCGACTGGTGCAACTTGACCTTGACACCAGGGTAGTTGTTGGTGAGCGTTTTGGCGTACCCCCAGTGGATCGTCGCATCGCAGTCGACCAGGAATCCCGCTTCGCCCAGCAGCACCGCGCCTGAACATGCGCTGGCCAGGACGGCACCCTCGCCGTGTACCTTCTGGAGCCAGGCGACTTCGCCGGGATGGAGACCGGCGACGTTGTCACCCGGGTTGACGAAGAAGTCTGGTATGCAGACGATGTCCGGGCGCGGGCAGTTGGCAAGCTCATGGTGCGGCTTGATCCAGATGCCATTGGCCGCGACGAATCCGGCCGGGTCACGCGCCACGATGAACGGGTGCATGCGCGGTTCACCGGCGACACCCTGGGTGATGAACTGGTAGTCCCTACCCGGCGACGACAACAGGTCGAACATGCCGTACACGGTGGATGCCGTGGCTTCCGGCAACGCAAGGATTGCCACATTCAACGGAACAAATCGTTCGCCCATGGCAGAAATGACCGCCTTTCAGCTTTTCTGACTTTAGTGGCCACAGGTTAACCGCCATAGGCTCGGCGTCAACCCACAGCCCAACAGGAGAGCACCATGGCAGAGAAAAATTCGGAGTTTCCGTCAGCCGCGCAAGTCGAAGCCTTCCGAGCGCAATTGCTCGGCGAACTGATCGAACCGGCCAGTCCATCGTTCGACACCACCCGCACCGTGTGGAACGCGATGATCGACCGTCGCCCCGCCTTGATCGCCCAATGCCGCAATGCGGCCGATGTGGCGGCGTCGGTTTGTTTTGCCAGCGTTCACGGGCTGGCCATTGCCGTTCGGGCCGGTGGTCACAACGTGGCAGGTTATGCCGTCTGCGACGGCGGGCTGATGATCGACCTGTCGGCCATGCGCGGGGTCCGGGTGCTCCCAGCACTGAACCGCGCCGTGGCAGAAGGAGGCGCGTTATGGGCTGATGTGGACGCCGCCACGACACCATTCGGCCGCGCCACCCCGGGCGGCCTGATTTCGCAAACCGGTGTGGCGGGTCTGACGCTCGGCGGGGGCATGGGCTGGCTGCGCGGCAGCCATGGCCTGAGTTGCGACAACCTCCTCGCGGCCGATGTGGTGACTGCCGATGGCCGCCTCGTCCACGCGAATGAATCGGAGAACCCGGATCTTCTGTGGGCGTTGCGCGGCGGTGGTGGCAATTTCGGCGTGGTCGTGAGTTTCGAATTCCAACTCCACGCGATAGAACCCGAGCTGATGTTCTGCGGCGCCGTGTATCCCGAAGAACGCGCCAACGAGATCCTTGCGCGTTGGCGCGACTTCATGACCACCGCACCCGACCCATTGAGCGGTCTGGCCGAATTCTCCACCGTACAGCAGGATGCGTCGATTCCAGCAAACGCGTGGGGCCGCCGGGTCGTGGCGCTTGCCCACGTGTACGACGGGCCGGCTGATGTGGGGGAACGGGTCATCCAGCCGTTGCGCAGTTTCGGTGAACCGTTGCTCGACTTCAGCGCACGCATGCCCTACCGGACCATTCAGACGCTCTACGATGCGCTGTTTCCGAAAGGACGTGACCGGTGTTACTGGAAGTCCACCTACCTCCGCGAACTCGGGGACGAAGTGATTGGTGCGATCACCGAACGCATGGCCCGGCGCCCCTCGGAAATGACCTATTCCTCGATCTGGAAATTTGGAGGAGCCATGCAGCGCGTGCCGGCCGATGCCACGGCATTCGGCGATCGGTCCATGCCTTTCATGCTGAGCCTCGACGCCATCTGGTCCAAGCACGAGGACGATGCGGCAAACATGGCGTGGGTGCGAACCTTCTGGCAGGACATGCAGCAGTACTCGACGGGCCGCCTGTACCTGAACTTTCCCGGCCTTGGGGAAGGTGCCAATCTGGTAAGGGATGCGTTCGGTGCAGACGGATACGAGCGGTTGCAACAGGTCAAGCGGAAGTACGACCCGCGAAACCTGTTTCATCTGAACCAGAACGTTTCGCCCGATTGAACCTAGATTCGGCAGTTGACCGCTTGTTTCCGCTTGCAACTCCATATGAACATTGAGTTTTGTACCCACGACGGCGTTCACCACCTGGGTGAGAGCGCTACGCACCCGATCGAGCCGCGCTGCGGCACGCCGGCGGCGTTGCTTCTCCTCGCGGG
>JANMZX010000208.1:0-2512 GCA_031383745.1 Rhodoferax sp. | reverse complement strand
CTGGATGTATATTCTGGGACAGACAATATCTGTATTGGGACAAGGTGATGCCACCATCCGTGCCTGTCATCCGAAGCGCCAGCCTCAGTGGTTATCTGGAACTGGCGCGCTCACTCGGGCTGCATCCCCAGTCCATGATGCGCAAGGCGGGGCTGAGCCCGCGCTGCCTGGATGACCCGGAAATGCCGATCAGCATCGTCGCCGTGCGGCAATTGCTGGAGTCCAGCGCGCAGGCCGCGGGGGTGGAGGATTTCGGCCTGCAGCTGGCACGCGGCAGGCGCCTGTCCAATCTCGGGCCGCTCAGCATCGTGTTGCGTGAAGAGCCCACCGCGCGACAGGCACTCGATACCCTTGGCCGCTACCTGCGACTGCTCAACGCATCCCTGCTCACCCATATCGAGGACCACGCCGACGTCGTGGTCATCCGCGAGGAGTTCCTGATCGATGGGGCGGGGTCGATCCGGCAGTCGATCGAACTGGCCGTGGGGGTTATGTACCGCATCCTGGTCGAACTGCTCGGCCCCGCCTGGAAGCCCCGGCGCGTCTGTTTTGCGCACCGGCCGCCGGCCGACCTGAGCAGCCATCGCACGCTCTTCGGCAAGGACCTGGAATTCAACAGCAGTTTCAACGGCATCGTGTGTGCTGCCAAGGACCTGGCCGCGCGCTTGCCAACCCATGAATCCGGCATGTCGCCGTATGCGCGGCGTTTTCTCGACCAGGCGATGTCCAGTTCACGTGGCAACACCATCGACTCGGCGCGCCAGTTGATCGCGGCATTGCTGCCCGGCGGGCGCTGCACGGCGGAACAGGTCGCCGAGCATCTGGGCGTGGACCGGCGCACCCTGCATCGCCATCTGCAGGCCGACGGCCAATCCTTCTCGTCGCTGCTGGCGTCCATACGGCGCGAGTTTGCGATACGACAAATACGGGACAGCGACCGTTCACTGGCCGAACTGGCAGAGTTGCTGGGATTCTCCGGCCCGAGCGCAATGGCCTTCTGGTTCCGGCAGCAGTTCGGATCCACGGTGTCGCAGTGGCGTCACGGCCAGGGGGCCGTCAAGGACGTAGCAGTTGCCGCGCTGAGGCACGCGCCCGGTTCTGCGCGACGACAGGCACCGCCATGACCGGCACCGGGCTTGCGCTGTTCGAAACAGCTATCGGCCATTGCGCGATCGCCTGGGGCGCCGAGGGGCTGGTCGGTGTGCAACTGCCGGAAGCCGACCCGGGGCAGACTCGCCAGCGCATGCAGCGCCGTTTTCCGGCGTTGGCAGAATCCCCGCCGCCGGCCGCGGTGCAGGACGCGATCCGCGCCGTGACGGCCTTGCTGCGTGGTGAACCCGAGCCGCCGGCCGACCTGTCGCACCTCGTGCTCGACATGCGCGGCGTGCCCCCGTTCCATCAGCGCGTCTACGGTTTGGCGCGCACGATTGCACCCGGCGAGACGCGCACCTATGGCGACATGGCCCGGCAACTGGGCGATCCGGCGCTGGCCCGTGCTGTCGGTCAGGCCCTGGGCCACAACCCGTTTGCGCCGGTGGTGCCGTGCCACCGGGTGCTGGCGGCCGGAGGGCGTGCCGGTGGCTTTTCGGCCAACGGAGGGCTGGCCACCAAGCTGCGCCTGTTGCAGATCGAACACGCCCGATTCAACGGCCCGGGCCTGTTCGACGAACAGGGGTAGTGGCGAACGGGGGGCGTACCTGCCCGCCGGGAAAACGCCCGTCACAAGCGCAACCGGGCGAGATGCGGTTGCAGATCCATGGCCTCGGCTCCCAACGCCGATGCCAGGTCGGCGGCGCGCGACTCGGTCAGGGTGCCCGTCGCCAGTGCCAGCCCCAGCGACGCCACCGGCGCCTGACCGGCCGACGGCAGCGCAACGCTGACGGTGCAGATGCCGGGAACGATATCGCCCAGGTTCAGGCCGAAGCCGCATTGCCTGGAGCGGCGCAACATGCGACGCACGCCGGGCCAGCGGGTATCGCCCTGGCGCGCCATCGCATCGCGGTTCAGGCGCTCGATGTCCTGCTGCTGCACACGCGGCAAGCGGATCAGCATCGCCACGCCCCCGGCGGTGAGGCACAGCGGTCGCCGCCCGCCGACTTCGAGCAGCAGCGCCAGCACGGGTTGCGACCCGTCATGGCGGGCGATACACACCGAATCGACGCCGCTGCGGACCTTCAGGTAGAGCGTGCCGCCCAGTTCCGTCGCCAGTGCCGCCAACCGGTGACCGGCCGCGCGATCGAGGTTGAAATACGGCTCGGCCGCGATACCGAGCTCGAACGCCAGGGGCCCCAGTGTGTACCGCAGGGTGCCCGGCACCCGCGTGGCGAGGCGCTCGTCGCACAGGCCGGCCAGCAGGCGATGGACGGTCGCGGGATCGAGCTGCGCCTGGGCCGCCAGGTCGCTCAGCCGCCAGCCGATCTGCATGTGCGTAGACAGCAACCGCAGCAGCACCACCGCCCTGCGCAGCGAACGGGTGACGTCGGGGGGTGCATCGGCTGGTGTGCGCACAAAT
>JANMZX010000182.1:0-1821 GCA_031383745.1 Rhodoferax sp. | reverse complement strand
CTCGCGCCGCTGCACCTCGGCCAGCGGGCTGGGTATGAAGTCGCAGTTCTGCAGGCGCGCCAGCGGCCCCACGCGGTACCAGCCGTGTTCGCGCCCCAGGCTCTTGAGGAACGGGAACTTCATGTAGGTCCAGGGCTTCACGTCCTCCTCGATCAGGTCCAGGTAACCCTGGTCGCTGGCGCCGTCGAAGATGATCTTGCCCGCGGCGTCGCGCGCGCGGATGACGCCGTCGTAGAGGTCCAGCGCACCGTCGGCGCGCACCAGCGACAACATGTTGGAGCGGAAACTGCCGAAGCTGTCGTACAGCGTCGGGTTCTGCGCATGCAGTTGTTTGGCGATATCGACCGCCTCCTGCGCCCAGGCCAGCATCTGCGCCACGTCGCGCTGCAGCAGCGCCCGGTCCTCGATGCTGACATGCTTGTTGACGCCGCCCGGCACCGAGCCGGTGCCGTGCACGCGCTTGCCGGCAGTGGCGCGGATCACCTCCTGGCCGAACTTGCGCAACAGCACGCCCTTGCGCGCGAGTTCGGGGTGCGCTGCGGCCACACCCACGATGTTGCGTCGGTTCACTTCGGAGTCAAACCCGAACAACAGGTCGGGGGAGGACAGATGAAAGAAATGCAGCGCATGGGACTGCATCACCTGGCCGTAATGCATCAGGCGGCGGATCTTCTCGGCCGAGGCCGTGGCCGGAACCGCGCCCAGCACGCGGTCGAAGGCCTTGGTGGCGGCCAGGTGGTGCGACACCGGGCAGATGCCACACAGGCGCTGCACCATCACCGGCACTTCCCAGTACGGGCGGCCTTCGATGAACTTCTCGAAGCCGCGGAATTCAACAATATGCAGCCGCACCTGCTGCACCCGGTTGTCGGCGTCGAGCAGGATGGTCACCTTGCCATGCCCCTCGACCCGGGATACCGGGTCGATGGCGACGCGTCGCAGGCCCTGCGGATGGGCAGCGGTTTCAAGCGGGTGCATGGTGGTCAGTCGTAGTGGATCAGGCCGTGGCCGAGGTGCGGCGTACGTCCTGCCATCAGGTCGGTCAGGAAGGCCCAGAACGCGTCCGCGGAGGGCGGGCAGCCGGGCAGGAAGTAGTCCACGTGCACCACCTCGTGGATCGGATGTACCTTGTTCAGCGGCAGGGGCAATTCCGGGTCGTTGGGAATCGCGCTGCCCGCGCTCAGGCCGGGCCGGTGGCCATAGACGTCGGTCAGGATGGCCCGCAGGTCGAGCCGGTTGCGCTGCGCCGGCAGGCCGCCATTGATCGCACACGCACCCACCGCCACCAGGGTCTTGCAATGCGCGCGGAAGTCGCGCAGCACGGTCACGTTCTCGGCGTTGCACAGGCCGCCTTCGATCAGGCCGATGTCGCAGTGGCCCACCTCCTTGATGTCGGTCAGCGGCGACCGGTCGAACTCGATGTGCTCGATCAGCTCGAACAGGCGTTCGTCGATGTCCAGGAAGGACATGTGGCAGCCGAAACACCCGGCCAGGGACACGGTGGCGACCTTGAGCTTGCGCGGCGCTTGCCCGCCTGCCGGGGTGCTCATCGGACATGCTCCATGCTGCGCAATGCGGAGCGCGCTAGTCTGGAGCGGCCCGGCGCGGCGCTCATCAGGCAACCTCCATGCTGCGCATTGCGGTATTCGCCCTTGGGAACGGCCCGGCGGCGCTCATGGTGTGCCGCCTTCCACCTGCTCCGATACCGGCAGGCTGTCGAAGCGCCGCTGCCCGATCGGAACCGCAAAGCCGCGGCGCTTGGGCAGGATCACGCCGACCGGGCAGATCGATGCAGCGCGGTCCTGCAGCGCCATGCTGGTA
>JANMZX010000179.1:0-1761 GCA_031383745.1 Rhodoferax sp. | reverse complement strand
CCGCCACGCGCCTGCAGACCAGGCTGGGCCTGCGGGTCGAACCCATCACCTACTGGACGGTGGTGGGCGACCACGTCACCACGGGCGGCATCGACAAGAAGCTGACCGAAATGCGCTACGCGATGACCGGCCGCATCCCCGACGGCATGCTGGTGCGCGTGTCGTCCATCGACCCGGCCAACGACAACGCCTACGCCATGCAGAGCCAGTTTTCGAACCAGATGCTGCAAGCCATCGCACCCGATCTGCGCAACCGGTTCGCCGGCGACCCGGCACTGAACTGAATACCGCTACACCATGACCACCCTGAAAAAGACCGCCCTCATCACCGGCATCACCGGCCAGGACGGCGCCTACCTGGCCGAGTTTCTGCTGAAAAAAGGCTACGAAGTGCACGGCATCAAGCGCCGGGCGTCGTCCTTCAACACCGACCGGGTCGACCACCTCTACCAGGACCCGCATGTCGACCACCGCAACTTCGTGCTGCACTATGGCGACCTGACCGACGGTGCCAACCTGACGCGCATCGTGCAGCAGGTGCAGCCCGACGAGATCTACAACCTGGGCGCCATGAGCCATGTGGCGGTGAGCTTTGAGAGCCCGGAATACACCGCCAACGTGGACGGCACCGGCGCCCTGCGCATTTTGGAGGCGATCCGCATCCTGGGGCTGGAGAAGAAAACGCGGTTTTACCAGGCGTCCACCAGCGAGCTGTATGGCCTGGTGCAGGAGATTCCGCAAAAGGAGACCACGCCCTTCTACCCGCGCAGCCCCTATGCCGTGGCCAAGCTGTATGCCTACTGGATCACGGTGAACTACCGCGAGGCCTATGGCATGTATGCCTGCAACGGCATCTTGTTCAACCACGAGAGCCCGCTGCGTGGCGAGACCTTTGTCACCCGCAAGATCACGCGCGCCATCGCCCGCATTGCGCTGGGCCTGCAGGATTGTCTGTACCTGGGCAACCTGAGCGCGCTGCGCGACTGGGGCCACGCCCGCGACTACGTGGAAATGCAGTGGCTGATGCTGCAGCAGGACCACGCGGAAGACTTTGTCATCGCCACCGGCGTGCAATACAGCGTGCGACAGTTTGTGGAATTTGCCGCCGGCGAACTGGGCGTGCAGCTGGCCTGGCAGGGCGAAGGCGCAGCCGAACAAGGCGTGGTGAGCGCCGTAGCCGGCAAGGACGCCAAATGCAAGGTGGGTGATGTGATCGTAAAGGTCGACCCGCGTTACTTCCGCCCCACCGAGGTGGAAACCCTGCTGGGCGACCCGACCAAGGCCAAGGAAAAGCTCGGCTGGGTGCCACGCACCACGCTGAAAGAGCTGGTGGCCGAGATGGTGCAGGCCGACTTCACCAGTGCCAAGCGGGATGCGCTGGTCAAGTTGGCGGGGTTTCAGACGTTTGACCACCACGAGTGATCACGATGGCGCGGCTGCATTTTGGTGCTTTCAATTGTCCCCGTGACGGCTGGACGAATACGGACGTCACCCCCCATCTCCGAGTAGCCCGGGTGCCTGGGCTCGCGTGGGCGCTACACAAAATCCGTCGTATGAGCGACGTGCGTTATGCCGAGCATCGCGCCGGCGTATTCCGGCGCCTGCGCTATCTGGACGTCACTCGTGACTGGCCGTTTCAGAGCAACCGCTTCGAGGCAGTTTTTTCGTCACATGTACTCGAACACCTCCCCTTGCGCGGCGCGCGTGTGTGCCTGACCGAAAGCTACCGATGCCTCCAGCCTGGCGGTGTGCTCAGAATAG
>JANMZX010000167.1:0-9693 GCA_031383745.1 Rhodoferax sp. | reverse complement strand
CTCAAGCTCAAACCGGACACCGACATCAAGGTGCTCAAGCAGGGCTTCAACGTCGATCCGCTGCTGCAGAACCAGGCCGCCTGCATCTCGACCATGATCTACAACGAGTACTGGCAGGTGGTGGACGCGGGCGTCAAGGAGTCCGACCTCGTCACCTTCTTCTACGAGGACCAGGGCGTGGCCTCGCTGGAAGACGGCCTGTATGTGCTCGAATCCAACCTGAAGGATCCGGCCTTCGTCAAGCGCATGGGCAAGTTCCTCAAGGCCACCTTCAAGGGCTGGAACGACGCGGTCAAGAACCCCGGCGAAGCAGCCAAGATCGTGGTCAAGGCCGACACCTCGGGCAGCGCCAGCGAGAAAGTGCAGAAGCGCCAGATGGAAAACGTGGCCAAGCTCATCAAGACCGCCGGCACGCCGAAGCTGGGCTACCTGGAGCCGGCCGCCTACGAGCGCACGGTCAAGGTGCTGCTGGCCGGTGGCGAGTCGCCGGTGATCAAGAAGGACCCGGGCAAGGCAGCGTATTCGCACGCGGTCTGGGAAGCGGCCAAGTAGGTCGCAGAGCCCTGCATCCGAACCCGCACCCTGCTGCGGGAACCCGACATCAAGCCACGGCCGCCCCGGCAGCCGTGGCTTTTTTTTCGCAGACTGGAACGATGTGCACAAACTGTCGACGCGCACGCACACAGGGCTTGTCTGGTGCACGGGCATCACCGCACTGGTGCTCTTGTCCGGACTGGCCTGGTATCTGGCGCCCCTGGAACCGGGCGTCCTGGTGCTGCAGTTCGCCTTCAGCCCACGGGCCTTCGGGTCCGTGGTGCATGCATGGTCACCGGAGCAGTTGCACCGGTTCCGGCTGCACCTGCCGATCGACGGTGCCTTGCTGCTCAGTTACGGCGGGTTCGGTTACCTGCTGGCCACGCACATCCGGTTCTTCGAACCGCGGCGCCGGTGGTACCGCATCTGGGTGACCTGGGCCCTGCCCTGGGCTGCGGTGTTCGATGCCGGCGAGAACGTATGGCATTGGTGGCTCACCGAGGTTCCCCGACTGGGCGTGCAACTGCCCTATCCGCTTGCAGCGGGCTGCGCCAGTGCCAAGTGGCTGCTGCTGGTTGCGTATGCCATGACGGTTGTCCTGGCGCTGGCGCGCCCGCAGCGCGCACAGCCCTGAACCGATCCACCGGTTGCCGGGCCGAGCAGCGGCCCGGCGCCGCCAGCGCCCGTGTGCCGGCTGGTGCGAGCCGCGGATCGTCCGGTCAGGGACCCGACGCGCGCAAGGACCCCTGTGCGTCCTCCGGCGCCTGGTCCAGTGGTGTGGGATGGGTCGGCTCGAACTCCAGCACACACTCCCGCTCGGCCACCGCGTCCAGCCATTGTTGCCAGGCTTCCGCACTGTCCCGCTCGATGACCTCGGGCCGCGAAATGCCGCCAGCCGGCGAATGCCTCGCAGCCACCCCGCGCCCCGGCCGGGGCATGGGTTACACGTCGATCGGCGGATGCTGGTCGGCATCGGCCACATCCTTCCAGTGGCCGACGCAGGCCGACAGCAGGAACGCCGCCGTGCCGACCGCGCCGACCACACCGGTGGCGCGCAACCAGTCGTTGTCGAAAGCGCCGAAAAGGCTGGCACGCAAGGCCCGCACCACCCAGGTGAAAGGCAGCCAGTCGTGGACGGACCGGAACAGCCCGCCACTGAGTTCGATCGGCAGCACACCGCCACCGGCGGCCAGTTGCACCGTCAGCAACAACACGGCGGCGAGCTTTCCGGCCTCCCCGAACGCATGCACCAGCAGGAACACGATGGCCAGAAAGCCCAGCGCCGAGACCACCATCGTCGTGATGAACGCACCGGCGTTGGGCACCCGCACACCCAGGCCCCAGACCAGCATCGCCAGGATCAGCACCACCTGCAGCATGGCGGTGGCCGCCGGAACCACCAGCTTGCCCAGCGCCTGCGCCAGCCGGGGTGCGCCCGCATGGTGGACCGACAAGGACTGCATCGCAAACACATACACGATCATGACCGCACCCAGCCACAGGGCCATGGCCACCATGTTCGGAACAAAGGCGCTGCCGTTGTTGGCAACCGGCGCCAGCACGTCGAGCACCGGTTCGACCGAATCGGCCAGACCACGGGCACTGCCAGCGGGCTTGCCGGTGGCAGCAGGCAGGGCGGACTGCGCCATCTCGACGCCAAAACGCAAGCGCGCCGCTGCATCCGCCAGGGCCTTGCCGCCCACCGGCACGGCGTCCAGCGCCGCGCCCTGCGGCAGCCGGCCAACCACGCCGTGCAGGCTTTCTCCGGAGACACCCACGGTGTCCAGCAGCCGGCCCAGATTGGCATCGAACCGCGCCAGGCCCGCCGCGAGCCGGGTGCTGGAGTCCCGGGCGGAGCCCAGGCCGTCGCGCAGTTGCGAGCGCCCGCTCGCGAGGTCGGCCGGCCCGCCCGCAAATGCCGACGCGACCTCTGCAGACGGCGCGCCGGCCAAGCCGTGCGCAGGCTGCGGCGCTGCGGCGTCGCCAAACCGGTCGGCGCCACCCCATGCCGCCTCGATCGCCTGCGCCAACGCGCGTTGTCGCTCGGTCAGGCGCTGCATGCCGGCGCGCAACTGGCGCAGGTCGGCTTCGGGCGGCCAACGGGCGTCCAGGCCGCGCAGGTCGGTGCCCAGTTGCCGGACGCCCTGGGCGAACTGGGCCATGGCCATGTTGCTCTTGCCGAGCTCGCGTTCCAGGTCCTGCAGGCCGGCATGCAACTGCGCCATGCCGGCGCGCAGGTCTTCGAGGCTTCGGCCGGAGCCGTCGGCCGTCTCCAGCACCTGCGCCCAGCGCTGCTCGTTGAGCGTCTCGTTGACCTGGTGGCCCAGGTCCTCGGCAAACCGGCGCGCAAAACCGGCCGAGGCGTAGTTGTTGCCTTCGGACACGATCACCACCACCTTGCCGGCACCGGGCTGCACGCCGGGCACCGCATTGGCGCTGAAGTCCGCCGGGATCACGATGGCGAACGCCAGCTCCCCGCGGCGCACAGAGGCGCGTGCACGCTCGGCATCGGCCACGACACGGAAGCCGAACCTGGCCGACCCGACCAGGCCCCGGGTCAGCTCCGCCCCCACGTTGACGGTCCGCCCGTGTTGCCGGATACCGGCGTCGAGGTTCACGATCGCCACCGGCAGGGCGCCAGTGTTCGCGTTGGGGTCCCACACACTGGTGAGGTAGATCAGCGCATACAGCGCAGGGACCAGGGCGATCGCGAGCACCGCGATCGCATACCGCGGAAAACGCCGCAGCATCGCCAGATCCGAGGCTGCAATGCGCCGGACCGGCACGAGGAACTTCAGCATGCGGGTGCTCATGGGGAAAGTCCATTCTCAGCCTTTTGCAGCGCCGCCGCCACGCGGCATCGAAACAGGTACATTCACTTGATGATGGTGCGATGCACGATACCCACTTTTCCCGCCTGATTGCCGGAGCCGCCCGACATGCTCGACCTTCTCGTCACCAACGCCACGCTGCCCGACGGCCGCACCGGCATGTGCCTCGCAGTGCAGGACGGCCGCTTCGTCGACGTGGCGGCGCATCTGCAGGCGCCTGCGCACCACCACATCGATGCCGGGGGCCAGCTCGTCACCCCGCCGTTCGTCGACGCCCATTTCCACATGGACGCCACGCTGAGCTACGGCATGCCCCGCATCAACCAGAGCGGCACCCTGCTTGAAGGTATCGCCCTGTGGGGCGAGCTCAAGCCGCACCTGACGCAGGAGGCAGTCGTCGAACGCGCGCTGGCCTATTGCGACTGGGCCGTGGCCAAGGGCCTGCTGGCCATCCGTTCGCATGTGGATACCAGCGACCCGCGCCTGCTCGCGGTGGAAGCGCTGCTCGAGGTCAAGCGCCGTGTGGCGCCCTACCTCGACCTGCAACTGGTGGCGTTTCCGCAGGACGGCGTGTTGCGTGCCCCCGGCGGCCTGCAGAACCTCCAGCGCGCGCTGGCGCTCGGTGTGGACGTGGTGGGCGGCATACCGCATTTCGAGCGCACCATGGCCGACGGCGCCGCCAGCGTGAAGCTGCTGTGCGAACTCGCCGCCGCGCAGGGCAAACGCGTCGACATGCACTGCGACGAATCCGACGACCCGCTCTCGCGCCATATCGAGACGCTGGCCTGCGAGACCCAGCGCCTGGGCCTGCACGGTCGGGTCACCGGTTCGCACCTGACCTCCATGCATTCGATGGACAACTACTATGTG
The DNA here is from genome assembly GCA_031383745.1 of Rhodoferax sp. GTDB lineage: Bacteria > Pseudomonadota > Gammaproteobacteria > Burkholderiales > Burkholderiaceae_C > CAISIP01. The sequence goes on along the minus strand of JANMZX010000167.1, from coordinate 5,458 downwards.
TCCAAGCTGCTGCCGCTGATGGCCGAGGCGCAGGTGCAGGTGGTGAGCAACCCGCTGATCAACATCACGCTGCAGGGCCGTCACGACAGCTACCCGAAACGCCGCGGAATGACCCGCGTGCCGGAGTTGATGGCCCAGGGCCTGACCGTCGCCTTCGGGCAGGACTGTGTGATGGACCCCTGGTATTCGCTGGGCTGCGGCGACATGCTCGACGTGGCGAGCATGGGCCTGCACGTGGCCCAGATGACCAGCCAGGCGGCCATGCGCCAGTGTTTCGCCGCGGTTACCGAGAACCCGGCGCGCATCCTGGGCCTGGAGGGTTACGGCCTGGCGCCCGGATGCCATGCCGATTTCGTACTGCTGCAGGCGCGTGATCCGGTGGAGGCGATCCGCCTGCGTGCGACGCGGCTGCTGGTCTACCGGCGCGGCAGGCTGCTGGCGCACACCCCCGCCGCCACCACGGCGTTGCAACTGCCCGGCCGGCCGGCCGAGACGTCGCTCATGCCGGCGCGCTGAGCACCGGCCTCCCATTGCCAAGGGGTGCCGGAGCGTTGCGCTGCGGCCCGCCCGGCGACACTACCCGCATGTACAACGACCCCACCACTTTCACGCCGCGCCGGCTGATCCTGGCCCTGCTGCTGGGTGGCCTGCTGCTGCTGTCCTACGCGGTGCTGCACCTGTTCCTGGTGCCGATCGCCTGGGCGGCCATCATGGTCATTGCCACCTGGCCGCTGTACCTGCGGCTGCGCCGCCTGCTGGGCGGCCGTTCCACCCTGAGTGCGGCCGTGATGACGCTGTTGCTCACCGCCGCCATCGCCCTGCCATTGCTGTGGCTGATCTCGGTGCTGCGCGACGAGTTGTCGGGCGCCTATGCAGCGGTGGCGGCCTACCTCGCGCAGGGGCCCCGGCCGCTGCCCGACATCCTGCGCGCGATTCCCTGGCTGGGCGACTGGCTGCAGGAGAACTTCGACCACCTCACCAGCAGCCCGGCCGCGCTACGCGAACAGCTGGGCGAATGGATCGACCAGCGCACCGGCGAGCTGTTCGACCTGCTGGGCGGCGTGGGCCGCAATGCCGCGCGCCTGGGCCTGGCGCTGTTCACCGCGCTGTTCCTGTACCGCGATGGCGAGGACGTGCTGCGCCAGGTGCGCCAGGTGCTGGGCCGCTTCGTCGGGTCCCGGGTCGAGGCCTACCTGGACGCAGTCGGCGCCACCACCCGCGCCGTGGTCTACGGCCTGGTGCTGACAGCGCTGGCCCAGGGCCTGCTGGCCGGCCTCGGCTACTGGGCAGCCGGCGTGCGTTCACCCCTCCTGATGGCCTTGATCACCACGTTGATCGCCCTGATCCCGTTCGGCACACCGTTCGTGTGGGGCTCGATCGGTATCTGGCTGCTGATGACCGGCCAGACAGCCGCCGGTGTCGGATTGCTGCTGTGGGGCACGCTGGTGGTGAGCTGGGTCGACAACCTGATCCGGCCGATCGTGATCAGCAGCGCCACGCAGATCCCTTTCCTGCTGGTGCTGTTCGGCGTGCTGGGGGGCGTGGCGGCCTTTGGGCTGGTCGGTTTGTTCGTCGGCCCGGTGGTGCTGGCCATCATGATGGCGGTGTGGCGGGAGTGGCTGGGGCAGCAGGCACGCGACTGATACCAGTTTGCGTCCAACTGCCGAATCTAGGTTGAACGCGAAACCGTATGAGTCGGCCCACCGCAGCCCTGCGCCGGGAACACGGCACACGCCGCACCGGCCAATCGGGCACCCTAGGGCGACAGCGTGATCGTGTGTTTGGCGTTGGCCCGCGCCTTGTCCGGGTTGAACCACCACGGTCTGCGCTGGCCATCGGCCCACAGCCGGGCCTGGTCGTTCTGGTGCGGCTGGAAATGCCGTTCGCTGACACCGCCGGCCAGCACCGCCTCGATCTTGTCGGGGTCGCCGAAATCGGCCACCAGTTCCATCGAGGCGAAGAAGTTCACGTCGAACGGCTTCTGGAAATCGTAGACACCGCGCCGTAGTGTTTCGCCACTGCCGGCGCGCTCCCGCGTGAAGCCGCCCACCAGTTCCTGCCCGACGCCATTGCGCCGCAGCGGGCTGACGAAGCGCAGGGTATGCGCCTTGCCCCAGCGCCAGGCGGCAGGGTCCTTGCCCTGCGCAGCCTCGAGCTGCGCGCGGGCGCGCGGCGCGGCGGTGCGGATCACGTCGGCCAGGGTTTCGCGGCGAGCGGGGGTGCGCACGTCGTCGAACCAGATCGCGTCAGGCTTGGCCACCAGGGCGTCGAAGCGCTGCTGCCAGAAGTACCAGGTGGACAACATGTCGGCGACCACGTCCTCGCCGAGCTCATCGCTGAAGGTTCCAATGGCGATCTCGCGGTACAGCGCCTGGTACACCAGGGGTGCGGCCTGGTCGGCGCGGTCCACGCCGTCCCATTTCTCCAGCAGGGCCGCCAGGTCGCGCTGCGCCGGGTCGTCCTTGAGGGCCGCAACGATGGATGTGCGCAGTGTGTCGCTCTGGAGGTTGCGGTCGTCGTGCATCAGCCGGATATGGTCGTCCACCGTCATCTTCTGCGCGGCGCCCAGCACCTGGCCCATGCGTGCGTAGCGGTAGTTCGGCGCCACGTAGTTGGTGTAGTACCAGGGGTAGTCCTTCGGGCGGGTGTCGTGGTTGGCCGTGCCGACCCAGGCGCGCGGCGGGTCGGCCATGCCGGGCATGCGGTCCTTGGGGATGAAGCCGGTCCAGTCGTCGCTGCCGTCCTTGGGCGGCAGGCGCGGAAAGCCACCATCGGCGCCGGCGCGGATCGGTACCGCGCCACTGGCCCGGTGGCCGATGCTGCCCTGGTCGTCGGCGTACACGAAGTTGAACAGCATCAGGTCGATCTTCTGCACCTCGCGGTCGAAGGCCGCCGCGTTGGGCGCGGTCAGCAGGCCTTCGATGCCCAGCACCGGCCCCAGCACCTCGGCATCGGTCGAGCGCAGCACCAGCAGCTTGTCGCCCTTGGGGCCCAGGCCGGCGTGGTCGCTGATCACCGGCCCGCGTTTCGTGAAACGCAGCGTGAGCGGATGGTCGCGGTAACCACCATCGGCGGCCTTGTCCTTGATGCGGATGGTTTCGGTGCGCTTCTCGAAGGGCACGCTCCTGGCGCCGTCGAGGTAGTTGGCGGGATTGGCAGGGTCGACGGTCTCGACGTACAGGTCCTGCACGTCGCCATAGGCGTTGGTCACGCCGAACGCGACGTGCTTGGTGCGCCCCACCATGATGCCGGGCATGCCCGGCAGGGCCGCGCCCACGGCCTGGATATCGGGTGTGAACAGGCCCACCGGGTGCCAGGTGCCGGGCAGGATGCGGTTGTCCAGGTGCGGGTCGTTTGCCACCATGGCCTTGCCGGATGCCGAGCGTGACGGGCCGACGGCCCAGTTGTTGGAACCCAGGCCCTGGTGGTTGAGGTTCTCCGGCGCAACCGCCAGATCCGACCACTGGATGTCCAGCTGCGCCCAGTCCGTGCGCCACGGCGCCGGTGTGGCGCCCAGCGCGGTCTGGATCGCGGACGGCGCCCAATCCGGATTCAGGGTCAGCGGGAAGATGTCGCGCGCGCGCTCCAGTCCGAGCTTGTCCATCAGTTTCTGCGCCACCACCTCGGCCTTGAAGTTGGTCGAATGGGTGTAGTGCACAAAATGCACCAGCGTCACCAGATCGGCGACGCTCCAGGGCCTGGGGCGCAGGCCGGCGAGCTTGAACTCGATCGGGTGGTCACCCACATGCCCTTCGATGTAGGCGTTGAGGCCATCCACATAGTGCTGCAGGTAGCTGCGCGCGGCGGCGTCGAGCCTGGGTGCATGGCGTTCGCCGTTGCGTGCGATGCCCAGCACCCGCATGCGGATGTCGCTGGGCAACGCGTCGGGCCCGAAGGTGGCTGCGAGCTCGCCGCGCCAGGTGGCGCGGAACAGCTCGAACTGCAGCAGCCGGTGCTGCGCGGTGACGAAACCCTGGGCACGCAGCAGGTCGGGCGTGTTGGCGGCGAAGATGTAGGGAATGCCCAGGTCGTCCCGCAACACGGTGACCGGCGCCGTCAGGCCAGGGAGCTTCATCGCGCCATCCACCTGCGCATGGCCCGCCGAGCGCAGCATGACGTAGCCGCCGATACCCCCGGCCACCACCAGCAGCAACACGGCCAGTACGCTCCATTTCAGGATCTTTTGCATCCGGTGTCTCCCATTGGCTTGGGTTGCGCGATGTCAGGGGCCTGGGTCACGCAACACGCCGCAGGCAATCCATTGTGCGACCAGCGCGTCATCGAAGCCGAGTTCGCGCAGCACGGCGCGTCCGTGTTCACCCAGGTGCGGCGCTGCGGCCGCCGGACGGATCGCCGCACCGTCAAACCGCGCCGCCGCCCGCGCCAGCCGCACACGGCCTACGCTGCCATGGTCGATTTCCACCAGCACCTGGTTGTGCACCACCTGCGGATCGACCAGTACCTCCTGGCGCTCGTTGACACGGCCCACCGGCGCACCATGCGTCCGGCCGGCGGCTTCGAGCGCCGCAGTGGACTGCAGGGCCATCAGGGGCTCCAGCGTGGCGCGCAATTCCGCCGGATGGCGGCTGCGCGCCTGCGGCGAGGAAAACCGCGCATCCTGGGCGACATCCGGCCGGCCCAGCGCGTGGCACAGCGCCACGAACTCGGCCTGCTGCGGCATCATCACTGCCACCATGCCGTCGGCGGTGGCGTATGGTTTGAGGGTGATTCCCATCTCGGGAAAGCCGACCGGCGCATCATCGAGAAAGACCTGGTTGTACATCGCGTCGACCCACTGGAAGGCCAGCGTGGCATCGAGCATCGACACCTCCACATGGCGGCCCTGGCCGTCGCGCTCACGCGCAAACAGCGCGGCGGTCAGCGCCTGGGCGGCCGTCAGCGCGGTGAGCTTGTCGCACACGGTCGACGACAGCAGGCCTGGCAGCCCGGTGTGCTTGTCGCGGTGCGATGCGGAGACGCCGGCCACCGCCTGGATCACGGCGTCGTAGGCACGGTCGTCGGCGCGCGGGCCATCGGGGCCGAAACCGGTGATCGACAACTGCACCAGCGTCGGGTTCAGCGTCTGCAGATGCGCCCGGTCCAGCCCCAGGCGCTCGAGCACACCGGGCCGGAAGTTGCTCACCAGCACATCCGTCTGGCGCACCAGGGCGGTCAGGATGGTGCGCGCCTCGGGATGCTTCAGGTCCAGCGCTATCGAGCGCTTGCCGCGGTTGACCGTGATGAAGGCTGCGGACAGGTCGCCCTTGGCCGGGCCCACGCGGCGGCTGGTGTCGCCTTCCGGCGATTCGACCTTGATGACCGCCGCTCCCTGGTCGGCCAGCAGCGCGGTGGCCATCGGCCCGGAAAACACGCTGGAAAAATCGACGATGCGGATGCCGGCGAGTGGCCCCGGCGCAGGCGACTGGTGACCCGCCACTCAGGCCCCTTCGATCTTGGC
>JANMZX010000131.1:0-11189 GCA_031383745.1 Rhodoferax sp. | reverse complement strand
TGTTCATCGGCTTGTAATTTATGCTCCACGCTTCCTTCCCACACTCGGTCGCCCTCATGCAGTTGCGCTTCGCTTCGTTTGCTGTGATCAACTTACGGTGGGACTTTCACCCACAGGAGTACGCCCATGCTGGGCGCACAGGAAGGAGGCCGCAGGCCGGAGGGACAGCCGCGGAGCCGAGCGCCGCGCCGGCCTGATCCCGCCAAACCACAGGCCCACGCACTGATCCCGTCAACCGACTGGCGCCACACACACCGATCCGGGCCGCTGACACCCCGCCGCAGGACACTGGAGCAACACCCGGTCATTCCCCCGCAGCGCACAACCAGCGAAACAGATAGTCCGCGAAACTGCGCCGCACCGTCAACTCGTATTGCGTCCCGGGCGCCAGGCACAACAGCGTGGCGCCGGCCTTGGCAACATGGGTCTGCGCCATCGCACCGGCAGGGAACACCCGGGCATGCAGGTCGAGCGGGCAGCCACGGGCCAGCAGGTCGGCCGCAGCCGGCCCCTCCAGAGTGAGCGTGGTGTTGCCATCGCCCACGTCCACCACGGCGCTGTGCACACCCGACAGCGCAGCGCGCAGGGCACTGGCGATCGCGTCTCCCTGGCCGTCGCGCAGCTTGAGCAGCCATTCGTCGGGGCCCATCCACAACAGCTGGCGCTGCGGGTCGATGGAAGCGGTGTTCGCCCGCCGCGGCAGGTGCATGCCGGTGTGCGCGAGCACCGCCTGCGTGAAACGCGGGTCCGAGGCGTCGCCGCGCAGGTTGAGCATCTGCACAAATGCCATCTCGCCCAGCGCGCAGCTGCGCCCGTCGACCCGCAACGCGCGTTTGCCCTTGGCCAGCACCTCGGCCAGCGGGCTGCTCAATACAACATCAGGCATGGAGGCGTTTTCCTTCCGGATCGTAGAAAACCGTGCTGGTCACGGTGGCGGCCACGTACTGGCCGTCGGCCAGCGCTGCATTCACCTTCTGGCCCATGCGCTGGGTACCCGAGCGCAGCACCGCCATCGCGATCGAGCGCTGGAGCGTGGGGCTGTAGTAGCTGGAGGTGACATGCCCCAGCATCGGCACCGGCGTCGGGGTGCCGGCCGGCTTGTCGGTCAGCTGCGTGCCCTCGGGCAGCACCGTCAACGGATCGTCGGTCAGCAGACCGACGAGCTGCTTGCGGTCGGCGCGCGCGGTGTCGCTGCGCGTGAGCGAACGCCGGCCCAGGAAATCCTTGGTCTTGGACACCATGCCACCCATGCCCAGGTCGTACGGCGTGATCGAGCCATCGGTATCCTGGCCCACGATGATGTAGCCCTTCTCGGCGCGCAGCACGTGCATCGCCTCGGTGCCGTACGGCGTGAGGTCGAACTCCGCACCGGCCTGCACCAGCGAGCGCCAGACATGGGCGCCGGTGTGGGACGGCACATTCACCTCGAACGACATCTCGCCCGAGAAGCTGATGCGCATGATGCGCGCGCGCACCCCGGCCACCGTGCCCTCGCGCCAGCTCATGAAGGGGAAGGCCTCGTTCGACAGGTCCACGTCCTGGCAGATCTTGCGCACCACGGCGCGGCTGTTCGGCCCGACCACCGCGAAGGTGGACCAGTGGTCGGTGACACTGGTCATCCAGACCTGCATGTCGGGCCATTCGGTCTGCACCCAGCGCTCCATCCAGCCCAGCACACGCGCCGCGCCACCGGTGGTGGTGGTCATCAGGAAATGGTTCTCTGACAGGCGCGCGGTGACGCCGTCGTCGAACACCATGCCGTTTTCGTCGAGCATCAGGCCGTAGCGGCACTTGCCCACCTCGAGCTTGAGCCAGGGGTTGGTGTACATCCAGTTGAGCAGCTTGGCCGCGTCCGGCCCCTGGATGTCGATCTTGCCCAGCGTGGACGCGTCCAACATGCCGACGCTGTTGCGCACGGCCAGGCATTCGCGGTTGACCGCCTGGTGCAGGTCTTCGCCCGGTTTGGGGAAGTACCAGGGGCGCTTCCACTGGCCGACGTCCTCGAACAGTGCGCCGGCGGCTACGTGCAGCAGGTGCGGGCTGGTCTTGCGCGCCGGGTCGAACAGCTCGCCGCGCTCCAGCCCGGCGAAGGTGCCGAAACTGATAGGCAGGTAGTTTGGCCGGAAGGTGGTGGTGCCGACCTGGTCGATCGGTTTGCCCATGGCGCGGGCCGCCAGCGCCATGCCGTTGATGTTGCCGAGTTTGCCCTGGTCGGTGCCGAATCCGAGCGCGGTGTAGCGCTTGATGTGCTCGATCGACTCGAATCCCTCGCGGATCGCCAGTTCGATATCGCTGGCGGCGACGTCGTTCTGGTAGTCGACAAACGCCTTGGCGCGGCGCGACACCGGCTCGCCGGTCTCGGCGATCCAGAATGCGGCGATCGGCTCCTGGGCCGGCTCGACCACGCTGTACTGCGAGGCCGTGGCGGAGAAACCGGCCGCTGTGGCAGCGGCAGCGCCGGCCAGACTGGCATCGTCGATCGACTTGCCCAGCGCCCAGAGGGCCCGGCAGGCGCCAACCAGCGCCTGCGCCGGCATGGCAGCGCCCGGCACGAAACAGGCGGCGGTGTCATCCCAGCGCGCCTTGCCGCCGGAATGCGAATACAGGTGGATGGCCGGGTTCCAGCCACCGGCCATGCCGATGGCGTCGCACGCCAGCGTGCGCTGTTCGCCACTGGCCTTGTCGCCCACCATGGCACGCACCACCAGCGCGGTGACCCCCGCACTGCCAGTGGCATGCAGCGGCACGAAACCACGCACCAGCGCCACACCCGCCACACTGGCCTGGTGCGCCATGCTGCCGGCCGGCGGCTGGCCGGCACGTGCATCGACCACCGTCACCTGCGCGCCAGCCTGTTGCAGGATCAATGCGTCGGCATAGGCGCTGTCGTTGTTGGTGGCCAGCACGATGCGCGGGCCCACCCGCACGCCATACAGCGCGGCGTAGTCGGCCAGGGCCGAGGACAGCATCACACCCGGCAGGTCGTTGTTGCCGAACACCATCGGTCGTTCATGCGCCCCGGTGGCCAGCACCACCTGCGCCGCACGCACCCGCCACAGGCGCTCGCGAAAGCCCTTGCGCTCCTGCACGGGCAGGTGGTCGGTCAGCGACTCGCGGATGGTGACGAAGTTGCCGTCGTGGTAACCAAACACCACCCCCCGGCGGATGATCTTCACCTCGGGCATGGCCGCGAGTTCCTGCTCGGCGGCACGCACCCATTCGGATGCGGACAACCCGTCGATGCTGCCCTGCAGCCGGTGTGCACTGCCACCCAGATGGGCACCCAGCTCGGCCAGGATCACTCGCGCGCCGCTGCGCCCGGCGGCCAGCGCCGCGGCCAGCCCGGCCACACCACCACCTGCGACCAGCACATCGCAGTGGATGTTCTGGTGCACGTACCGGTCCTTGTCCTCTTCCTGCGGCGACGCGCCCAGGCCGCCAGCCTGACGGATGAAGCGCTCGTACCACATCCAGGCCTTCGCCGGCCACATGAATGTCTTGTAGTAGAAGCCCGCCGGGAACAGCGGCGTGAACCAGCGGTTGATGCTGAACAGGTGTTTTCCCGGGCTTGGCCAGGGGTTGACGCTGGTGGCCGACAGATTCTGATAAAGCTCGACCTCGGGCATCTTGGCGTTGGGGATGACCCACGCGCCCGACTCCATCTGCACCAGCGCCGAGGGCTCCTCGATGCCGCTGCTGACGATCGAGCGCGGGCGGTGGTACTTCCAGGAGCGCGACAGCACCGTCTCGCCGGCGGCCAGCACCGCCGAGGCCAGCGTGTCGCCGGCAAAGCCCTGGTAGCTGCGCCCGTTGAATCGGAAGCCCACGGGGCGTGCGCGGTCGATCCTGCCGCCGCCGGTCTTGAGTCGTATGCCGCTCATGCCGCGCCTCCCCCGGTGGCTGGTGCATCCGGGTTCTCGCCGGGCTTGTAGAACTTCGTGAACACGTAACTCACGGTATGGCGCTCGGCATTGAACCAGCGCCGGCAGCCCTGGGAATGCAGCCACTGCTCGCGGTGCAGGCCTTTCGGGTTCTTGCGCATGAAAAGGTAATCACTCCACTGTTCGTCGGTCAGGGCGTCGGTGTCGAGCGGCCGGGCGATATGGGCCTCGCCACCGCAGCTGAATTCGCTTTCGGCGCGGGGGCCGCACCAGGGGCAATGGATCAATAACATGTTGGAGGCTTGTGAATGAAACTGTCTGGTCGAGGGCCGCTGCGCACGGCCGCTCCGAAGCGGCCGGCCGCCCCCCGGTGGGGGCTGAGCGCCTGCGGCTCCAAGTCTGCCTGCACAGGCTTGGACAGGCCGAAGGGTCCGGGCCTCTGGCCCTGACACGGGACGCCGCAGGCGTTTCGGGGGGCGTCCATGTCAGTGCGCGACGCCGGCCGCGCCGTGCTCGTCGATCAGGTGGCCGGTATTGAAACGGTCGAGCGCAAACGCCTCGTTGAGCGGGTGCGGGCGGTCCTGCGCCATGGTGTGCGCCATGACCCAGCCCGAGCCAGGCGTGGCCTTGAAGCCGCCGGTGCCCCAGCCGCAGTTGAAATACAGGCCCTTGATGTGGGTCTTGGAAATGATCGGGCAGGCGTCGGGCGCCACGTCGACGATGCCACCCCACTGGCGGTTCATGCGCACCCGGCGGAAGATAGGGAACAGTTCGCAGATCGCCTGCAGGGTGTGCTCGATCACCGGGAAGCTGCCGCGCTGGCCGTAGCCCAGGTAGCTGTCGATGCCCGCACCGATGACCAGGTCGCCCTTGTCGGACTGGCTCACATAGGCATGGATCGCGTTGGACATCACCACCGTGTGCAGGATCGGCTTGAGCGGCTCCGACACCAGCGCCTGCAGCGGGTGGCTCTCCAGCGGCAGCCGGATGCCGGCCATGTCGGCCAGCACCGTGCTGTGCCCGGCCGACACAATGCCGATCTTCCTGCTACTGATCGAGCCGCGCGTGGTCTCGATGCCGGTCACCTGGCCGCCGTCTCGCCGGATGCCGATCACCTCGCAGTTCTGCAGGATGTCCACGCCCAGCGCATCGGCCGCACGTGCGAAGCCCCAGGCGATCGCGTCATGGCGTGCGACACCAGCGCGCGGCTGGAACGAGGCGCCCATCACAGGGTAGCGCAGCGAGGAAGAGGTGTTCATGATCGGCACCATCTCCTTGATCTGCGCCGGGCTCATCACCACGCCGTCCACGCCATTGAGCCGGTTCGCGTTGACCCGGCGGTGGATGTCGCGCATGTCCTGCAGCGAATGGCCCACATTCATCACGCCGCGCTGGCTGAACATGGTGTTGTAGTTGAGATCCTGCGACAGGCCCTCCCACAGCTGCAGCGCCTTTTCGTACAGATGTGTGGCGTCGTCCCACAGGTAGTTGGAGCGCACGATGGTGGTGTTGCGCGCCGTGTTGCCACCGCCCATCCAGCCGCGCTCGACCACGGCGATGTTGCGCATGCCGTGTTCCTTGGCCAGGTAATACGCCGTGGCCAGGCCGTGCCCGCCGCCGCCCACGATGATCGCGTCGTAACTGGCCTTGGGCTCGGGGCTGCGCCATTGCTTTTGCCAGTTCTCGTGGTAGGACATCGCGTTGCGCGCGATGCTGAAGATGGAAAAGCGGTTCACTTGGTGTCCTGTTGCCTGGCGTGAATCTGTTGCTGGTGTTGCGGCGCGTCGCCGACGGCGCGGCCCGACACGGGCAGGCGTTGATGCTCGCACGCGCCGCGGCTGGCGGGGCCCGGCGCGGGCTCATGGTGGAAAGGTCCGGCGCTGAACGCGCGGACTGCCCTGCGGTGCTCGCGTGCGGGGCGCATCGCGCAACTCACTACGCGCCCTTTGGGCGCTGCGTTCAGACAGGCGCGATGAGTCAGACCACGAAGCGCGCTGCGCGCGCCGCCCCGCCCGCTGCGCTCCTCGGCGCCCCACAAATCGCCCGCGCCGGGTCCCGCCGGCCGCGACGCGGGGGAATTGGTGGGCGTTGCTCCGGGGTCCGGAGCCGGCGCCGTTTTCCGGGCCCCGACGGCCCGCATACCAGAAGCCCGGCGGCAAAGGTCCGTGGGGACAGCGTGCAGCGCGCCTCTGTGGCGCTGAGGAGCACAGGGCTTGCGCCCAGCGCGCAGCGCGTTCGTCATCATTCTCATCGCCACTGTCCGAGCGCAGAGAGCGCAGCGAACGCAGCGAGTTTGGCGATGCGGGCGCAAGACCGCGCACCGCAAGGCAGTCGGCGCGTTCAGCGCCCGACCGCCACAGTGAAGCGCTGCGCGCTGTCCGCGCGGGCCTTTGCCGCCCCGTGCGACATCGCGACGCGCACACAAGACCAACGCGGGCCAAACAACGAACGTCAGCTTTGGGCCGGAAGCGGTCGTTGACAGCTGCCTGCGGCTTTGCCTCGCGGACAAATCGAACTTCACGCTAGTCATAGTGGATCAGGCCATGTCCGAGTCTGGGCGTGCGACCGGCCATGAGGTCGGTCAGGAAGCTCCAGAACGCGTCGGCCGAGGGTGGGCAACCGGGCAGGAAATAGTCGACGTGCACCACCTCGTGGATCGGGTGCACCTTGTTGAGCGGCAGCGGCAGCTCGGGGTCGTTCGGGATCGCGCTGCCGGCGCTCAGGCCCGGGCGGCTGCGGTACACGTCGGTCAGCATGGTTCCCAGGTCGAGGTGGTTGCGCTGCGCCGGCAGGCCCCCAGTGATGGCACAGGCGCCAACCGCCACCAGCGTCTTGCAGTGCGCGCGGAACTCGCGCAGCACCACCACGTTTTCGGCGTTGCACAGCCCGCCTTCGATCAGGCCGATGTCGCAGTGGCCCACCACCTTGATGTCGGTCAGCGGCGAGCGGTCGAACTCGATGTGTTCGATCAGCTCGAACAAGCGCTCGTCGATATCGAGGAAGGACATGTGGCAGCCGAAGCAGCCGGCCAGCGAGACCGTGGCGACCTTGAGCTTGCGCGGTCCGTGGGGCATCACCGGCAGGGTCATGGCGCAGCCTCTGCGTGATGCACTGCCACGGGCGAGGCCTTGCGGTTCATGCCGGCCCGCCTTCGACCTGCTCCGACACCGGCGTGGCGTCGAAGCGCCGTTGCCCGATCGGAATCACGAAGCCACGCCGCTTGGGCAGGATCACGCCCACCGGGCAGATGTCGGCGGCGCGGTCGCCCAGCGCCATGGCGGTGTCGGCCAGCTTGCCGCTCTCGCTGTTGACCAGCAGGTGGGTCGCGATGCCGCGGCCGCCGATGGCGAAGATGTTCTTGCCGTCGACATCGCGGCTGGCCTTCACGCACAGTTCGCACAGGATGCAGCGGTTGAAATCGAGCAGGATGTCGGGGTGGCTGGCATCGACCGGGCGGTCGGGGTAGAACTCCTCGAAATGCGGCCCTTCCATGCCCATGGCGTAGGCGGTGGCCTGCAGCAGGCAATTGCCGCTCTTCTCGCAGCTCGGGCAGAAATGGTTGCCCTCCACGAACAGCATCTGCAGCAGCGTCTTGCGGTGGGCGTTGAGTTCTTCGGTATGGCTCTCCACCTCGAGCCCGCTCGCGGCGCGTATGGTGCAGGCGGCGCCGGGGCGGCCATTGACCTTGACGCTGCACACCCGGCACGAGCCATGCGCCGGGAAATCCGGATGCCAGCACAGGTGCGGTATGTAGCGCCCGGCGCGTGTGGCGGCCTGCAGCACCGTGTCGCCGGGATGGAAGGGCAGGTCTTCGCCGTCGAGCGCAAAAACCGGGGCCGGCTCGGCCGGGGTAGGCAGGTCGGTCACGAGCGGTTCTCCAGGTGGGCGCCGGCGTCGTCGCGGCCGGTCATGTGGCGCGCGATCGACAACTCGGCATCCAGGTCGAAGGCCGGCTCGAAATGCAGCGACTGCAGGCGCTGCTCGTAGGCCGGGCGGAACTTGAGGATCGTGTCGCGCAGCGGGTTGCAGGCGGTGGCGCCCAGGCCGCAATGGGTGGCGGTGTGCATCAGGCGGTCGAGCTCGAACAACACGTCGATATCGTGCCGCGAACCGTGGCCCGCCGCCAGTTTGTCCATGCGCTTGACCACCAGCGCGGTGCCGACGCGGCACGGCGTGCAGAAGCCGCAACTCTCGTGCGCGAAGAAATGCGCGAAGCCGCGCGCCACCTCGAACATGTCGCGGCGGCGGTCGAACACCATGAAGGCGCCCGCGGTCGGCACGTCCTCGAAGGCGATGCGCCGGCCGAATTCGAACGCCGAAAGGCACACGCCCGACGGGCCGCCCACCTGCACCGCCTGGGTGTCGCTGGCGCCGCAATCCTCGAGGATGCGGCCGACCCGGGTGCCGAACGGGTATTCGTACAAGCCCGGCCGTTCACAGTCGCCCGACACCGAGTGGATCTTGGTGCCGGTCGACTTGGGCGTGCCGATGGCGGCCCACCAGGCGCCGCCCTGCAGCGCGATGTGGCCGGCGGCGCAAAAGGTCTCGACGTTGTTGACGATGGTGGGGTGCCCCAGGTAACCGTGCTCCACCGGGAACGGCGGGCGGATGCGCGGCGTGCCGCGTTTGCCCTCGAGCGACTCGATCAGCGACGACTCCTCGCCGCACACATAGGCGCCGGCTCCGACGTGGATCGCTATGTCGAAATCGAAGCCTGCGTGCCCCAGGATCGACGGCCCCAGCAGTTGCGCGTCGCGCCGACGCTGCAGCACCGCCAGCAGGGGCTCGAGCAGGTAGCGGTACTCGCCGCGCAGGTAGACCAGGCCGCGGCGCGCGCCGATACAGTGCGCGGCCACCGTCATGCCTTCGAACACGGCGTCGGCCTGGCGGCTCAGCAGCACCCGGTCCTTGAAGGTGCCAGGCTCGCCTTCGTCGGCGTTGCACACCACCACGTGCTCGGCGCCGGGGGCCTGGCGGCACAGTTCCCATTTGAGTCCGGTCGCAAAACCGGCACCGCCGCGCCCGCGCAGGTTGGAGCGCTTGAGTTCGGTCAGCATCGCTTCGGGCCCGCGCGCGAGTGCTGCCGCCAGCGCCGCACCGGGCGCCGCCGACTCGCCGAGCAACACGTCGGCACGGCGGATGTTGTCTTGCACCTCGAACCACTGCGCCGGCCACTGCGGCACCGGAACGCGCGCACGGATCAGGCCGGCCAGTTGTGCCACACGCGCCGCGTCGAGCCGGGTCACCACGTGGTGGTGGTTCACCAGCAGCGCCGGCCCCTGGTCGCACAGCCCGGTGCAGGAGCTCTTGTCCACACTCACCAGGCCGTCGTCGCTGACCCGGCCCGGCGCCACGCCCAGGCGCCGGCACAGGTCGGCCATCAGCGCTTCGCTACCGAGCATGCGGTCGGTGACGTTGTCGCTGAACAGGATACGGTAGGCACCGACCGGCCGGGTGTGAAAGAAGCGGTAGAAACCCGCCACGCCCTCGACATCGGCCAGCGTCAGCCCGAGCGCCGCGGCCACGCGGCCCAGGCTGGTGCGTGGCAGCCAACCCTGCAGCGCCTGCAGTTCACGCAGGATCTGCACCAGCGCATGTGGGTCCGCTGCGTGCCGCGCCAGCAGGGACTGCAGGTCCTCGGCCGACAATTCACAGGCGGCGGGCGGTGGGGCAATGGAGGGCACGGGCTGGGTCTGGAATGCGATGGGGTGCCAAGCACTTTAGCAACCGACGGCGCAGATGGGTTGACTCAAATCAAAAATCGTGGCGCCAGGTTTGAAATCGCTTTCACTCCGGGGACCTCCCGGTCCGGCTGGCCGGGCCGGGCCGGGCAACGGCGCGGCGCCGATCCGCGTATCGATTGCCAGTGGCAGGGATCACAACCGAAGTGCACCATTCGCGCGTCGCCGGAATGGCAAGCGTGGTGGGTCTCAATCGTCCGTATCCAGCGCCCGGGCTGCGCCGATCAGTGCCGGCGAGATGGTGGCGTCGATGATGAGCGTGGGTATGGCGCCCAGGTAGTCGCGAAAGCGGCCCTTGCTCTCGAAGCGCTCGCGAAATGCGGAGCGCCTGATTTCTTCGACCAGGCGCGGTGCGATGCCGCCGCCGATGTAGACGCCGCCGCGCGCGCCCAGTGTCAGCGCCAGGTTGCCGGCCACGTCGCCCAGGAAGTTGCAAAACAACGCAAGCGCAGTCGCGCAGTGCGGGTCGGTCCCGGCGCGGGCATGGTCGATCACGTCCGACGGGGCCATGGCCTGAACCGGCTGGCCCGCCAATGTGCAGGCCGCGTCGTACAGGTTGACCAACCCGGGTCCGGACAAGGCGCGTTCCGCCGAGGCATGGCCAAAACGGTGCCGCAGATGGTCGACCACCGCGGCTTCCCGGTCGTCACAGGCCGACAAGGTGACATGGCCGCCTTCGCCGTTGATGGGCATGTCGCGCCCATGGCCGGCCGGCAACAGGCCCGACACGCCCAGACCGGTGCCCGGACCCAGCACGGCCAGCGGCGCGCCCGGCACCGCCGTGCCGCGGCCGATCGGCCGCAGGTCGGCCGGCTGGAGCGCCGGCAGCGACAGGGCCAGCGCCGTGAAGTCGTTGATCACCTTGAGGCGCTGCAGCCCGAGTTGCTGCCGTAGTTCGGAAATCGAAAACGACCAGTGGTGGTTGGTCATCTGCACCCGGTCGCCGACGATCGGGTTGGCGATGCCGATGGCGCAATCTGGTGGAGCCTGCTTGCCATGTTCGGCCAGGTAATGCCGGATGGCGGACAGCAGCGTGTCGTGCTGCGCGCCAGCGTAGGTGGCGACGTCGGACGGCGCGGCGCCGGCATGGGTCTGCCAGGCGAAGCGGGCGTTGGTGCCGCCGATGTCGCCGAGCAGGCGGGGGGATGCGTTGCTGGTCATGGTTCGTTGGACGGTCAGCGGCGGCAGGTGCCCGTTCTTGTTACTTGCCGGTCGTGTAACCCGTGGCTACGGTGCATACCGCAATGAAAAACGCCGCGATGCGTTATCGGCATCGCGGCGGCCGGGTAAGGGTTTCGCGCTAGTTGACGAAGGTCAGGTCATCGGCATAGTAGGTGCGGTCGGCGGGCAAGGCGCCGTAGCCGCCGGCGCCCAGGCCGAAGTCGAAGAACAGCGACGCCTTGTTGTAGGTGTTGGCCAGGTTCAGGGCTGCCGTGGCGCCGCCACCGACCGGGGGAGAGGTACCGGGGTTGGCAAAGTCGAAGGTCAGCGTTTCCCAGGCACCGGCGGTGGTGGTGATCGCGTCGGTCTCCACGCTGATGCCGTTGTTGGTGGCGTTCTCCACCTT
>JANMZX010000127.1:0-18906 GCA_031383745.1 Rhodoferax sp. | reverse complement strand
CACCTCCCACCAT
Organism: Rhodoferax sp.; assembly: GCA_031383745.1. Taxonomy (GTDB): domain Bacteria; phylum Pseudomonadota; class Gammaproteobacteria; order Burkholderiales; family Burkholderiaceae_C; genus CAISIP01. The sequence goes on along the minus strand of JANMZX010000127.1, from coordinate 18,893 downwards.
CTGGCCGGGGAACTGTTCAAGCAGCAGAGCCGCACCTTCATCACGCATATCCCGTATCGCGGCGCCGGGCCGGCCTTGCAGGGCCTCATTGCGGGTGATGTCGAGATGATGTTCGATGGCCTGGGCTCGTCGGCGGCGCATATCAAGGGCGGGCGCATCAAGGCGCTGATGATGGCCGGCAAGCAGCGCAACGCAGCGTTTCCGGACGTGCCGTGTGCCGCCGAACTGGGCTTGCCCGACTACACCGTCACCACCTGGTACGGCCTGTGGACGCCCAAGGGCACGCCAGCCGACGTGCAGGCACGGATCGTAGAGGAAGTCCGCAAGGCAGGGCTGAGCGACGACGCCCGCGCGGTCTGGGCCTCTCAGGGCGCAGAGTTCGGCAACCTGAGTCCGGCGCAGTTCGGCAGCTTCGTGAGCGCCGAGGTCAAGCGCTGGGAGGCCGTGGTCAAGAGCTCGGGGGCCAAGCTGGATTGAGACGATGAGTTCCACCAACGCCACGGACACAAATCTCTATACGGCACTGCGGGAGGCGTTCCCTTCCGACCTGGATTGCGTCGCGATTGAAACCGACAACGGGTTGCGCTACAGCTGGCGCGACCTCGAACGCGCCAGCGCCATGATCGCCAACCTGCTGGAGGGGCTGGACCTTCCCCCGGCGTCGCGGATCGCGGTGCAGGTTGAAAAGTCGGTCGAAGCGGTGTTGTTATACCTGGCCACGCTGCGCTGCGGCCATGTGTTCCTGCCGCTGAACACCGCCTACCAGAGCGCCGAGCTGGGCTACTTTATCGGCAATGCGGAGCCTGCCGTGGTGGTGTGCGCATCGCGCAATTTCGGATGGGTCAGCAAGCTTGCCTTTCAGGCCGGGTCGGGGTACGTCTTTACGCTGGACGATGACCGCACCGGCACGCTGCTGCAACGCGCCGCGCACTGCAGCGATGTGCACCGGGTGGTTCCGCGCCGCGGGGATGACCTGGCCGCCATCCTGTACACCAGCGGCACCACCGGGCGCAGCAAGGGCGCCATGCTGTCGCATGCCAACCTGTTGAGCAACGCGCTGGTGCTCAAGCGGTACTGGGGGTGGCGCACGGCGGAGCAGGGGGGCGATGTACTGATCCACGCCTTGCCGATCTTCCATGTGCATGGCCTTTTTGTGGCTCTCCATGGCGCACTGATCAATGGCAGCAAGATGTTATGGCAGGCGCGCTTCGACGCGCGCGAGGTGGTTCGCCGCATGCCCGATGCCACGGTCTTCATGGGTGTACCGACGATGTACGTGCGTCTGCTTGCCGAACCTGGGCTGGACCGGCACGCGGTGCGCAACATGCGCCTGTTCGTGTCCGGGTCGGCGCCCTTGTTGGTCGAGACGTTCGGCCAATGGCAAGTGCGCACCGGTCACACCATCCTGGAACGGTATGGCATGTCAGAGACGGCGATGCTGACCTCCAACCCATGCCATCCCGCCGACGGCAGCCGGCGTGGCGGCACGGTCGGTCTGCCTTTGCCGGGTGTCGACGTGCGGGTGCGTTCAGACGATGGACGGGTGCTGGCTCAGGGTGAAATCGGCGGGATCGAGGTACGCGGCCCGAACGTGTTCAAGGGGTACTGGCGAATGCCCGAGAAGACCCGGGAGGAGTTCACCGACGACGGCTATTTCCGCACCGGTGACGTCGGAATGGTGGACGCCGATGGATACGTCCATATCGTGGGTCGCAGCAAGGACCTGATCATCAGCGGCGGCTACAACGTGTACCCGGCCGAAATCGAAGCCTGCATCAACGACATGCCCGGCGTGGCGGAAAGCGCGCTGGTGGGCGTGCCGCACCCGGATTTCGGTGAAGTGGGTGTGGCCGTGGTGACTGCCAAGCCCGGCGCCGTGTTGGCGCCCGAGGCAATCGTGGCGGCGCTCAAGGCCAGCCTGGCCAACTTCAAGATACCGAAGCGCTGTTTCGTGGAGCCCGACCTGCCACGCAACGCCATGGGCAAGGTGCAAAAGAACCTGCTGCGCGAAAAATACAAGGGCCTTTTCGCGTTACCGTGACCAGCCCCGTGTGCGGGGCTGCCCGATCAGCGCAGCACCAGCACCGGAATGTGCGAGTGCGTCAGGACGAGTTGGGTTTCGCTGCCCAGCAGCAGGCGCTTGATGCCGCGGCGGCCGTGCGACGCCATCACGATCAGGTCGCATTTGTGCTTCTTGGCAGCGGAGATGATGGCGTCTGACACCAGATCCGAGCGCACGGTCACCGGCTTGACTTTCACGCCCTTGGCCAGCCCGGCCTTTTCGACGCTGTCGACGACCGCCTGGCCGCTCTCCGTCCACTGCTTCTCTATGCGCTCGACTTCCGCTGCCTGCAGGACGATGCCGCCTTCGAAGTAGCTCTGCGGATAGCGTGGCACGACCTTGAGCGCCACCAGTTCAGCGCCGGTGAGCGCGGCCAATGAAATCGCGGAAGTCACCGCCTTCTTCGACAGTGTCGAACCATCGGTGGCGACAAGGATTCGCTGGTACATGGGGAACTCCTTTTGTTTGAATTGACAGGTTGGAGAATACGCCCCAGACTCAAGCCGGCGCTTGATCCATGTCAAGATTGCTGTGGGTTCGCATCGTTAACCTAGGGCACCATGCACAGCGCAACCCTCCTTTCGCCCGAGCCTGGCACAGGCGATCCGGTGCCCGGCGCAGCGGGCGGCTCGGCGCGGCCGCCGCCGCAACCGTCCGATTACCGGGTGCTCGATGATCCCCAGGAATGGGACGCCTTCAGCCGGCCACATGGGGCAGTGCCTGGTTGCCTGGAGTCCAGCCTGGTGGTGCAGGGCATGACTTGTGCTGCCTGTGCGCTGACCGTCGAAGACGCGTTGCGCAAGTTGCCTGGCGTGCTGTCCGCCGATGTCAGTGCGGGCAGCCATCGCGCCCGCGTCGTGTGGGCGCCCGAGCGGGTGCAGCCGTCCCAGTGGATGCAGGCGATCCGGCGCGCCGGGTACGCCGCGCTGCCCGCCAATGACACCCACGCGCTGGAACTGCGCCAGCGTGAGACCCGCCAGGCGCTGTGGCGCTGGCTGGTCGCGGGCCTGTGCATGATGCAGGTCATGATGTATGCCTATCCCGCATACATCGCGCATCCGGGCGATCTCAGCGCGGAAATGGAACAACTGCTGCGCTGGGCGTCCTGGGTGCTGACCTTGCCAGTGATCCTGTTCTCCTGCGGGCCATTCTTCCGCAGCGCCTTGCGCGATCTGGCGCTGCGCCGTATCAGCATGGACCTGCCGGTGGCCCTGGGCCTTGCCATCACGTTTGTCGTCAGCAGCGCGGGTACCTTCGATCCCCAGGGCATCTTCGGGCGGGAGGTCTATTTCGATTCCCTGACGATGTTCGTCTTCTTCCTGCTCACCGGGCGCTGGCTGGAGATGCGGCTGCGCGACCGCACGGCGGGCGCCCTGGACGAGATGATGAACCGGCTGCCGGACGCGGTGCAGCGGCGCCGGGCGGACGGCGGGTTCGAGGCGGTTGCCGCCCGGCGACTGCGGCCCGGCGACATCGTGCGTGTCCTCGCGGGGCAGGCTTTCCCGGCCGATGGCAGCATCACCCTGGGCGCAACCCAGGCCGACCAGTCGTTGTTGACCGGCGAGTCCCGGCCGGTCCCCAAGCTGGCGGGCGCCGAGGTTGTCGCTGGCAGCCACAACCTGAGCGCCGCCGTCGAGATGCGCGTGCAGCGGGTGGGCGACGACACGCGCTTTGCGCAGATCGTGGCCCTGATGCAGTCGGCAGCCACCTCCAAGCCACGCCTGGCCCGGTTGGCGGATCGCCTGGCCAAACCGTTCCTGATCGCGGTGCTGGTGGCCGCCGCCGGCGCCTGTGCGTTCTGGTGGTCGCGCGACCCGGGCCATGCCCTGATGGTGGCCGTGGCGGTGCTGATCGTCACCTGCCCCTGCGCCTTGTCGCTTGCCACCCCTGCCGCCATGCTGGCCAGTGCCGGTACGCTGGCGCGCTCGGGTGTGCTGTTGCGCCGCCTGCAGGCGCTGGAAGACCTGGCGGCGATCGATACCGTGGTGTTCGACAAGACCGGCACGCTGACGCGTGACGCGATGACGGTCCATGCGGTTCAAGTGCGCGACGGCACGACGGTGGACCACGCCATGGCGCTCGCAGCAGCGCTGTCCCAACATTCGCTGCACCCCGTTTCGCGCGCGCTGGCGCAGGGAAGCGGTGACCCCCGCGGCGCCGATGCGGCTCCGGTCGCGGCGGTGGTGGAGGTGGCCGGGCGGGGCATCCATGCGCAGCTGGTCGCGCCCCCGGCGGTACCCGGGGCGACTGCCGTGCGGCTCGGATCGGCGGAGTTCTGCGGGCTCGACGGAAAGGTATCGGGCGCGATGCACCAGACCTTTCTGTGCGACGCGCAGGGTTGGCTGGCGACGTTCGAGCTGGTGCAGGACGTCCGGCCCGATGCGCGTGCCACGGTAGGGCGGCTGCAGGCTGCGGGTCTGGAGGTATGCATGTTGTCGGGTGACGGACCGGCGCCGGCGCAGGCGGTTGGACGCCAACTCGGCATCCGCCAGGTCCACGCCGGATGCACGCCAGACGCCAAGCTGGCCTTCCTCAAGGTGCTGCAGGCGCGCGGACAGCGCGTGGCCATGGTGGGCGACGGGCTCAATGACGGCCCGGTGCTGGCGGCGGCCGATGTGTCCTTCGCTTTTGGCCGGGCGGTGCCGCTGGCCCAGTCGCAGGCGGATTTCGTGGTGCTGGGGCAGGACCTCGGCGCTGTCGCGGCAACGCTGACGCTCGCGCGACGGACCATGCGCATCGTGCGCCAGAACCTGTGGTGGGCGCTGGGCTACAACCTGGCCTGCGTGCCGCTTGCCGTCGCCGGCTGGCTGCCCGCCTGGCTGGCGGGCCTGGGCATGGCCACCAGTTCCCTCGTCGTCGTGCTCAACGCGTTGCGGCTGTCCGGTCGCGCCCCGGCACCGGCGGTGACTTAATGGACATCCTCTATCTGTTGATCCCCTTGTCGGTGGTGCTGGTGTTTTTCATCCTGGCCGGGCTTTGGTGGGCGGTGCATCGCGGCCAGTTCGAAGACATCGAGTCCGAGGGGTCCCGGATACTGGAGGATTCCCGCGACGTATGACCCGAGTTTGATGTTCGTCAATTGACCCCAGGGTTTTCCATTGGAAACTCGGCCCGGTCCAATCAAGAAGAGGTAAAAATGGTCTTTCCCAATACGAGAGCGGTCGCCTACAACGACACCGTGGTGCGCCAGTTCGCGATCATGACGGTGGTCTGGGGCGTGGTCGGCATGCTGGTTGGCGTGATCATCGCCGCCCAGCTGACATGGCCGGAACTCAACTTCGGCATTCCGTGGCTGAGCTACGGCAGACTGCGGCCGCTGCACACCAACGCGGTGATCTTCGCATTTGGGGGCTGCGGGCTTTTTGCGTCGGCCTACTACGTGGTGCAACGCACCTGCCAGGTCCGCATCTTCAACGACAAGCTCGCCGCCTTCACGTTCTGGGGCTGGCAACTCGTCATCCTGGCGGCTGCGATTTCGCTGCCCCTGGGCTACACGCAGGGCAAGGAATACGCCGAGCTGGAGTGGCCGATCGACATCCTGATCACCGTCGTCTGGGTGGCGTTCGCGGTGGTGTTTTTCGGCACCATCGGCACCCGCAAGGTGCGGCACATCTACGTGGCGAACTGGTTCTTCGGCGCCTTCATCCTGGCCGTGGCGCTGCTGCACCTGGTCAACAGTGCCGCCATCCCTGCCGGCATGATGAAGTCGTACTCGGCCTACGCCGGTGTGCAGGACGCGATGGTGCAATGGTGGTACGGCCACAATGCCGTGGGCTTTTTCCTGACCGCCGGCTTCCTCGGCATGATGTATTACTTCATCCCCAAGCAGGCTGGGCGGCCGGTGTACAGCTACCGCCTGTCCATCGTGCACTTCTGGGCGCTGATCTTCACCTACATGTGGGCCGGCCCGCACCACCTGCACTACACGGCGCTGCCGGACTGGACGCAGTCGGTCGGCATGGTGTTTTCGCTGATCCTTCTGGCGCCGAGCTGGGGGGGCATGATCAACGGCATCATGACCTTGTCCGGCGCGTGGCACAAGCTGCGCGACGACCCGATCCTGCGCTTCCTGATCGTCTCGCTGTCGTTCTATGGCATGAGCACCTTCGAAGGCCCGATGATGTCGATCAAGACGGTCAATGCGCTGAGCCACTACACCGACTGGACCGTGGGCCATGTGCACTCTGGCGCCCTGGGCTGGGTCGGCCTGGTCACCATGGGCAGCATGTACTACCTGATTCCGCGCCTGTTCGGCCGCACGCAGATGTACAGCGTCAAGGCGATCGAGGTTCACTTCTGGACCGCCACCATCGGCATCGTCATCTATATCGCCGCGATGTGGATCGCCGGTGTCATGCAGGGCCTGATGTGGCGGGCAGTGAATGCCGACGGCACGCTGACCTACACCTTCGTCGAGTCCGTCAAGGCCACGTTCCCGTTCTATGTGCTGCGCCTGCTCGGTGGGTTGCTGTATCTGGGCGGCATGCTGGTCATGCTGTGGAACACGCTCAAGACGGCCACAGCGGGCCAGGCCAGCACGGTCAAGATTCCAGCCGCAGTGGCGCACGCCTGACAGGAACAAGAAAATGGCCAACAACTCCACATCGTCCGGCTTGTCCCACGAGAAGATCGAGACCAACAACTTTCTGATGATCGTGCTGATCCTGCTGGTGCTGCTGGTCGGCGGCCTGGTCGAGATCGTGCCGCTGTTCTTCCAGAAGTCCACCACCGAGCCGATCAAGGGTGTCATGCCCTATACCGCGCTGCAATTGGCGGGCCGGGATGTCTACGTCCGTGAAGGCTGCTACAACTGCCACTCTCAGATGATCCGTCCTTTCCGCGCCGAGACCTTGCGGTACGGACACTATTCGGTGGCTGGCGAGTCGGTCTACGACCACCCGTTCCAGTGGGGCAGCAAGCGCACCGGGCCGGATCTGGCCCGGGTGGGCGGCAAGTACAGCGACGAGTGGCACCGCACCCATCTGATCAACCCGCGCGACCTCGTCCCCGAGTCCAACATGCCGGCCTACCCCTGGCTCGAAAAGACGATGGTCGATGCGGCATCCATGCCGGCCCACATGAAGGCGCTGCGCACCGTCGGTGTGCCGTACACCGACGAGCAGATCGGCAAGTCCTCGGAAGAGGTCAAGGGCAAGACCGAGCTGGAAGCCACGATCGCCTACCTCCAGGTGCTCGGCCTGGCCCTCAAGTAAGCCGGGAGTACACCATGGATGTCAATACCCTGCGCTCCATCACCACCGTGCTGGCACTGGTGGTCTTCCTGGGCATCGTGTTCTGGGCCTGGTCCAAGCGACGCAGCGCCGATTTCGAGCAGGCTGCCAACTTGCCTTTCGAGCAAGACTGACAACCCCCACAAGGAACAAGAATGAGTGACTTTACAAGCAACTTCTGGTCGTTGTTCGTTGCCGGCATCACGCTGGCCAGCATCGTGGCATGCCTGATCCTGTTGTGGGCCAGTGGCAAGGCCAGGGCCATGACGGCCAGCGACAACACCACGGGGCACGTCTGGGACGGCGACCTGCGCGAGATGAACAACCCGCTGCCGCGTTGGTGGGTGTACCTGTTTGTCATCACCATCGTTTTTTCGCTGGTATATCTGGTGATGTACCCGGGCCTGGGTTCGTACGCCGGCCAGCTCGGCTGGAGTTCCACCGGCCAGCACACGGCGGAGATGAGCAAGGGCGAGAAGGAGGTGGCGCCGCTGTATGCGAAATTTGCCTCCATGAAGACCGAGGATGTCGTCAAGGACCCTCAAGCCATGGCCATCGGCGAGCGCCTGTTCATGAACAACTGCTCGCAGTGCCACGGCTCGGACGCGCGCGGCAGCAAGGGTTTCCCGAACCTGACCGACGGCGACTGGTTGCACGGCGGCACACCAGACAAGATCGAGGAGACCATTGCCAAGGGCCGCACCGGCATGATGCCCCCCATGGCCGCGGCAGTGGGTACGCCCGACGACCTCAAGAACCTGGCGCAGTATGTCATGAGCCTATCGGGCAGCCCGCACGACTCCGTCAAGGCCGCACTGGGAAAACCCAAGTTCGCGGCGTGTGGCGCCTGTCACGGCCAGGATGGCAAGGGCATGCTGGCGGTCGGCGCGCCGAATCTCACCGACGACGTCTGGCTCCACGGCTACGGTGAAGCGGCGATCCTGGCGATGGTCAATGGCGGCAAGACCAATGTCATGCCGGCCCAGGGCGACAAGTTCAGCCCGGCGCAGATCCATGTGTTGGCGGCGTACGTGTGGAGCCTTTCCAACAAGGGCAAATGACCAGCGGCAAGCACTCGCGATTCGCCATGGCAAGGTCGCACCGCGAATCGGGTGGCCCATGGACTTCGCAATGCACCACCAAGGAGTAGCCGTGCAGACACCTGTTGCCCCCAAACCGCCCGCGTGGTGGAGATTCGGCCTGTTGTGGATGGTGATTGCCGGGCCCGCAATCGTGGTCGTGGCGAGTTTCGTCACCCTGTACCTGGCGATCATCCATCCGGATCCGGTGGTCGATGCCGACTACTACCGCAAGGGCGTCGAGATCAACAAGACGCTGGGTGGGTCGCCGGCGAGCCTCGCACCAGCGATGGCCGGCAGAAACCATGCGGCCACTGGCGTTGTGCCGGTCGAAGGCACCAAGAAGTAGTCAGGCCACCCCAGGGTCCGGCGATGCCGCTCGCGCCCCCCAAAACCTCAGGTGCAGACCTTGGGGTTGACGATTTCCTTCAACGCCTCGGTATTCAGGATGCGTACATGGCGTTGCTTGACCTCGACGATGCCGTCGTCGACGAACTTGGAAAATGTGCGGCTCACGGTTTCGAGTTTCAGACCCAGGTAGCTGCCGATTTCTTCGCGGGTCATGCGCAACACCAACTCGGACTGCGAAAAGCCGCGCGCATGCAGGCGTTGCACCAGGTTGAGCAGGAACGCCGCCAGCCGCTCTTCGGCGCGCATGCTTCCCAGCAGCAGCATGACGCCATGCTCACGCACGATCTCGCGGCTGAGGATCTTGTGGACATGGCGCTGCAGTGCATGGATCTCGTTGGACAGGGCTTCGATGCGGTCGAACGGCATCACACAGACCTCGGCGTCTTCCAGCGCGATCGCGTCGCAGGTGTGGCGATCGTTGACGATCCCGTCGAGCCCGACGATCTCACCGGCCATCTGGAAGCCGGTGACCTGGTCGCGGCCGTCCTCGGAGGCGATGCTCGTCTTGAAAAACCCGGTACGGATCGCGAACAGGCTGGTGAACTTGTCGCCGTTGCGAAACAGCGGCGTGCCGCGCTTGACCTTGCGGCGATTGGCCACCAGGTCATCGATGCGGTCGAGTTCGTCGTGGCTCAGACCCAGCGGCATGCACAACTCGCGCAGGTTGCAACTGGAGCAGGCCACCTTGATCGCCTTGACGTTGAGCGGGACGATGGGCGTCACATGTTTGTGCTCCAGTTCCTTGCCAGGCTCTGTGGGGGTGGGTTCGCTCGCGGTTTGGTACAGCATGGTCACTCCTGATATGGGTCAATTGTGCCGCCTTGCATTGCCGTCCTGTTGATCCAGATCAAGGCCGGAGCGGGGGCGCTCAGGCACATTGCGACGACCAGAAGAGGAATTGCCAGATGCCAGCAGCAAGCGCTGAACCCGTGTCCCCCGAATTATTGAGACGTTTTGATGTTGCCGGGCCACGGTACACGTCCTATCCGACCGCCGATCGTTTCGTGGAGGCTTTCACCGCCGAAGACTACACCCGGGCCCTGGCACAGCGGCGCTCCGGGGCGACCGCCTTGGCGCTGCCGCTGTCGCTGTATCTGCATATACCGTTCTGCGAGTCGGTGTGTTACTACTGCGCCTGCAACAAGGTGATCACGCGCCACCACGACAAGGCGACGGCTTATCTGCGGTATCTGGGCCGCGAGGTGGACCTGCACACCGAACACCTCGGCCTGGGGCAGACGGTGACCCAACTGCACCTGGGCGGTGGCAGCCCCACGTTTCTCAGTGACGATGAATTGCGCGAGTTGATGGCCATGCTCAAGCGCAGCTTTCGCTTCGCCCCTGGCGGCGAGTATTCGATCGAGGTGGATCCCCGCACCGTCGATCCGCAGCGCCTGGACACACTGGCGGAGCTCGGTTTCAACCGCTTGAGTTTTGGCGTGCAGGACTTCGACCCGGCGGTCCAGAAGGCGGTCCACCGGGTACAACCGGCCGAGCAGGTGTTCGCCCTGGTCGAGGCGGCGCGCCAGCGCGGGTTCGATTCGATCAACGTCGACCTGATCTACGGTCTGCCCCTGCAGACGCCTGAATCCTTTGACCGGACGCTGGCGCAGATCACGCAGCTGCGGCCAGACCGGGTCGCCTTGTACGCCTATGCCCATCTCCCGGAGCGCTTCAAGCCGCAGCGGCGCATCGCGACGATCGACCTGCCCAACGCGCCGTCCAAGGTGGCCATGCTGTCCCAGTCACTGGCCGCCATGATCGGCGCGGGTTATATCTATGTGGGCATGGACCACTTTGCCCTGCCCAACGACGCGCTGGCCGTGGCCAAGCGCCAAGGGCGCCTGCACCGCAATTTCCAGGGCTACAGCACGCAACCCGATTGCGACCTGATCGCGCTCGGCGTGTCGTCCATCGGGCGCATCGGAGCCACCTACAGCCAGAACGCCAAGACCCTGGAGGAATACTACGACGCGCTGGACCGCGGCCGCTTTCCGGTGGTGCGCGGTCTGGCGCTCAACCGTGACGACCTGATCCGCCGGGCGGTGATCATGGCGCTGATGTGCCAGGGCCAATGGTTGTTCGAATCCATCGACCTGGCCTGGCTGGTCGATTCGCGGAATTACTTCGCCAGCGAACTCGATGCCTTGCGCACACTGCGTGACCAGGGCCTGGTCACGATGGACGACACCGGCGTCCAGGTCACACCGATGGGCTGGTTCTTCGTGCGGGCAGTGGCGATGGTATTTGACCGCTACCTGCAGACTGACCGCACCCGGGCGCGCTTCTCGAAAATCATCTAGAGTCCGGCGGATGCAGAGCACTCTGGCCGTCACTGCCTTGTTGATGGGGCTGGTGGGGGGCCCCCACTGTGTCGTCATGTGCGGCGCGGCCTGCGCCGGCATTGGTCAAGCGGCCGGGGCACGCAGGATCCCGGCGATGTGGACGTTTCAACTCGGGCGTGTCGTGGGGTATTCCCTGTTGGGCGGGCTGGCTGCCGCCTCGATGCAGGGAGTGGGCTGGTTGACCACGCAGTCGGCCGCCATGCGGCCGGTGTGGACCATGTTCCATGTGGCTGCCGTCGCACTGGGCCTGCTGTTGCTGTTCAACGCCCGCCAGCCGGTCTGGATGGAGAGCACGGGCAAGGCCATCTGGCAGCGCGCTCGGGGTTGGGTCGGGGGGCACCGGCTGGCGGCGCCACTGATGATCGGCACTGTCTGGTCCCTGCTGCCCTGTGGTCTGCTGTATTCCGCGTTGCTGGTGGCGGCCTTGAGCGCCGACGCAGGGCAGGGCGCGCTGGTGATGGCGCTGTTTGCGGCCGGTACCAGCGTGTCGATGATGGCGGGCCCCTGGTTGTGGCTGCGCCTGCGCGGGCAGGGGTCCGGGCAGTGGGGCGTGCGGCTGGCCGGCCTGGCGCTGGCGCTGAGCTCCGGCTGGGCCGTCTGGATGGGGTTGGTGCACGACACCGCACCGTGGTGCGCCACGGCCTGAGCCGGCGCCCGGGCAGGCCGGGCCGCCCCGCGGCCCGGTGTCAGGGCCTGACGTTGAAGTCGATCGAATACAGGTACCAGAGGATCAGGGTGGGAATGATCACCGGGATCGCGAGCCCGACAAAGGTCAGCGCGGTCAACAGGAAGGTGCCCATATCCGAAATCCAGATCCTGAACAGTTCGACCAGGTCAACGTCCCAAAAACGCTGCTCTTTCATGTTCACACCCCAAGGCTGCCGGTACGGTATGCCGGCACAGCAATTGAGCTTATAACGCGTTCGTCAGCCAATGTCGATGGTGTGGATCAGCAACTGGCCGCCACGGCGGTCGGAAAAGTAGTGTTCGAGGGTTTCCTTGACCGTCCTGAACGCGATATCGTCCCAGGGAATTTCGTCCTCCTCGAACAGCCGGGCCTCCATGGTTTCGTGCCCCGGATCGAACTGGTCATCCAGCAAGCGGGCGGTATAGAACAGGTGCACCTGACCCACCCGCGCCACATTCAGGATCGAGAACAATCCCTCCATCTCGAAATGCGCACCGGCTTCTTCCTGGGTTTCGCGCGCAGCGCCCTGCGCGGTGGTTTCCTGCAGTTCCATGAAACCGGCCGGCAAGGTCCACTTGCCCTTGCGCGGTTCGATGTTGCGCTTGCACAAGAGTACGCGGCTGCCCAGGTGGGGCACTGTCCCGACCACGTTCAGCGGATTTTCGTAATGGATCGTCTGGCACTGCGGGCAGACCGCGCGTTCCTTGGTGTCTCCGTCGTCCGGAACACGGTAGACCACCGCCGAGCCGCAGTTCTTGCAGTGTTTGATCGGGCTATGCAACATGGATCCAGTGTAGTTTGAAAGCAAAAAAAGGCTCCCGTGGGAGCCTTTCGGTCGCGTGCTGTGATCACCGGCGGGTGCTTACCGGACGACGACGCGGATCGACTCCAGGCCGGTTACTCCACCAAGCATCACGTCGCCTGCGACGACCGCTGCGACACCTTCCGGGGTACCGGAATAGATCAGGTCTCCCGGCTGCAGGTCCCAGGCGGCGGACAGGTGCTCGATGGTTTCCGGGATATTCCAGATGAGCTTGGACACACTGCTGCGCTGCCGGTCCTGGCCGTTGACCTGCAGATGGATGTCGGCGCGGGTCACATCGCCGCACTGTGCAACCGGCGTGATCGGCCCGATCGGGGCGGACTGGTCGAAACCTTTGCCGATGCACCAGGGACGGCCCTGCTTCTTCATGTCGTTTTGCAGGTCGCGGCGGGTCATGTCGAGCCCCACTGCGTACCCGAACACATGCTCCAGCGCCTGCGCGGCGGCGATATTGCGGCCCGGTTTGCCGATGGCGATCACCAGTTCGATTTCGTGGTGCAGGTTGCTGGTCAGGCGCGGGTAGTCGATCGTCGCAGTTGCACCAGCCGGCACCACGACAATCGCGTCCGCCGGCTTCATGAAGAAGAAGGGCGGTTCACGCCCGGTGAAGCCCATCTCCTTGGCGTGTTCTTCGTAATTGCGCCCGACGCAATAGATGCGCCGGACAGGAAACTGCTCCTGGCGACCAGTCACAGGAACCGAGACGGTCGCTGGGGGTGGAAAAACAAAACTCATGGAAACGTCCTTGTGGTGGGTCAGGTGGATCGCGTGACCAGCTCGAAGTGCTCGACCGTCGGAGGCCCATCGAAGAACGGGCCGACGATGGCGCGCCACTGCGCAAACAGCGGCGACTGCCGGAATCCGACGGTATGGTCCTCCAGCGTGTCCCAGAAGATCTGCAGGACGTAGCGCTGCGGGCTCTCGATACCCCGGTTCACCTTGAACCCGCGAAAGCCGCCGGATTGGGAAATGACGGTCTTCAGGCCGCGTTCGATGGCTTCTTCGAAGGCCGCATTCTGGCCGGCCGGGATCCGGATGTCGGCAAGTTCAAGAATCATGGGTTGGTTTCTCCGTGCGGGTCTGGATGGGAAGGGTCTCGGACTGTCCATCGGCATGGATCGCGAAGCGGCGGATCTCCTTGCCGTGCACCGGGGCATTGTCGGGCCATGGCCAGCCGCCGAATTCGGTGCGCCGGTAGTCGGCAAATGCCTGGTGGATTTCGGCCTGGGTGTTCATCACGAACGGGCCGTATTGGGCCACCGGTTCGGCGATCGGCCGTCCCTGCAGCAGCAGCAGTTCCGTCTCATCGGGGCCGTTGACCAACTCCAGGTCACTGGTGCAGCGCAACTCCATGGCGGCATGCTCCGACACCACCTGCCCGGCGATACCCAGACTATCGCCTTCGAAGAAATACAGCATGCGCCGGGTGCCGGTGCCTTCGGCGGCAGGCAGTGTCCAGCGGGCGTGCGGCGGCATCCGCACGGTCCAGATCGCCACGTCCGCGCGGGATTGCGATGCCCAGGAATCGGGCGGTGGCGCCAGCGGTGTCACCGCACTGCCGCGCAAGGAGCCGGCGATACAGGTGACCTCGGTGTGCAGTCCTGAGGCATCTACGCATTGCAGCCGCGGAATCCGTTCGGACCACAGCATGGTGAAGTGCGGCTCCACCATCTTGTGGGTGGATGGCAGGTTGAGCCAGATCTGGAACAGCTCGAGCCGGTTGGGTCGCACCGGATCGAGCAGCGGGAACATCTCGGAATGCACGATGCCGCGCCCGGCGGTCAGCCATTGCACATCGCCCCCGCCGAAACGCGCGGTGGCGCCCAGCGAGTCGGAGTGGTCGATCAGGCCTTCACGCACGATCGTGACGGTCTCGAAGCCACGGTGCGGGTGGGATGGAAAACCGGGCACAGCCATGCCGTGGTACATGCGCCAGCCGTCCTTGCCGGCGAAGTCCTGGCCCATGTCGCGGCCCGCGAGCGGGGCATCCGGCCCGAGCTGCGCGTTGCCGCGCGGGTAGCGGTCGTCGTGGTGGACGCAGAACAGGAAGGGGTCCATGGTGGGCCACTGGAAGCCCAGGGGCTGGAGGTTCAGGATGGCGTGGTCAGGCATGGGGGGCGGTTTCAGGCAAATGTGGCAACGAGTCTACGACCATTCCGATGGTGCGTGCGCAAGGCGCTCAGGCCTGCATGGCCAGCCGCAGGTGCGCCGCGCACAGGTCGACAGCGTCACGGGCCTCGTCGATCACACGCCCCATGGTGATGAAACCGTGGATCTGGCGCTCGAAGCAGATATGCGTGGCGCGGTTGCCGGCCGTTGTCAGTGATTGCGCGTACATCAGACCTTCGTCGCGCAACGGGTCATAACCGGCTGTCAGCACCAGGGCCCGCGGCAGTCCGGACAAATCCGGGCACAGCAGCGGCGAGGCGCGCCAGTCCAGGTCCTGCGTCGCGTCGGCCAGGTAGTGGTCATGGAAGTAGTCCAGCGTGTCGGCCGTCAGCAGGTAGCCCTGCCCGTTGGTGGTGTGGGAGGGCGCACCGCGACGCTGGTCCGTGGCGGGGTAGATAAGCAACTGGTAGCGCAGCGGCAGGTCACCGGCGTCCCGGGCCAGGATCGCCACCACCGCCGCCAGGTTGCCGCCGGCACTGTCGCCGCCGACGGCCATGCGGTGCGGGTCCAGGCCCAGCGCGTGTGCCTGCGCATGGCACCACCGGGTGGCTGCATAGCAGTCCTCGACGGCGCCCGGAAAACGGCTTTCCGGCCCCATCCGGTAGTCCACCGCCAGCACGGCACAACCGGCGCCGTTCGACAACTGGCGGCACAACACGTCGTGGGTATCCAGGTCGCCGATGGTCCAGCCGCCGCCATGGAAGTACACCAGCACCGGCAGCGCCGCCCCGTCGGCACCGCCGGAGGAAGCAGGTGCCGTTGCCGGGCGGTACAGGCGCAACGGAATTGGCCCTGCCGGCCCGTCGGCCACCAGATCCAGCACCTGCGCCACAGCGGGCGCCTCCGGCTGCGTCGCACCCCGCCGTTCGCGGTAGAGCGTGCGCGCGGTGGCCGGGCTCAGTGTGTGGGTCGGCGGTGCGCCAACCTGCGCGATCAGGTCGAGCAGGGCGCGGGCGTGGGGATGCAGCATGGGCGTTCTTCCGGTTTATGCTTGGGTGGATGAAACTGCACAATTATTTCCGTTCTTCGGCGTCCTTCCGTGTGCGCATCGCGCTGCAGCTGAAACGCCTGCCCTACGACTATGTGCCGGTACATATCGCGCGCGGCGAGCACAAGCTGCCGGGGTATGCGGCAATGGCGGCCGACCAGCTGGTGCCGCTGCTGGAGGATGGTGCAGTCCGGCTGTCCCAGTCGATGGCCATCATCGAATACCTGGACGAAACACACCCTGCACCGGCATTGCTCCCGGCGGATGCGCATGGCCGGGCCCGGGTGCGGGCGCTGGCGCAAAGCATCGCTTGCGAGATCCACCCCCTCAACAACCTGCGCGTACTGAAATACCTCACACGTGAACTCAAGCTGGACGAAGCCGCCAGGAATGCCTGGTACCGGCACTGGGTGCGCGACGGCCTGGAGAGTTTCGAGCGCCAGCTGGCGCAGCAGGCGGCCTCGAGATATTGCTGGGGCGACACTCCCACGCTGGCCGACTGTTGCCTCGTGCCGCAGATCTTCAACGGGCGGCGGTTCGACTGCAACTTCGACGGGCTGGTGCGCACCATGGCCGCTTTCGATGCCTGCATGGAACTCGAGGCGTTTCGCGCGGCGCAGCCGTCCGCATGCCCGGATTTCGAGGCCTGAACGGATTGCGCCCGCATCCGGATTGGCTGGTGCCGCAGTGGCCAGCGCCGCCCCAGGTGCGGGCGCTGTGCACGACGCGCGCGGGCGGCGTTTCGCGCCCGCCATTCGACAGCCTGAACCTCGGCCGGCCTTCCGGCGACGATGCCGGCGCAGTCGATGTCAATCGCCGGCGCCTGGCCGATGCCATCGGGTACCCGCCCGTCTTCATGAGCCAGGTGCACGGGGTGGCGTGTGCCGTATTGCCGCAGGCGCAGGACGCTCCAGGCGACACCCCGATCGAAGCCGATGCGTGTGTCACCGGTGCACCGGGTGTGGTCTGCACAGTGCGTGTGGCCGACTGCCTGCCGGTGCTGCTGTGTGACGAAGCCGGCCGTGTCGTGGCTGCGGCCCATGCGGGCTGGCGTGGCCTGGCTGCGGGTGTGCTGGAGCGCAGCGTCGAGGCGTTCACCGCGCAACTGGCGCACGGGGCGGGCTCTTGCAGCGCTGGTGGTGTCGCCCGGCGAACGTTGGCCTGGCTGGGGCCGTGTATCGGTCCGCGCGCATTCGAGGTCGGGCCCGAGGTCAGGGCCGCGTTCATGGCGGCCGATGCACAGGCGGCACAGCACTTTGCACCGGGCGTCGGTGGCAAATGGCTGGCCGACCTGGCTGCACTGGCACGCATGCGCCTGCAGGCCATGGGCATCACGCAGATCCACGGCAACGACAGCACACCGGCATGGTGCACGGTGGGCAACCCGTCACTCTTCTTTTCGCACCGCCGCGACAGCGTCGCCCTGGGTGGCAGCGGTCGCATGGCCGCCTGCATCTGGATCGACTGATGCCGCCTCGCGCGCACGCCGGGTGCGGCGCCTGGCGGGGGTGCCCAGCAGGTACATGACCAGTGACAGTGGCAAGACGCCGTACAGCACGAATGTGACCACGGCGCCGAGCACCGTGCCGTTGCTGCCGGTGGCCTCCGCCACGGACATCATCACGACCACATACATCCAACCAATCGCAACCAGATACATGGATATGCTTATTTCAAAAATGTCAGTTTTCTGAAGGGTGATTGCTGAGATACTAGGGTTATTACCAATACAAAGTGATACTGAGGAGACGCGGTGAATCACAACCCATCTGACTTCTGGGCCCAGTCGGCCGGGCAAATGCAGAAGGCATTTGTCGACAATTGGACCACGGCCATGCAGGCGATGCAGGGCCTCGCTCCGGCGCCCCTGCCAGGTGCCATGGCGGGGGCAGCGCAGGCACTGCCCAAGATCCAGTTTTCGCCCGACAAACTGCAGCAGTTGCAGCAGCAATACCTGCGCGACGCGACCGAATTGTGGAACAAGACACTCGAGGGCAAGGTGTCCGCCAACGATAAGCGTTTTGCCGGCCAGGCCTGGAACGCGAATCCGGTCGCTGCCTATAGTGCGGCCACCTACCTGCTGAATGCACGCACCTTCATGGCGCTCGCCGACGCCGTCGATGCAGACGAAAAAACACGGGCCCGGCTGCGCTTCGCGGTCGAGCAGTGGATGGCTGCCACGGCGCCGAGCAACTTCCTGGCCTTCAACGTCGACGCCCAGCAAAAAGCCATCGACACCAAGGGCGAGAGCATTGCCAAGGGGATGCAGAACCTGCTGCACGACATCCGTCAGGGCCATGTGTCGATGACCGACGAGAGCCAGTTCGAGGTTGGCCGCAACGTCGCCACCACCGAGGGGGCGGTGGTGTTCGAAAACGAGTTGTTCCAGCTCATCGAGTACAAGCCGCTGACGGCCAAGGTCCACGAAACGCCCTTCCTGCTGGTGCCCCCGTGCATCAACAAGTACTACATCCTTGACCTGCAGCCCGACAACTCGCTGATCCGCTATGCGGTGTAGCAGGGCTTGCGCACATTCGTGGTGAGCTGGCGCAACCCGGACGCGTCAATGTCGACCAAGACCTGGGACGACTACATCCAGGACGCGGCCATCAAGGCGATTGCGGTCACGCGTGACATCACCGGCGCCAAGACGATCAATGCGCTGGGCTTCTGTGTCGGCGGCACGATCCTGGCGACCGCGCTGGCGGTGCTGGCCGCACGCGGCGAAAAGCCGGTCGCGAGCGCCACCTTCCTGACCACGCTGCTCGATTTCACGGACACCGGCATCCTTGACGTGTTCATTGACGAGGGTTTCGTCAAGTACCGCGAGATGGAAATGGGAAAGGGCGGGCTGATGAAGGGCTCCGACCTCAACTCCACCTTCGCGTTCCTGCGGCCCAACGACCTGATGTGGAACTACGTGGTGGGCAACTACCTCAAGGGCGAGACGCCGCCGGCGTTCGACCTGTTGTACTGGAACAGCGACGGCACGAACCTGCCCGGGCCGTTTTACGCCTGGTACCTTCGCAACACCTACCTGGAGAACCGCCTGGTCAAGCCGGGCCAGACCACGGTGTGCGGCGAGAAGGTGGACTTC
>JANMZX010000111.1:0-6151 GCA_031383745.1 Rhodoferax sp. | reverse complement strand
TCGCCACGGCCCGCACCCGTTCGCCGTCCTGCGTGAAGGATTTCAACTCGCAGTTGAAGCGCAGTTCGACACCGGGCAGTGACTGCGCGTGGGCCCGCATGACCTCTTCGACCGTGTACTGCGGCACCCACTGCGAATGCTCCGAGTACAGCGGATTGCGGCCGGGCGCGCAGTACAACGCGTTCTCGAAACGCGTCAGCTCGAAACCCGACAGGCGGGTGCAGAACACCACATTGGAGGGGTAATCCAATCCCAGCGGCGAGGCCGCACGCAAGGTGTCGGCAATGCCCCAGCGCCGGAAATGCTCGCGTGTACGCACGTTGGTCGTCTTGGCACGCGGTGCGTACCCGACCCGGTCGTTGCGCTCGATCAGCAGGCACGGGATGGAGCGGTGGCCCAACTCGATGGCCAGGGCCAGGCCGACAGGGCCGGCGCCAACGATCAGCACCTTGGGGCGCAGCAGTGACTTTTCCACGATCGGTCTCCTCAATTGGGTCTTACCGCGCGACGTCGAACCGTCGACTTGCGCATCTGTTAGGGATCGTACGGATGCGGGTGTTATACGAGAAGATGACAATTCGGCGATGCTGATACCAAATATTGATCACACGCCGATGCCTGCAGGACACGGCGCAACCTCCCTCTTTTTTCTATGGCGGTGAAATTCGCCGCCTTGCGCGACTTCCTCGCAGTGGCCGAGCGGGGCAGTCTGCGCGCGGCGTCGCGCCAGCTCGGCAGCGCACAGCCTGCCATCAGCCGCAGTATCCAGGAGCTTGAGAAAGAGCTCGGTGTCGTGTTGTTCGAGCGGCACCCCTCGGGCGTGCGCCTGACACCGATGGGCGAGGTCTTCTTGCGCCGCGCCAGCATCGTGCGCAACGAACTGCGCCTGGCGCAGGAGGAGTTGGACCAGTTGCGCGGCGAAACCCACGGCCGCCTGACGGTCGCGCTCTCCAGCGTACCCCACATGGCCCTGCTGCCCAATGCACTGCGCCCCTTCCGCGCACGCTACCCGAACGTCGCGATGAACATCATCGACACGGTCTACCCGAATGTGGAAGCCGACCTGAAGGACAGCCGGGTGGATTGCTACATCGGCCCGGTCCCCGAGGAAGGCAGCCCCGATCTGCTGGTCGAGAAGCTGTTCGACAACACCCGCCTGATCGTGGGCCGCAAGGGACATCCGCTGGCGCAGGCGAGTTCCCTGCGCGACCTGGTCGACGCCGAGTGGATCACCACGTCCATCACGCACATTGCGGAGGAAGAACTGGGGCCCCTGTTCGCCAGCAACGGCTTGCCGGCCCCCAAGCTCGTGATGCAGGCCCACTCCACGCTGACCTTCCTGGTGGCCCTGGCCTATTCGGACCTGTTGATGATGCTGCCCGTGCAATGGACTTTGTCACCCCTGCTGCGCCATCAGGTGCAGCCGATCCACGTGAGCGAGGTGCTGCCGGCCCCACCGGTCTGCCTGGTCCGGCGCAATGGCCTGCCGCTAACGCCGGCAGCAGAGTACTTCTGCGACATGATGCGCCGGGCGGTTCTGCACATGGGCACGCTGGGCCTTTGAGACACGCGTGATACACCGGCGCCCGGCGTCGGCGGTCACGATGCGTTCTTGTGAACATTGAGAATTCCCGGTCATGTGCCACCAAAACTGTGGCGCCCAACTCCGGTGCGGTCGCAGCCTGAATGGCGTCGAGCAGGCGCAAGCCCGGCATGTGATGCATATTTCACATCAAGCGGACACTTCTGGCATCTGTTCAGGCTGCGCCGGCATGCCTACAGTTGAATTGCCGTGTTGGCATACCAATAGTTCCTGAAGACCGGAGACACCATGAAGAACTTGATTGACAGACGGCGCCGCACCATGCTCGCCGGGATTCTTGCCTTGCCGGCCTTCGCACGCGCTCAATCCGTTTGGCCATCGGGGACCATCACGCTGGTGGTGCCCGCCCCACCCGGTGGGTCGCTCGACGTCATTGCACGGCTGATACAACCGGGATTGCAGCAGCGACTCGGCACGACGGTCATCGTGGAGAATCGCGGCGGGGCCGCGACCCTGATCGGCGGGGCTGTTGTTGCCAAGGCGCCGCGCGACGGCAGCAAGTGGCTGATCAATGCCGACCCGCAAGCGTTGAATCCCTCGTTGCGGCCCAACATGCAGTTCGATTCGAAGGAACTCGAGCCCGTGTTGAAAATCGGCACGACTCCCAATGTGCTTGCCGTCAACGCCAACTCACCCTACCAGACCTTTGTCGACGTGATGGCTGCCGCACGCAAGCCGGAGGGCATCAACTTCGCGGTGATCGCCGATACCATTGCCTACGTCGCGGTTCTGCAGCTCAGCAAGATTGCCGGCGCACGATTTGTGCCGGTAGCTTATCCGGGCGGCGCGCCGGCGGTGAATGACGTGCTTGGCGGTCATGTGCCGTTGATCGCCGGCAGCGCAGGATTGCTGGCCCCCCATCTGGCCAGTCGCAAGTTGCGCGCCATCGTGCAGACCGGCCTGAAACGGCACCCGGCTCTCGCCGACGTGCCGACCGTCGCCGAAAGCGGGTTCCCCGGCTTCGCCGGGGTGGCGTTCTGGGGCATCTACGGGCCGTCCGGAACGGCCAGTGCCATCGTGAACCGGTTCGCGGCCGATGCAACGGCTGTGCTGCAGGAAGAGTCCTTGCGACGGCGCCTAGAACAGGGTCTGATGTTGGAAATGGACGTCGCCGGACCGGCAGTATTCCGCAGCTTTTATGACGATCAGGTCCGCATGTGGGGACAGGTGATTCGCGAGAATGGCCTCAAGGGATCGTAGGCCCGGCAGGTCTTTTTTGAATGCGGTGGTGGATGCGATATTGCGGATCGACCCGTCGGTCCTTCCCGAGTTGTCACAGGCAAGCTGGATCACCACCGCTATCCCCAACAAGGCGGACGCGGAATTGGCTCAATTCCTGGCGCTCAGAAGATTGCCGCCGCTGCGCGGTTGTCGATCACGTTGCGTCCGTCGCGCCGCGCTGGTGGCCAAGCGCTCAGGGCGCTTGAAATCAATCGGTGTGTTCTGGTTCTGCCGCCATCGCCGCCGCTATCGCAGCCAACGCCGGTGCCGGCAGATTGGCATACGCTTTGGCAACATCGCTCTTCATCTGGTCCAGCCTGGTCTTGGGCAGATACCGACCCTTGAGGAACACGCCAGCGATCTTGTCGAGGTTGGCGGCGCTTTTGATGGGATCGGCGTCGAGCAATACCAGGTCGGCATTCCTTCCGGCCTCGACAGTACCCATCGTGGCTTGGCGGTTCAGAAACTCGGCCGGATTGAGTGTCGTCATTTGCAGGATGTCGAGCGGCGACAGGCCGGCTGCGGTCAATTCACGGAAATCCTCCTGCAAGCCGAACCCCGGAACGACCCAGGTCGACGCCTGGCCGGCGTCGGAGCCGGCCATCATCTTGACGCCGTTGTCCTTGAGCGTTTTGACGACCGACTTCTTGAGGCTGTAGATCCGGCCCAGAGCGGTCCGGTTTGCTGCAGGAAGGTTGGCGTAGGTCATCCTGGAGCTGTTCCAGACCCCGCGACGGACCGAGTCGACATAGACAAGATTCGGATCGTTTGCCAGCACTGGATCATCGGTCAGATCCAGGCCGCGCACTCTGCGCAGCGTTGGCACATGCCATGTGCCGTTCTGGACGAAGACCTTGGCCAGGTTCTGGCACTTGCCCACGCTGTACGTGTCGAGCAGGCGCTGAAGGGTCGTGGCATCGCTCGGGAATCGTGGCGTGCTGGCACCGGCGCCGGTAATGGTTGCCTGGCGGATGTTGTCCTCGTCGGTCGCACAATCCAGCAGGATTCCGATGCCCGAGCCGAGGTGCTCGATGCTTTTCCACCCTAGCTGGGACGACTCGGCGGCGCTGACCGCCGGCGTCAGGTGTCCGGCCAGCGTCAGGCCCTGTGTCTTGCTCTCCGACAGGAATGCCAGCATCGCATCGCGGGTCGCCAGGATCACCTTGATGAAGCCGACGCCTTGTGCTTTTTGCGCGATCACGCCCGCAGTGGCACTGGCGGCCGACATCGGCGGTGCGGCTGGCGATGGTGAAGCGGGGAAGATCTCGCCGGGTACCAGAAGTGCTTCCGGTGCATCGACGCGCCCTGCCGCAATGTCGGCGTTCAGTTGGGCCGCGCGCGCGACCATGTTCGGAAACGATCCGGGGAATTCACCCATCTCGCGAAATCCGGTGATGCCGTTGGCCAACATCAGCGGAAAATAGCTGGGCGTCTGGGCACTGCGCACCATGGCGTGGGCGTGCATGTCGACGAAGCCGGGCACAACGAACTTGCCGGTAGCGTCGACCGCTTGTGCGGTCCCGCCGACGCGCACCGCATCGTTGGGTCCGACCCAGGCGATCTTGCCGCCATCAAGGACGACCGCCTGGCCCATGGCCAGCGAACCGTCGCGCGTGTTGACGACGGTGGCGTTCTGAATCACGATGCCTTGCGTGACGTCCAGCGGGCCGTCGCCGCCATAGGCGCTGATGATGGGTGCGCAAAGCACTGCCAGCATGGTCTTTCTGAATCGAATGTGCATGGTGTCTCCGTACGCCTGTTGGGCCGGCAAAGTGGTGTGAATAATGTCGATCCTGGCTTGTGTCGTGGTCTGTCTCGGTTGCGGGATGGGTGATTGCTGCAGAGCGGGCGTCAGAATCAGGCGAAAACGACGGTCTTGGAGCCGCTGAGAAACACGCGATCTTCCAGGTGGTAACCCACCGCGCGGCTCAGGACCTTGCGCTCGATGTCGCGGCCCTTGCGCACCAGGATGTCCGCACTATCGCTGTGGCGCACGCGTTCCACGTCCTGTTCGATGATCGGACCCTCGTCGAGGTCGCCGGTCACGTAATGCGCGGTGGCCCCGATGAGCTTGACGCCGCGTTCATGGGCCTGATGGTAGGGTTTGGCACCCTTGAAGCCCGGCAGGAAGCTGTGATGGATGTTGATGCAGCGACCGGACAGGAACTTCGCCAGGTCGTCGGACAGGACCTGCATGTACCGGGCCAGAACCACCAACTCGGCCTGTGTCTCGGTCACGAGGTCTTTGATCCGGCGCTCCTGCGCCGGCTTGGTCTCAGGCGTGATCGGAAAGTGATGAAACGCAATGTCCTTGGCCACGATCAGCTGCGCTTGTGGCGGGTGGTTGGATGCGACACCGACCACCTCCATATTCAGCTCGCCGGTCGCCCTTCGGTGCAACAGGTCGCGGTAACAGTGGTCCAGCCTGGACACCAGGATCAGCACCTTCTTCTTCTCGTGTTCCGGGCGCATCTTCCATGTCATCGCGAAGCGGCTGGCAATGTTGCCGAGGTCGTGTCGCAATGCTTCGGCCCCTTTGTCTTCGGCGTCGATATCGAATGCCACGCGCATGAAAAATTCGCCGGTATCCAGGTCATTGAATTGCTGCGCTTCGGTGATGTTGCCACCGCGCTCGAACAAACTGGTCGAGATAGCCGCCACGATGCCGGCGCGGTCCTTGCATTGCAGCGTCAGGATATGGGAGGTTTGCATGTCGCGTAGGTAAGCTGGTTGGGTCGGCTTGCTCGGCGATGGCGCCAGGCTCAGGCCAGCGTGGCAGACGCTGTCACGGACCGCATCCAATCGGCTGTCTTGGCAATCGAGCCGAAGGTGAAGAAATGGGCGCCAACGATCCCGAGTTCAGGCCGTTCGCCCTGTGCCTTTGCGACTTCCCGCAGCAAGGCTTCCGGCGTCTCGCCGGCCAGCATGTTGCGGGCCATGTTGTCGCGCTCCTTCAAGGCACGCAAGGACGGGCCGACGCCGCACAGCAGCGCGAACTTGAGCAGCGCCGCCTTGGACGCCGGGCCTGCAACACCGACACGATACGGCACCTGGATCTGTGCCGCACGCAGGGCCTCGGTCCAGGCGATGATCGGTTTCGGGTCGAAGCAGAACTGGCTGACCAGCGTGACATCGAGGCCACGTTGCGCCGCCGCCGACAGTTTTTCCGACAAGGCGTCGACCAGCCTCTCGTGGCTGATTCGCGAGTGGCCTTCCGGATAGGCCGCGATGTAAACCCTGCAAATGCCGTGTCGCTCGAACACACCGGTTTCCAGCAGTTGCAGGCTGTCGTCGAAGCAACCCGTCGGTTTGTCACGGTCGCCACCG
>JANMZX010000068.1:0-3304 GCA_031383745.1 Rhodoferax sp. | reverse complement strand
CGGCCAGATCGGCCCGGGTCTGGGCCAGGTCGGCCAGGGTGCCACTGGTGTGGATGTCCACGAAAGTCAGGGTGCCGGTATAGCGCTGGGCGGTGAGCGACTCCAGCAGGGCCCGGGCATGCGTGGTGCGCGAGGGCGGGTCTTCGTCCCGGCCGGCGAACACCGCGATCGAGGCGGGGGAAAAAAGCGGCGTCAGAAAGTGTTTGTCCATGGGGATTTCCTGGGCGCGTGCCCATCAAGCGTGTTCAGCTTACCCGGATTCGGAATGCGAGGCCTTCGACGGCGTCAAGTTCCCCTGCGATGGAGCGACTCGCAATGGCACGGGGTACCCGCGCGCAAACGCGCTCGTCCGCTTCCGGCCCATTGCGGACATTCGCAAGTGACCGGATGTTGTTGTGCGCGGGTATGCGTGTTGGCGCGCCAGGCGTTTTCGCTGGCGGGCGGCGAAGGCCCATGGGGACAGCGCGCGGCGCTTCACTGTGGCGGTCTGGCGCTGAACGCGCAGACTGCCTTGCGGTGCCAGCTCTTGCGCCCGCATCGCCAAACTCGCTGCGTTCGCTTCGCTCTCTATGCTCAGACAGTGGCGATGAGCATGATGACGAACGCGCTTCGCGCTGGCCGCAAGCCCTGCGCTCCTCAGCGCCACAGAGGCGCGCCGCGCGCTGTCCCCATGGACCTCCGCCGCCAAGCCTCTGGTCACGGGCGCACGGGTACCCGGGCTCCGACGCCCCGAACACCAAAAGGCCCAGCGTCGCGGCAGGCGGGACCCGACGGGGGCGATTTGTGGGGTGCCGAGGAGCGTAGCGGCAGGGGCGGCGCGCGCAGCGCGCTGCGTCGACATTCTCATCGCACCTGTCCGAACGCAGCGCCCGCAGGGCGCGTAGTGAGTTGTGCGATGCGCCCCTGCCGCGACAACGAACGTTGCGGCAAGGCTCACAATTGCGCGAAGCGCTTGTGATGCCGGAGCCAACACCGCTGGGCAGTCTGCGCGTCCAGCGCCAGACCGCCCCACCATGAGCCCCCGCCGGGTCCCGCTTGCCGCGACGCGCGCCGACGTCAACGCAAAAAGCAGCGGAAAACCACAGCACAAGCCGACCAGCGAACGTCCACTGTGGGCCGAGAGCAGTCATTCGCGCTTACCTGAAATCCGCACCTGCACCACGTACATCTACTTGCACAAGAGGTTCCCCATGACATCTCCGTTTTCGCTTGACGGGCGCGTGGCGCTCATCACCGGCGCGTCGCGCGGACTGGGTTTTGCCATGGCCCAGGGGCTGGCGCAGGCTGGCGCGCTGGTGGTGCTCAACGGGCGCGACCCCGCCACGCTGGAAGAACGGCGCGCGGAAATTGAAAATGCTGGCGGCAAAGCGGCCGTGGCGGTATTCGACGTGCGCGAGCGTACAGCGGCCGACGCCGCCATCGACGACATCCAGGCGCGGTTCGGCGCGCTCGACATCCTTGTCAACAACGCGGCCTTTGGTGTGCCGCGCGACTTCTTCGACATCAGCGACGACGACTGGCGCGTCTCGATGGACGTGGCACTGGACGCCTGCTTCCGCCTCTCGCGCAAGGCGGCGGCGGGCATGGTGCAACGCGGTTGGGGCCGGGTCGTGATGATCTCGTCGGTCAACGCACGGATCGGCCGCGGCACCAATACTGCCTACATCACCGCCAAGGCCGCGCTGGAGGGCTTGACGCGCGGAATGGCGGCCGAGGTGGCCACCCGTGGCGTGACCGTGAACTGCATTGCGCCGGGTTACATCGCCACCGACATCAACACCGGTTTCCGCGCCGACCCCGCGCGGTACGAATGGATCCGCAACCGCACCCCGATGAAACGCTGGGGCGCGCCGCAGGACCTGGCCGGCACCGCGGTGTTCCTGGCCAGCGAGGCGTCTGCCTTCATGACCGGGCAGGTGCTGGTGGTCGATGGCGGCATGACGATCGCCATCTGAGCGATGCCCTGGCCGGGCGGGTGCCCAGGCCGCCGACCAGTCCGTTCGGACTATTGCCAATAGCTGCACGCACCGTGACCATGCGCGAGGAACAACAACACGATCAACCACCCAGGAGCCACACCATGCATCAACCAACCGGATCGATTCTTCGGCAGGCAGGCCGCCAGGTACAGCAATGGGCGCGTTACGCATTGCTGGCGCTGCCGCTGGCTGCGGGCCTGGCCAGCGAGGCCCAGGCCGGGTTCACGGTGTTTGATACGGGTGGCATCGACGCCGCTGCCATCACGCCGACGCGAGACGCCTTCCGAACTGCGGTGGGTGGGGGTTCGGTAGCAGGAGCGAACGGTGACTTCGGTGGCTTGCGCCGCGAGATCAACTGGGATGGCGTGCCCGACATCCGCTCCGACCCGAACGCCCTGCCGGCGAACTTCTTCAACGTCAACTCCCCGCGAGGCGCCGTTTTCAGCTCGCCGACACCAGGCGCCACCTTCCTCGTGAGCTCCAAAGCCGCGACATCGACCCCCATATTGTTTGGATTCCCGAACGACTTGCAAACCTTCAGCAACGAGCGCCTGTTCGCCACCGTGGGTAGTCGCTTCACGGATATCCATTTCTTTGTCCCCGGCCCGTCGTCCACAACGGTAGCCACGACCAGCGCATTTGCGGCAATCTTTGTCGATGCCGAGACCACGGACACGACCATGGAGTTCTTCGACGTGAACAATGCGCTGATCTTCACGCACTCGGTGACGGCGGTGAGCTTTCACCCTGATGGCAGCAACCGGGGCGGCCTGTCGTTTCTCGGCGGTGTCGCGAACGCTGGCGAGCGCATCGCCCGCGTGCGCATCACCACGCCAGACAACTTCCTGATCAGCAGCGGTGTCCGGGCCAACGAAACCACCGATTTCGTCGTCATGGACGACTTCCTGTATGCCACGCCCGCCGCGGTTCCCGAGCCGGAAGTCTGGGCCATGGTCCTGCTCGGGCTCGGTGTCGTCGGATGGCGCAGTCGCCGGCGCGTCTGAAACCGCTGCGCTCGGTCCTGCTTCAACCCGGCTTCGGCCGGGTTGCTGCTTTTGGGCCGGGTTATCCTGTCGCAACTGCCATCGACGGGCCATGACCCGTTGCACCGAACCGGAGACTTCCGATGCCATTGTCGATCCATCCCCAGGACGCGCCCTGCGGCGCCATCGTGCGGGGCCTGGACCTTCGCGCCCAACTGTTCCCCGACACCGTGGCCGCAATCCGCGCCGCCTGGCTGGCGCACCAGGTGCTGGCCTTTCCCGGGCAGGACCTGTCGCTCGACGACCTGGAGCGCTTCGCCGCCACCATCGGGCCCTTCGGCG
>JANMZX010000060.1:0-3236 GCA_031383745.1 Rhodoferax sp. | reverse complement strand
CGCCACCGCGCAGCGCGCGCCACCTGGCCAGCTGGCCGGGCGCAGCGTACGGCCGGCTCGCACCTGGTTCACGCGCTGGCGCCACTCCGATTCGGGCCAGCGCCAGGGTTCCATCGCATCCAGGGTGGTGTCAGGCATGGCTTGTCTCCAGGGGGAAATGGCAGGCAACCTGGTGCGGGTCGTCCTGCGGTCGCAGTACCGGCAATTCGCTCTGGCAGCGGGCCTGTGCAAAAGCACACCGCTGGTGGAACGCGCAGCCGGGCGGCGGTCGGATAGGCGAGGGCAATTCGCCGCGGATCGGCCGGATGTCCTGCACCGGTGCACCGTCGGCGGCCAGGCGCGGGGCGCTGTCGAGCAGTGCGCGCGTGTAGGGGTGGCGCGGCGCGGTGAAGATCTGCTCGGTCGCGCCAAGTTCCACGATGCGGCCCAGGTACATGATGGCCACCCGGTCGCTCACGTGGCGCACCACACTGAGGTCGTGGCTGATGAACAGCATGGTCAGGTTCAGCTCGCGGCGCAGCTTCAGGAACAGGTTGATGATCTGCGCCTGGATCGACACGTCGAGCGAGGCCACTGGCTCGTCGCACACCAGCGCGTCGGGCCGCATCGCCAATGCACGCGCAATCGCCACGCGCTGGCGCTGCCCGCCGGAGAACTGGTGCGGAAAACGCTGCGCTGCGGCGGCGTCCAGGCCTACGGCCTCCAGCCAGCGCGTGACATCGGCGGCGGACTCTGCCGGCGTGACGAGCTTGTGCGCCAGCGGCCCTTCCGCGATCGTCTCGCCCACACGCATGCGCGGGTTGAGCGAGGCGTACGGGTCCTGGAAAACCATCTGGATGCGGGTGCTGGTCTTGCGCTTGCCGGTCATGACCGCGGCGCCGGCCACACTGGCCTGGCCGAAGGTGGCCTGCAGGATACCGGCGGCGACGCGGCCCAGGGTCGACTTGCCGCAGCCCGACTCGCCCACCAGCCCCAGCGTCTCGCCCTGGGCCACGGACAGCGAAACGCCCTCGACCGCGTGCACCACGGTCGGACTCGCGGTGGCGCCGGTGAGGCGTTTGGCCAGCCGTTCCGTGAACGGCGGGACCGAGGTGAAGCGCCGCGTGATGTCGTCGAGGCGGATGAAACCGGTCACAGGACTTCCTTCGCCGTCGCGCCGACGTTCAGCGGGTGGTGGCAGCGCCAGGTCCTGCGGTCCTGGATGGTCTGTTCCGGTGCCGCGGCACAGATATCGCTGGCATGCGGGCAGCGCTCGCGAAACGCACAACCCGAAGGCAGCGACGTGAGCGACGGTGTAGAGCCCGGTATCTGCACCAGATCCCGCCCGGGAGCCGCGCGCGAGGGCAGGCTGTCGATCAGGCCCTGGGTATAGGGGTGGCGCGGCCGGCGCAGCACCTCGTCGGTCGGGCCCTCCTCGATCAGGCGCCCGGCGTACATCACCAGCAGCCGTGAGGCCAGCACCGAGACAGTGGCGAGGTCGTGGCTGATCCATACCAGGCTGACACCCGCATCGCGCACCAGCGCCTTCATCTCCACCAGGATCTGCGCCTGGATCGACACGTCGAGTGCGGTGGTGGGTTCGTCGCAGATCACCAGCGCCGGCTGGTTCAGGAAGGCGATGGCGATCGCCACCCGCTGGCGCATGCCGCCCGAGAGTTCATGCGGGTAGGCGTCGAGCCGGCGCTCCGGGTCGGGGATGCCCACCTTGCCCAGCGCGGCGAGCGCGCGCTGGCGCATCTGCGCGGCATCGGGTTTGCCGTGTGCCTGCATCGCCATGCCCATCTGCGCCATCACGGTCAGCACCGGATTGAGCGTGCTCATCGGGTCCTGGAACACCATGGCGATGCGCCGCCCGCGCAGCGCGCGCAGCCCGGAGCGCGGCATGCCGATCAGTTCCTGCCCGTCGAGTTGCACCGAGCCGCCGGTGATGCGCCCGGGCGGATCGATCAGCCCGAGGATCGAGTAACCGGTGACACTCTTGCCCGAGCCGGATTCGCCCACCAGGCCGACGATCTCGCCGGCAAACACGTCGAAGGACACACCGTCCACCGCCCGGGCCACACCGGCGCGGGTCGCGAATTCGGTACGCAGGTCGCGCACGCGCAACAGCGCTGCGGTGCGAGCAGCTTCGGGCGGCCATGCGCTGCTCATGGAGAAACCTCCGCGCTGCGCGCTGCGGTGCGAGCAGCTTCGGGCGGCCGTGCGCTGCTCATCGCTTGAGCCTCGGGTTGAGCTGGTCGCGGATCTGGTCGCCCACCAGGTTGATCACCACGATGAGCACGATCAGCGCCAGGCCGGGGTAGATCGAGATCCAGTAGCGGCCCGACAGCATGTACTGGAAGCCGTTGGCGATCAGCATGCCCAGAGACGGCTCGGATACCGGCAGCCCGAGGCCGAGGAAGGACAGCGTGGCTTCCAGCGCGATCGAATTGGCCACCTGCACCGTGGCCACCACGATCAGCGGCGGCAGGCAGTTGGGCAACACGTGGCGGAACGCGACACGGCTTGCACTCAGCGGTGTCGACAACGCAGCCTCGACATAGTCCTTGGAGCGCTCCGCGGTGGCTGCACCGTGCGCGGTGCGGGCGAAATACGCGTACTGGGCGGTCACCAGCGCGGCGATCAACTGCCATTTGCCCTGGCCCAGCATGGCCGCCAGCACCAGCGCCAGCAGGATCGCCGGAAACGACAGTTGCAGGTCGATGATGCGCATGATCAGCGCCTCGGTGCGCCCGCCGATGAAACCGGCCAGTGTGCCGAGCGAGGCGCCCAGCGCGAAGGCGATGGCGCCGGCCATCAGCCCCACCTGCAATGAAATGCGCAGACCGTAGATGATGGCCGACAACAGGTCGCGCCCCTGTGCATCCGTGCCCAGCCAGTGCGTGAAGCCCTTGCTGCCGACAAAACCAGGTGGCCGGCGTGCGTCGGTCAGCACCAGCGTGGCGAGGTCGTAGGGATTCTGGGGCGTGATCAGGGGTGCGGCGATGGCCAGCAGGACGATCAGGCCCAGCACCGCGACCGCGAACAGCGCAACGCGGCTCTCGCGAAACTCGCGCAGAAAGATCTGCAGCGGAGTCTCCGCCGCCGGCGTCGTAGGTGCAGGTGCCGTCATGTGGTCTTGCGCGCACGCAGGCGCGGATCGAGTGCGACATAGGCGATGTCGACCGTCAGGTTGATGGTGATGAACAGCAGCGATACCAGCATCAGGTAGGCCACCATCACCGGGCGGTCCAGGG
>JANMZX010000724.1:0-28092 GCA_031383745.1 Rhodoferax sp. | reverse complement strand
CGGGGGGTATAGCTCAGCTGGGAGAGCGCTTGCATGGCATGCAAGAGGTCAGCGGTTCGATCCCGCTTACCTCCACCAACGATTTTTGAGAGGGCTCGTAGTCGGGTCCTCAGTGAGCTTGTAACGGAGTTCCAAGGCTTTGACCCCATCGTCTAGAGGCCTAGGACATCACCCTTTCACGGTGAGTACCGGGGTTCGAATCCCCGTGGGGTCGCCAGCTACATCGCAGGATGCAGAAGGCGCAAGTCGTTGACGGCTTGTCCGCAAGGGCAAGTGACTTGGCTCGAAAGAGCAAACGTCAGCTACCAGGAGTGGTAGTTCAGTTGGTTAGAATACCGGCCTGTCACGCCGGGGGTCGCGGGTTCGAGTCCCGTCCACTCCGCCATCGATACATGCGCGAAGCCGTTGCGAATCCTTGATCTGCGGCGGCTTTTGCTTTTTCTCAACCGTTCTACCGGCCCGGCCCTGAGATGCCTTGGTGGCATGACGCAGGACATGTGGGGTAGCGCCGGAGGGTGGCCTAAGAGTTTTCCCGGGGCTCCCGAGACTGCTGCAGCGGTCGCACGGCTCCGCCAGGTCCTCACGGAGACGCCGCTCCACCATCCGCCGCTACTTGTGCGCTGGCTCAGGCAGCCGTCCGCCGTGGCCGGGGTGACTGTGCAGGCTTCGTCAGTCAGGCCGTAGTTGCGAACGCGTAGCCCGTCCTGGCCGCCTTGGCCTGGTACATCGCCTTGTCTGCGCTCCTGAGCAGTTCCTGGGCGGTGGTGCCATCCTGGGGGAACACCGCAATACCGACGCTCGCGCCGATACGGGGCTGGGCCTTGACGCCGTCGACGGTCACCTCGCAAGGTATCTGGATCGATTCGATGATCTTTTGCGCGATGGCGGTGAGGTCCTGGCTGTTCTCCACTTCCGTGAGCAGGACCAGGAACTCGTCGCCGCCGCGACGGCTGACCGTGTCGTCGTCGCGGGCACTGGCCAACAGCCGCGTGGCGATCGTCTTCAGCGCCGCGTCGCCCGCATCGTGGCCGTGCGTGTCGTTGACCTTCTTGAAATCGTCCAGGTCGATGAACATGACTGCCAGGCTTCGGTCATGCCGCCTTGCCTGGGCCAGCCCGTGGTCCAGGCGGTCGTTGAACAACGCGCGGTTCGGCAGGCCGGTCAACTGGTCATGGAAGGCGGCATTGCGGGAGGTTTCGGCGCGCTCCGTGACGGCGGCCAGCCGGAACTCCAGCACATGGCGCTCGCGAACCTCCTGCTTCAAGGCCAGGTTCACCTCCGACAGCTTTTCGGCCGCGACATGCACCTTGTCTTCGATGATCTCGGTCTGCTCCAGCGCGTCTTCGACTCCCGGCGGTGCGCCCCGGTCTGCCACCTCCTGCCGCAGCACCGCGTTGGCCGACGCCAGTTCCTCCGCAGCTTCGACGACCATGCTCTTGACCTCTTCGCTTTGGACGAGCGCCTTTTTGAGTGCCTTGACCTGCTTCTTGCTGCCTGGCGGATCGACGGCTGGATCGGACTTCATGGACGGGCCTCACAAACTGCGCACCCAACGCGAATGCGGAACCGAGGCTAGGTGTGATCCGGCGCCCCGTCTGTGTGCTGGCGCACACGGCGAGGCGCGACTGTGCCCGGGTTCAGTGTACCCAGTGCCCGGCTGGGCTGCCGCAAAGATCGGCGATTCGTTTGCAGGCGGTGGCCTGGAATTGCTCAGACTGAGCACCTTCGAGCGCCGCATACCCGCGGCTGACCACGAAGTCACCGTCTGCGCTATCCGGCCCGGCTGCGTCGATGCGCAGCAGGATCAGGAAATCGAAGGCCTTGACCAGGTAGATGTCCCGTCGCGCTCGGGGCCAGCTGAACCTGGCATGCCCATGCGCCAGGATCTCGCAATTCTGCGGAACCATGCCCTGGGCCAGTCCATGGACTTCCAGGGCGTCACCCTCGTGCATGCCGCAGTCGATGACGGTTCCGGTGGGAAACATGCAACGCATCGCGTTCAGGATGTTCATGTACAAGGCCGCTTCTCGTGGAGGACGCTTCAAATCTATCCGCATCGATCCGGTTGGTCTGTGCGGTGCCAGACATAGTACAAACCTTGCGCCAGCGCAGCGCCGGGGCCTCACAATCAATCGGACCGCTCCAGAGCGCCGATACCATCGGTCGGCGCGAACACGGGATCGACATGCACTGAATCTTCACCCAGGGCTTCAGCCGCTTTCTGCGCCGGCGCAGAGCCGGGAAGCATTTCGAGCGGCGGCCCCTGCTGCAGGCTTTGGTCGCAGCCCACGCACCGGCGCTGGAGCCCGGCGCTATGCGCTCTCCAGCCCTGGGCCAGGATCTACTGGCCGCGGCCAGCGACGGGCCGGCACAAGCGCTGGCACGATTGCAATCGCGTGCCGACGGACTGGACGCCGCCGACGCCGCCCGCAGGTTGGCGCGGGACGGCCCCAACGAGGTCCAGCATGAGCCGCCGCTGCCAGGCTGGCTGCGGCTGTGGCGTTGTTATCTGAATCCCTTCAACCTGCTGCTCACGGCGCTGGCCGTGTTGTCGTTCGTGAGCGGCGACGCCAAGGCCACGGTGGTGATCGGCGCGATGGTGGGCTTGATAATCAGTCGCCCCTGGGTCCAGCCATCCAAGGCTTCTTTGAATCTCATCTTCCGGCTCTCCTGCTCGTAGCGGGCCCGGCTCATGGGGGGCGTGGTGCATCGCTCCTCCACAAACCGGACAGATTACTTGCTACGGACCGGACAAGTCATTTACTCCCGACTGTCATCACCGAACGACTTGCTGATCCAGATAATACGTGCTAGTACAGTTTCCTTCTTTTAAGTATAATCAGCGTCGAAATCCAGATTCGGCAGTACGCGCCGCTCAGATGCAGGCCACCGATGAATCACAAGATGCACCATGCCGCAAAGACCCTGACACGCCAGCCGTCGCGCGATCGTTGGTCTGGCCGCAATGTGCTCCAGGTGGCCTGAAGATGGACAGCGCCATGCCGACTTCCACTGCGCCGGTCGCACCGTATGCCGAAGCGAGCAAGGGCGAGTCGGCAAACGCAGTGGAGCAGGTGGTCGCAGGCCTTGAGGCTTTGATCATCGATGCGATCCCGTCAGCGCGCGCGATCGTATTCACCGGCCTCACGCGCGCCGCAGGCGGCCTGTCGCGCGAGAACTGGTCGCTCGATGCGGCCTGGGTTGACACCAATGGTCCTCAGACGCATCGCCTGATGCTGATGCGCGACGCTGCAGGAACCCTGCTCGCTACCGTTCGTGCGCGCGAGTTCGCGGTGCTCAAGGCGCTCGAGGCGTCTGGCGTGCCGGCACCCAGGGCGCATTGGGTGGATCCCGACGGCCATCGCCTGGGCGCACCGGCGATCGTCATGGATCGGGTGCCCGGCACCTGTGACTATCTGGTGCTCAACGGCGAGCGTCCGCTGGCGGTACGCCTTAACCTGGCGCATGCATTCATCGACCTGATGGCGCGCATTCACGCGGTCGACTGGAGTGGCTGCGGGCTGGGCGCGGTGCTCGACGCGCCGGCCGGCGATCCGTCGTGGGTCGAGCTCGCGCATTGGGAGGCGGAGTACCGCCGGGTACAGCTCGAACCGCACCCCGAACTCGACTACGTACTCGCATGGATGCATCAGCATGCGCCGGTGGCCGAGGCGATTGTGTTGGTGCATGGCGACTTCAAGCCGGGCAACGCGCTCATCGCAGGCGAGCAGATCAGCGCCAAGCTCGATTGGGAGACCGCGCATCTGGGCGACCCGCTGGAGGACCTCGGCTGGGTGACCAACCCGGTGCGCAAGCGCGAGCACCAGATTGCCGGCGCATGGGAGCGCGAGCAGATCGTCGCCGCCTACCGCGCGCACACCGGGCGGCAGGTCGACGAATCGGCGCTGCGCTGGTGGAACGTGTTTTCCTGCTGGAAACTGGCAGTCATTCAGCTGACCGCCGTAAACGAGTTCGTCGCCGGTCGCTACGACCGCGTGTTCCAGACGCCTTCATGGCTGTATCGCCCGATGTTCAAGATGATGGAGCCAGCCGCATGAGACCGACCGTCGAAGAGCAGTTGCAAGGCACCTGCCGGATCCTCGAAAACGTGGTCGCGCCTTGCGTTGCCGATCCCTACGCACGTACCCTCTTGGCAAGCCTGATCGGCAACCTGCGGATGTTGAGCGGCGCCTTCCCGGCGATTCCCGGCTTCCTGGCCGGTGACAACCGATCCACTGCAGTGCTGCTGGGGCGGCTTCAGGCGGTCGTCGCACCGGATCTGGCCGTGCGCATCGGGCTCGTCCTGGCGCAGCCCGAGCCGGACATCACCGATATGACCGCGCTCGAGCAACGCAACTGCCAATTGCGAGAGCTGTTTTCGCAGGCCCTGTGCGGCACCGGCCTCACGCAGGAACTTCACGCGGCCGCGCTGGAGCACATGAGCGAGCGCGCCGCGCGTGCACCGATGCGCTATGTTCCAACTGCTACCACCGCCACAACCAACGCCACCACCACTGCAAAACCAACCTGATGCTGACCAAACTCGACGACACACTCTGGCACCAGCTGCCAACCACTTTCGATCATGTCTGGACAAGCGACCCGCGGTTTTACGACCGCTATTGGTTCGCGATCCATTCGCCGGACGGCCGGATGGCGATCCAGATCACCATGGGCGCCTATCGCAACATGAATGTGCTCGACGCCGGCGCGGTGATGATCATCGACGGCAAGCAGTACAACCTGCGGGTTTCGCGTTCGCTTGACGGCAGCATGGAGACCGAATGCGGTCCGATCCGTATCGCGCCAGTCAAGCCCCTTGAAGCCTTCGACATCACCATTGCGCCTGGCGAGCACAAGCTCTCCGGGTCTATCCAATGGCGCAGCGTCGAGCCCGCGCGGGAGGAGCATCCGCATTTCAATCGAATGCAGGGGCGGGTCGTCGAGGACTTCCGCCGTTTCGATCAGATCGGGCTGGCAAGCGGCTCGATGGTGGTCGACGGACGGCGCATCGATGTCGCCGACTGGTGGTCCTGCCGTGACCACTCATGGGGCGTGCGCCGCGGCATGGGCGTGCCGGAGCCGGTCACCGGGCCGAAGATTGCACTGGCCGAGAAGGGCCATGTCATGTCCTTCCTGTTTTTTTCCACCGACGCGATGAGCGGGCACCTGCTATTTTTGCGACGCGGCGAGGATGAACCGTATACCACTGGCGTGGTGACCGAGCGTGCCAGCGAGGCGGTTCACGCAGCACAGAAAATCGAGCTCTCGGGTGAACTGCATCCGGGCACAAAGCGCTTTCGCTTGGCGCAGGTGCGCGCGACGTTTGACGACGGCCAGCTGCTGCTGCTGGATGTCACCGCGCGTGGCGCCTCGATCGCCATGCAGGGCCTGGGTTACAGCGGCGGCTATGACGACGGCCGCGGCCTGGGTGTGTGGCGCGGTGCTCAGCACCTCGAATCCGACGTATGGGACGTCTCGCACCCGGCGAAAGTGGTCTATCCGGACGGATCGCAGAAAGTGCATTGGCACCGGATCCAGCCGGTCGAAATCAGAGCGGATTTCGGTGGCGTGGCCAGCAGCGGGTCCGGCAGCATGACGCTCACGATCGGTGGCCGCCCGCCGGCTTATCTGAAGGACGGATCGGACACTCCAGCCTGAGGCAGCGGCACTCGGGTCAACCCCATGGCGTTGAAACCACGGCCGTCGGCGGTTGAAGCTGCCGGCAAATTGAAAGTGCGCACATGAACCGCTCCGTCTTGGCCGAATACCTGCGCCCTGGGGATCACGTGGTCGTGGGGCAGGCCACCGGCGAGCCGGCAGCGCTCGTGGGCGAGTTGTTCGATGTCGCGGCCGCGATCGGGCAAGTCAATGTGTTTTGCGGCTACTCGCTCAACCCGGCCTGGGGCGGTGCGATCGACGCGGCGCTTTTGGTGACGACCTATTGTGGTCTGGGGACGGTCCGCCACGCCGTCGCGCGCGGCGCCGCGCGCGTAATTCCGGCGCAAATGTCGCAGCTGTCGTCGTACTTCGATTCCGGCCTGCTCAAGGCCGACGTGGTGCTGCTGCAGGTCTCGCCGGCCGACGCCGATGGTTACCACAGCCTCGGTTGCGCAGTCGACTACGTGTGGATTGCCGCGCAGGCCGCACGCGTGGTGCTGATCGAAGTCAACACCAGGGTACCGCGTACCCGCTCGGCGTTCCGCCTGCACAGCAGCCGCGTCGTCGTCGCAGCCACCAGCGACACATTGCTGCCTGAACTGCCGGCCGAGGAACCGGACGAAAGTCAGCTGGGCGTGGGCCGCCATGTTGCGCGCCTGGTGCCTGATGGCGCGATCATCCAGCTGGGCATCGGCAGCATGGCAGCGGCGGTCGCGCGCGCCTTGTCGCAGCACCGGGGCCTGCGGGTGCGATCCGGCATGGTCGGCGACTGGTTGCCGGAACTGGTGGCCAGAGGCGCGATTGACCGCGACGATCCCGACGCGTGCATGGCATCGCTCGCAGTGGGCACAACCAGTCTCTACGACTGGATCGGTGCGGACGCGATGGTCTGCTTTGCTTCTCCGGCGCAACTGGTCGCGCCAGCCGGGGCGGCGGCGGCGCTGCCCTTTATGGCGATCAACTCCGCACTGGAGGTGGATCTGCGCGGGCAGTCAAACGCGGAACTCGCCGGCACCCGTTATGCCGGTGCAGTCAGCGGCCAACCCGATTATTTCCGCGCAGCGCGTCGTTCGCCTGGGGGCCTTGCAATCCTGGCGCTGACCGCGACTGCCGGCAAGCTCGCCCGCAGCCGTGTGGTGGCACGCCTGACCGACGGCTATGTGACCGCGACGCAGAGCGACGTCGATGTCATCGTCACCGAATACGGCGCTGCCGATATCCGCGCGACCACGCTCGCCGACCGGCGCAGGCTGATTGCGGCTCTGGCGGAACCGCGCTTTCGCAGAGCATTGGGCGAAGGAGAAGACGCGGTCCCCGCCTGACAGGGGGTTGCGCCACAGAAGCCGGCGCGACTGCCCGCGCGCCGCATCCAGCCCCTCCGCCGTACTTGCTGGCTCCGTAGGCGCAGGCCTCGGGCGTGTCGTGGGCCGGTGGCGCTCGGGTGTCGCGGCGCGGCGATACGTCCCGGCGGGCCTCAGGTCTTCAACACGATGGACGCCCCGTTCGCCCCCAGGCCCAGCATGGCCGACAGGCTGACCTGCGCGCCCTGCACCTGCCGCCCCTGCGCCTGCTGGCGCAACTGCCAGACCAGTTCAGTCCGCATGCCCGCTGTCGGGCTTGCCCAGATGCCGCTCCACCTGGGCGGCGCACAACCGCGCCGCAGCCAGCATCTTGCGTTCGTGCGCCTTGGTCGCGCGCTTGCTGAGGACCGAGGTGTGGATGGCGGCAGCCACTTCTCCCGAGCCGTCGCGGATCGGAATCGCATAACCGGTGATGCCCTCGACGGACTCCTCGGCACTCCTGGAATACCCGGCCTCGCGTATGCGCTGGTATTCACGTTCCAGTTCGACCGGATCGGTGATCGTCGCCGGAGTGACCTTGGGCAGCCGCGCCGCAAATGCCGTGGCCGCGAGCCTGGGGTCGAACGCCGCAAACAGCTTGCCGGTGGCGGTGCTGTGGAAGTACAACGGCTCGCCGAGCCGGATGTCGAGCGATATGCGCTGGTTGCCCAGGCAGCGGTCGGCGTAGAAGACGCGGTTGCCCACCCGCATGGCGAGGTACACGTCGTCGCCGATCACCTTGACCAGGTCCTGCAGGTGGCGCCGTGCAATGGTACGGATGTCGAGCGACTGCAGCAGCCGCAAGGAGAGCGCGACGGCGCGCGGCCCCACGGAATACCGCAGGTCGTCAGACACCGTCACCACTTCGGCCGTGACCATGGTCTGCAGCATGTTGTGCACGCTGCTCACCGGCAGCGCGAGCGCGTCCTTGATCTCGGTGAGCCGCAGGCCCTCCT
This sequence comes from Rhodoferax sp., assembly GCA_031383745.1. Classification (GTDB taxonomy): domain Bacteria; phylum Pseudomonadota; class Gammaproteobacteria; order Burkholderiales; family Burkholderiaceae_C; genus CAISIP01. Next base: position 20,135 of record JANMZX010000724.1, on the reverse strand, counting down.
TGTGCTTGACCAGCAGGTGCAGGATGTCGAAAGTGCGCAGGTACCGGTCGGGATTCATCCGAAAATTGTAGTCTCTGCCTGCGCGCAGACGCCGCCGGCGCGTCTGGCCCGGCCGGCCTGTTCCGCGATCAGGCGGCGCTACAGCAGGGTGTGCAGCTTCATCTTCTGGAGCTTGCCGGTGCTGGTCAGCGGCAGTTCGGCGTCGGTGGCAAAGCGGATTCGCGCTGGCACCTTGTAGGCTGCAAGTTCCTTGCGGCAGAACTGCAGCAGCTCGTCTGCGCCGGGCCGGGCACCATCGTGCGGGATCACGATCGCCACCAGGATCTCGTCGAGCTGCGGGTCGGGCACACCGATCACGTAGGCGCTGCGCACGCCGGGATGGCGCATCAGCGTTTCCTCGATCTCGACCGGCGCGATGTTGATGCCGCCGCTCTTGACCATCTCTTTCAGCCGGCCCCGGTAGTACAGGTGGCCGGTGTCATCGAGCATGCCGAGATCGCCGGTGCAGAAGAAACCGTTTGCGTCGTACGATTCCCGGGTCTTGTCCGGATCCTTGAAATAACACTGGAACAACAGGCCCTTGACGCGGATCTCGCCGACCTCGCCGGCGCTCAGGATGGCGCCGGTCTCGACATGGCAGATGCGTGCGGTCACGCCGGGCAGTGGCCGGCCAACCGACTGCAGGCGCAGCGCCAGCGGCTCACCGGCATCGGTCACGGCGCAGTTGCCGTAGGTCTCGCTCAGGCCATACACATTGCAGATCTCGCGCGCGCCCAGTGTCACGGCCAGCATCAGCTGGTCGGGCGTGCCGATCATGGCGCCGCTGCGCAGGCTGTTGAGCCTGCGCCCGGGGCGGCTTGGGTGCTCGACCATGGCCAGCACCATGTTGGGTGTGCCGTACAGAATGGAGCACCGTTCGCGCTCGATCAGCGCCAGCGCCTCGCCAGCGTCGAAGTGCTCCTGCAGTACGACACAGGCGCCGTGGCTCAGGATGTTGGGCAGGGCGTTCACGCTGCCGAAGCTCCAGAACAGCGACACCGCGAGCCACAGGCGGTCTTCGTGGGTGACATGCTGGCGCTCGCCGATGTTCCAGGCGTTCTCGATCCACATCCGGTGCTGCAGCAGGATGCCCTTGGGCGCCGCCGTGGACCCCGAGGTGTACAGCAGCAGGGCGACGTCATCCCCGGTGACGGCCTGGGTGGCGGCATCCAGCTGTGCGTCATCGACCTCCGCTGCACGGGCCAGGAACTGATCCCATGACAGGCCGCCAGCAGCCGGGACCGGCGCGGGCGACGGGTTGCTGGCCAGCCAGACGGTGTGGCGCAGCCGTGGCAGGCGCTCCTCCCAGGGCTGCATGCCGTCGAGCATGGCGCGGTAGTTGTTCTTGCGAAAACTGTCCACCGCCACCAGCGTGTCGACCTCCGCATGCACCAGTGCGTATTCCATTTCGCGCGGGGTGGACCAGGTGTTGAGTCCCACCGCCGTGGCGCCGATCTGCTGCAGCGCCAGAAAGGCGACGATCCAGGCCGGACGGTTGTCCATCAGGATCGCCACATGGCTGCCGCGCCGCACGCCGAGCGCCCAGAATGCCTTGGCCGCGGTACGCACCTGCACCCGCAGCGACCGGTAGCTGATGCGCTCTGCCCCGGCCACCACGGCCTCGCGGTCGGCGAACGCCGCGGCCTGGGCATCGAGCAGGGCAGGGATGGTCTGGCTGGCGGGCGGGCGGTTCATGGGCATCGGTTCGGCGAGGTGTGGCAACACGGGTTCGTGCCTACATCCGGGGCACCACCTTTTCGGCCATCAGCACCATGGACTCGCGCGCCAGGGTGCGGTCCTGCCAGTCCACACCGGCGTACAGCAGGGTGCCGAACTCGCCGGTTTCCTGTTTCAGCGCGTGCAACTGGTCCACCACCCGCTCCGGCGAGCCGTGGATCACCAGCTTGGCGATCACCTGTTCCAGGGTGACGCTGTCGTCGGGCGCCTTCGGGTCGCTCTTGAAGACACCCAGCGCGCCACGCCGCTTGAGCTTGGTGTACAGCGAGCGGTAATAGTAGTAGTACGGGCCGTCGCTGCCCAGCGCGTAGGCCGCGGCGGTGGCGTCGTCCTTGGCCACGAAGACGGTCTTCGCGACCCGCCAGTTGGCCGGGTCGGCGGGCCGCCCGACGCGCGCGCAGCCTTCGACGTATTTGCCCCAGTGGGTCTTGACCCACAGCGGCAGCAGGAAGTTGGCCGAGATCGGTTCCCAGCCGCGGGCCGCCGCTTCGGTGATGCCGGCCGAAAACGGCGCCACGGCCGTCACCACGATGGGCGGATGGGGGCGCTGCAGCGGCTTGGGGATGGTTCCCATGCCGGTTTCCGGCAGGTGGGTGCGCTCGGTCGTGAGGTTCCAGAATTGGCCCTTGATGTTGTAGGGCGGGTCGGTCGTCCACAGCTGCAGCACCTGGTTGATCGACTCCAGGAACATGGCCGGCCGCGGCAGGTCCATGTTGCCGAAAATCTCGGCGTCCGAGGGCAGGGCGCCGGGGCTGATGCCCAGGATGAAGCGCCCTCCCAGCAGGTGGTCGAGCATCGCCAGATGCGACGCCGTGGCCGCCGGATGGTGGTTGGGCATGTTGGTGGTGCCAGTGCCCAGGCGGATGTTGCGGGTGGCACTGGCCAGGCTGGCGATGAACATCGCCGAGGAGGTGATGTTTTCCTCCGGGTCGGTGTTGTGCTCGCCGCAATAACCCTCCGCAAAGCCGAGTTCGTCGGCCAGGATGAAGGCCTCGCGGTCTTCCCGCAGGGTCTGCTGCCAGTCCTTGCCGATGGGGTGCATGGGCATGGTGAAAAAACCGAGTTTCATGGTGGCTCCTGTTGGTGCGTTAGTGGGGTTTGACATGCCCCAGGCTGCGTTCCACCTGGTCGGCACAATGGCGCGCGGCGTCGATCAGCTTGCGCTCGTGGGGTTTGGTGGCGCGCCCGCCGATCACCGACACATGGATCGCGGCGGCCATGGCGCCGGCCACCTGCCGGATCGGCACCGCGTATCCGACCACGCCCTCGACCGCCTCTTCCTGGCTCTTGGCATAACCGCGCTCCCGGATGCGCTCGAACTCGAGCTCCAGTGCCTGCACATCGGTGATGGTGTTGCGGGTGATCCGGCGCAAAGGGCCCTGCAGCGCGCGTTGCGACAGGCGCGGGTCGTTGGCGGCAAACAGCTTGCCGGTGGCCGTGCCGTGCAGCGACAGCGATTCACCCAGCCGGATGTCCAGCGAGATGCGCTGTGTGCCCACGCAGCGGTCGGCGTAGAACACCCGCTGCCCCAGGCTCATGGCCAGGTAGACATCGTCGCCAATGGCCTTGGCCAGCTCCTGCAGATGCCGGCGTGCCAGCGTGCGGATGTCGAGCGAGGCGGTGATCGCCAGCGCGATGCCCACCGCGCGCGGCCCGATGGAATATTGCAGGTCCTCGCTCACACTCAGCATTTCGGCGGTCACCATGGTCTGCAGCATGTTGTGCACACTGCTCACCGGCAACTGCAGGGTGTCCTTGATCTCGGTCAGGCGCAGCCCGTTCTTGTGCTGGACCAGCAGGCCGAGCACGTCGAACGTCCGCAGGTAACGGTCAGGGCTGATGGTGGGCCTCGCTGTTCTGTAGCGGGTGGCTGCGCATGGCGGGTGGCCGTGGTGTGCCGGGTGTCACGGTTCCCAGCGAGAAACCTTCGTAGCCCTTGTCGGCGATGTCCTGGCACTCCCGCCGGTAGACACCGATCCTGGCGACATAGGGCATGAACACCCGTGGCTTGCCCGGAATGTTGGCGCCCAGGAACCAGGAATTGGCCATCGGGAACAAGGTCCTGGCCGCGGCCTCGTTCACATGCGCCACCCAGCGGTCTTCGGCGTCGCGCCCGGCCTCGATGCGGTTCAGGCCGCGCTCGCGCAGGTACTGCAGGCAATCACAGATCCATTCGACATGGTGCTCGATGCCGACCACCATGTTGACCAGCACCGACGGGCTGCCGGCGCCGGTGATGATGAACAGGTTGGGGAAGCCGCTGGTCATCAGGCCGAGCAGCGTGCGCGGGCCCTGCGCCCATTTTTGCGCCAGGGATTCACCGCCCCGGCCCCGGATGTCGATCTGGAGCACGGCGCCGGTCAGGGCGTCGTAGCCGGTGGCGCACACCAGCGCGTCCAGTTCGATGTGCTCCGCACCGGTGGAGATGCCGGACGGTGTCACCGCGACGATGGGAGTCTTCTTCAGATCGACCAGGCGGACGTTGTCGCGGTTGTAGGTCTCGAAGTAGCCGGTGTCCACGCAGATGCGCTTGGTGCCCAGCGGGTGGTCCGTGGGGCACAGCGCATCGGCAGTGGCCGGGTCCTTCACCGTCTGGCGGATCCTGGCGCGCACGAAGTCGGCGATGGTGTCGTTCGACGCCTGGTTGACCATCAGGTCGTTGAAGGCGTGTACGAAGTTGACCCCGCCCTGGTTCCAGCGCCGCTCGTATTCACGCTGCCGCGTGTCGGCATCGATGGCGGTGGCCGACCGGTCGCTGAACTCGTACAGCGTGCCCAGCTCCCGTGCCCGCTCGCGGTGCGCGCGGTAGTCGGCCTTCCAGGCGCGCTGGGCCGCGTCCTGGAGCGGAGCGTTCCAGGCCGGGATCGAGAAGTTGGCGGTGCGCTGGAACACCACCAGTTGCCGCGCCTGGCGCGCGATCACCGGTATCGCCTGGATGCCCGAGGAGCCGGTGCCGATCACCCCGACCCGCTGCTGCGACAAGTCCACACCTGTCTTCGGCCACGCGCCGGTGTGGTGGATCGGCCCGGCGAAGCGCTCGATACCTGGCAGCGCCGGAAGGCGCGGGATCGACAAGGCGCCGGTGGCCATCACGCAATAGCGCGCGCGGTGGCGGTCTCCGTCGGCGGTGTGCAGCTCCCAGGTGGCGGTGGGCTCGTCGAACACCGCCGCGCGCACCCGGCTGTTGAAGCGGATGTCGCGGCGCAGGTCGAAGCGGTTGGCCACATGTTCAAGGTAGCGCAGGATCTCGGGCTGGCCGGCGTATTTTTCGGTCCAGACCCATTCCTGCTCCAGCTCCGGCGAGAAAGAATACGAATACTGCAGGCTCTCCACGTCGCAGCGCGCGCCCGGATAGCGGTTGCAGTACCAGACACCGCCGACACCGGCCGCGGCTTCCAGCACCTGCACCGAATAGCCCATGCCGCGCAGCCGGTGCAGCAGGTGCAGCCCGGCGAATCCGGCGCCGATCACCAGCACATCGATGTTGGTGGCGACGGGGGGCGGCGTGGGTGTCGACATGGTGCCGATGGCTCCGATGGGTGGCTTCAGCGCGCGCGCCGGGCGTGCTCGAAGGTCTCCGCGTGGTAGCCGGCGGCCACCGACGCGTTGATCTTGCAATCGATCAGGATCGGGCCTTGCGGGTTGCGCAGCACCGGCGCCAGGGCCCGCAGTTCGTCGACCGTGCGCGCGGTGTAGGCCTCGAACCCGAACGCGCGGGCCACGGGAGCGAAGTCGACATCGGCGAACACCGAGGTGGCGATTGGCTTGTCGCGCATCTGCAGGAAGTGCAGCTCCGCGCCATAGGCGCAGTCGTTGAGCACCACGATGACCAGCGGGATGTCTTCGCGCACCGCAGTCTCCAACTCGCCCAGGGTCATCAGGAAGCCGCCGTCGCCGATGAACAGCACGGTGGTGCGCTCGGGTGTGCCGCGCGCGTAACCCAGTGCGGTGCCGAATCCCATGCCGACCGACGCGAAGTCGACCGAGTTCTTGGTGTGGTCCGGACCCAGGCCGGAAATGTAGGGGATGACCTGCAGGAAGTTCCCGGCGTCGTACACCGCGTTGCGGCTGGGCGGCAGCAGCCGGTCGAGTTCGATCGCGCAGCTGCGCGGGTCCATCGTCCTGGCGGTGTCCATGGCCTGGAATTCGTCGGACGGCAGGTAGTCGGCCAGGAGTTGTCGGTTCTCGGCGCGGTGAAACGGCTTGTCCGCGGCAGCGCGCGGTGCGAGCGCCAGCGCCAGCTGACCGGCTGCGGTACGGGCGTCGGCCACCAGTGCCACATCGGCATGGCACACGCGCCCGATCGGTGCGGCAACGTGGTCGACATGGATCAGTGGAACCCCCTGCGGCAGCGCGCTGCCGTAGCTGGTGGTGCGCTGGTTCAGGCTGGCGCCGAACGCCACGATGCAGTCGGCCTGCTCAATCAGGCGGCGCCCCGCCGCATGGGAGAACGAACCCACGATACCGGCGTGGTAGGGGTACGCGCGAAACATGTCCTTGGCCTTGAGCGTGGTGGCCACCACCGCGCCCACCTGGTCGGCGAGTTGCTCGATCGCGTCACGCGCTCCGGAGCGGTGGGCGCCCTGCCCGACGATGAACAGGGGCTTGCGGCTGCGGGCCAACACGGCGGCGGCAGCGTCGACCGCCGCAGAGCGCCCCGGCTGGCGCCGCGGGTCCGCCGGTGGCGCGGCTGTCGGCACACCCATTGCGCCGGGGTATGCCACGGCGCCCAGCTGGACGTTGGCCGGCAGCAGAAGCGCAGCGCAGCCGCCACCGGCAGTGGCGTCGATGGCCTGGCCCAGCGTGCGCCGCGCACCTTCGGAGTCGCCGGCGAGAAATACCCTGAGCCCTGCCGCGTGGAACACGCCGAGGGCGTTGAATTCCTTCGGGTCGGGGGAATCTGACGGGCCCAGCGATGACGCACCGAAGACCAGCAGCACCCGGGAGCCGGCGCGGTGCGCATACATGGCGCCGTGCAGGGCATTCGCGGTGGCCGGGCCCCGTCCGATGATGGCGATGCCCAGCGCCCCGGTGGCGGCGGCGTAGCCTTCGGCCATGGCTACTGCGGTGTTTTCGTGGCGCGCCGCGTGCACACGCACCCCGATCGCGTCGAGCGTGGCGATCAGCAGCGCCGTGTCGTCGCTCACCAGGGCGAACACATCGCCATGGCCCCGGCTCAGGATGTCGCGGGCCAGCGCCTCGTAGGCCGGCAGCTGCTGGGCGCTGTGCGTCGCGGGTGGTTCAGGTGTCTGCGCTTGCGCCATGTTCTGCCCCCAGATAGGCGGCAATGACGGCCTCATTCGCCTGCACCTCGGATGGTGTGCCTTCGGCAATCTTGCGCCCGAAATCCAGCACCACGATCTTGTCGGAGATGTCCATGATGACCGGGATGTCGTGCTCCACGATCAGGAAACTCATGCCGTACTGCTGTCGCACACGCTGGATCAGCGTGGTCATGGCCGCCTTCTCGGAGCTGCTCATGCCGGCCATCGGTTCGTCCAGCAGCACGAGGCGGGCCTTTTGCATCAGCGCACGTGCGAACTCCACCTGCTTCTGCCGCCCGTAGGACATCTCACCGGGCATCAGGCCGGCGGTTTCGGGCATCCCGAGGAACTCCAGCACCTCCATCGCGTTGGCCACGGCGGCGCGCTGCTCGGCGCGCGCCCGCGGCGTCATGAACACGCCCTGCAGCACCCCGCTGCTGCCCTGGCGGTAGGCGCCCACCAGCAGGTTCTCGAGCACCGTCAGGCCACCGAAGAGCGCGAGGTTCTGGAAGGTCCGCGCAATGCCGTGGTGCGACACCCGGTGCGCGGCCTCTCCGGTGATGTCCGCGCCGTCGAAACTCACCTTGCCGCTGGTCGGCGTGTACATGCCGGTGACGCAGTTGAACAGGGTGGTCTTGCCGGCGCCATTGGGGCCGATGAGCGAGGTGATGGAACCCTTGTCCATGGTGAACGACACGCTGTCCAGCGCAGTGATGCCCTGAAAACGCATCAGCAGGGAGCCCACCTCCAGCAGTGTGGAACTCATGGTTGTGCCTCCATCGCCCTGGCGGCCTCGGCACCATGGCGCTTGGCGCCCAGATAGGATTCCTTCATGGCGTCGCTGGCCGCTACGTCGGCCGACGGGCCCGACAGAACGATCTTGCCGCGGTCCAGCACATACGCCGTGGATGCGAACTCCAGCGCTAGGCGGGCGTTCTGCTCGACCACCAGCATCGCCGTGCCCAGCGTCTCGCCGACCACACGCAGCTGCTTGTAGATGGCCTGCACGATCAGCGGCGCCAGGCCCAGAGAAAGCTCGTCCACCAGCAGCAGCCGCGGGCTGGCCACGAGTGCGCGGCCCAGTGCCAGCATCTGCTGCTCGCCGCCCGACAACCAGCCAGCCGCCTGCTGCCGACGCTCCAGCAGCCGCGGGAACAGCGCGTAGACCGCGTCCATGCGCTCCTTGACGGCGGCGCGCGGGAGAATCGCAGCGCCCACGGCAAGGTTGTCCTCGACGCTGAGCTGCTTGAATATCAGCCGACCCTCGGGCACCTGCGCCATGCCGCGGCGCACGAGCCTGTGGGTGGGAACGCCCACCACCGATTTGCCGTCCAGCAGGATGCTTCCCGCGGCAATGTGCCCGTGGTGCAGGGAGAGCAGGCCGCTGACCGCGCGGATGAGCGTTGTCTTGCCGGCCCCGTTGGCGCCGAGCAGGGCCACGATGCTGCCGGCGGGAACCGACAGGCTCACGCCGTCGAGCGCCAGGCCCTTGCGGGCGTAACCGACCGACAGGTTGTCGACTTCAAGCAGTGCGGCCATCAGGTCTTGCTCCCGGCAGCGAGGCGATTGCGGATCTGGCGCCCGATACCGGCCAGGCCGCCCGGGGCGAAGATCAGCAGCAGGATCACCAGCAGCCCGAACACCAGTTGCACCAGCTGTGCCTTGTGTTCGATCAGCAGCACGCGCACCAGTCCGCTCGAGTCGCTGGCCTGGGTGGCAAAGCCCGTGATGATGGAGGGCAACAGCAGCCAGACGGCCGCACCCACCAGGGATCCGGGCAGCGAACCCATGCCGCCGATGATGATCATGGCGATGAACTGGATCGCGAAGTTGATGTTGAAGGCCTCGGAATTCAGGTTGGTGAGGTAATACGCATACAGGGCGCCCGCCACCGCCGCGATCGAGGAGCTGAAGGCAAATGCCTTCAGGCGCAGGATGCGCACGTCCACACCGACCGAGGTGGTCGCCAGTTCATGGTCGCGCATGGCCATCATCACCCGCCCCTCGCGGGTGCGCAGGCTGTTGCGCAGCCCCCAGTAGACCAGGGCGACCAGCGGCACCAGGAAGAAGTACCAGCGCATCGGCGAACTGAGGTCGTACCCCAGGAACGAGGCCGGCTTGTAGGGAACACCGACGACGTCGAAGGCCTTGAACTGGTACTCCATGAACGCAAACGCCACGATGTAGTGCATGGCGAATGTCGACAGCACGAAATACAGACCGCGCACGCGCAGCGAGGGCAAACCCGCGAACAGGCCGGCGAGTGCGCCGGTCAGCGCAGCGGACAGCAGCACCAGCGGAAACGGCCAGCCCAGCTGCGATCCGGTGAACGCCGCCGTCATCGCGCCCACGGCGTAAAACCCCGCATGGCCGATGGAGATCAGCCCGGCGCAGCCGGTCAGGTAGTTGAGCGACAGGGCCCCGAGCATCGCGATCAGCATCAGGTTGATCTGCGACAGCCCCAGGTTGAGCAGTTGCATGTTGGTCAACCGCACGCCAAACAGGGTGCGTTCGGTGAGCAGCACCGGAAGGTAGCACAGCAGCGCGAGGACGACCAGGGCCCAGATCCAGCGGGTGAGCCGGTGCTGCGAGGGTTGGCCCGCAATGGCGGGCAGGGTGGTGGCGGTCATGGTGGGTCCGTCTTCTGTACGCAGGCCGTTTGCGTCAGACGCGGCCGAGTTCGCGTTGGCCGAACAGCCCCCAGGGGCGGACCATCAGGATAAGCAGCAGCAGGGAATAGATCACGATGTCGCTGGACTTGGGCGAGATGTAGCTGGCCGCGAGCTGCTCGATGACGCCCACCAGCAGGCCGCCGACGATCGCGCCCGGGATGCTCTGCATGCCGCCGATGACGACCGCCGGCAGCGCCAGCAGGCCGATGCTCTCGATGTCGGTAGAGGCCAGCTGGAGTTGCCCCAGGAACACGCCGCCCACCGCCGCCAGCGTGCTGCCGATGGCCCAGGCCAGGCGGTTCATGACATTCACGTTGACGCCTGACACCACCGCCGCCTCGTGCCCGTCGGCGGTGGCGCGCATCAGCAGGCCGATCGAGGTGAAGCGGAAGAACGCGAAGAACGCCGCCATGCAGGCCCAGCTGGTGAGGGCCGCGGTGAGGTGGAGCTGTGAAATGCGCACGTTGCCGACCAGGAAGATGCCGGTGGGCAGCGGCGTCGTGAGGTTGCGGCCCTGGGAGCCGAAGATTATCTCGATGATTGCGCGCAGCACGATCGACAGCGCGATCGTCAGCATGATGACCGACAGCATCGGCCGGCCCGCGAGCGGCTGGATCAGCAAGATATGGATCACCACGCCCAGGACTGCGGCCGACACGATGATGAAGGCCACCGCCAGGGGAAAAGGCAGCTCGAGCAGGGTGATCGCAGTCACGGCGAAGAATGCGCCGCAGACCACGAACATGCCCTGCGCGAAGTTGAACACGTCGGTGGCCTTGAAGACCACCGCGAACCCGAGCGCCACCAGGCCGTAGATGCTGCCCAATGCAAGGCCGCTGAACAGAACTTGTGCAAGCACGACATCTCTCCTGGTTGGCCGGGCTTGCGCCTACTTGGTGTACTTGGCGTAGTCGGCGTACTCGCCGAACGAAATGAACTTCTTCGTCTTGTAGTCGTAGTCGAACACCTTGAGCAGCGTCGGGCCGTCATGGTTGGTCGGCGTGTAGGTGACGGGCGCCATCAGGCCCTTGCTGTCGGCCGTGAAGCCCTTGCTCAGGTAGTCGACGAGTTTGGCGCGCGTGGGTTGCGGGCCGACCTTGTTCAACGCGTCTGCCGCCATTTGCGCAGTGACCCATCCATGCACGTAGTTGACGTCGTCCTTCATGCCGCTGCGGCCGATCTTGTCGGCGTAGGCCGACATTTCCACGTTGCCCGGGGCGTTGTCCGAACCGCCGGGCGTGAGGCAGCTGACGAAGGCGTAGTTCTCGCCCGCCTGCTCGCCCATGGCAACGAAGATCTGGGGCGCGCCGAGGTAGGTGATGCCGAAGCCCGGGATCTTGGAGCCGTACTGGGCCAGGCCCTTCATGGTCAGGATCGCGGTGTTGGAAACACCGTAGATGGTGATGAGGTCGGGCTTGGCGGCGATGACCTCGAGCACCTGCGGCGTGGCATCCACCGCGGTGACCTTCATGGTGGTCAGCACCGCCGTGCCACCGTACTTGGCCGCGGTTTCCGTCACGTACTCGTGGTACTCCTTGCCGCCCGCGCTCTCGATGGACACCGTCATGATTTTCGGGTTCTTGAGCTTGAGCTTGTCGACGTAGTAGCCGATGCCGGCCTGCGCCATCTGCTTGTAGCCGCAAAAGCCGTTGTAGACCATCGGCGAGACCGGTTCGTTCAGCGCCTTGGTGGGCGTGTAGGTGCCCAGGATCGGCACCTTGCCGGCCTTGATGGTCGGCGCCAGGGCCACCTGGGCGGGCGAGGTGCCCATGCCCGAGATGCCGATCACCGGCGTCTGGCCGACCAGCTTCTCGAAGTTGATCTTGTCGGTGGCCGCGTTGTAGCGGCTGTCTTCGGCCAGCACATTGATCTTGCGGCCATGCACGCCGCCGGCTTCGTTGAGCTTGCGCATGTAGTCCTGGAAGCCGTTGGTCCAGATCGCCTGCGAGGCCGAGGTGGGGCCGCTGAGGTCCATCATCACGCCCCAGTCGATGCGGTCCTTGTAGACGCCGTCACCCGGCGTCTCCTGCTGGGCAGCGGCGCCGACGGCGGCGCCACCGGCCACCAGACCGGCGATCAGCCGCATGGCGACCGGTCGGATGGCCGTGGTGACCATAGGGTGCGCCGCGAGGCGGATGGTGTTTGCAGGTGCCTTCATGTTGTCTCCTGGTTGATGCACGTCGAAGCGGATGTGCGGTGGTTGACGATGGATGACCGTGTTTTCGAATAATCGAAAAGCAATCTATATTTTCGAAAATTGTACCACTGGGTAGCTTTTAGTGGTGGTCTGGTAGCCCTGTTGCCTAGGGGTTTTCCCTGAAGGTGCCTACAGCGCGGCGCCACCGTCCATCGCCACTTCGGAGCCGGTCATGAACAGGCTGGCGTCACTGAGCAGGAACAGCACCAGGCCGGCGATCTCCTCCTTGGTGCCCAGGCGTTTCATGGGCAGCTGCTGGACGCGGCGCAGGTTCTCCTCGCGTGTTCGGACGTCGAGCATGTTGGTGTCGATCGGGCCGGGATGGACCGAGTTGACGCGGATGTTGCTGGGCGCCAGTTCGAGCGCAGCCGCCTTGGTCATGCCGCGCACCGCCCACTTGCTGGCGGTATAGGCGATGGAGTTGGGAGCGCTGCGCAACGCCACGGTGGAGGACATGTTCACGATGGCGCCGGTGCCGGTGCGCTGCAGCGCGGGTACCACGGCGCGCATGCCCAGAAAGGTGCCGAGCTGGTTGATGCGGGTGTGGCGCTCGAACTCGGCGGTATCGGTGTCCACCAGCGCCACCGGCTTGTAGATGCCGGCGTTGTTGACCAGGCCATGCAGGGCGCCCAGCCGTTCGGCCACGCCGACGGCGTCGGTCCACTGCGCCTCGCTGGTCACGTCGAGCGGCTGGAACACGCAGGCGGGCCCCAATTCGGCGGCGAGTTGACGGCCGGCCTCGGCGAGCACATCGCCGATCACGACCCGTGCGCCCTCGGCGACCAGGCCGCGCGCCTGTGCCTCGCCCAGGCCGCGCGCGCCGCCGGATACCAGGTAGACCCTGTTCTCGAACCTTTTCATGGTGAACTCCTCGGTGGTTTGACAACCGGCTGGCCGGCCGCGGGATGGTGGCCGGACGCTGTGGGCTACAGCGAAATGCCGCCGTCCATCGCAATTTCGGATCCCGTCATGTAACGGCTCTCCGTGGACAACAGGAACAGCACCAGGCCGGCGATCTCTTCCTTGGTGCCGTAGCGCTTCATCGGCACCCGTTCGGTGCGGCGGCGGGTCTCTTCGGGGTCGCGCGAGGCCAGCATGTCGGTGTTGATCGGTCCGGGATGGACCGAGTTGACGCGTATGTTGGCGCTCGCCAGTTCGAGCGCCGCTGCCTTGGTCATGCCGCGTACCGCCCATTTCGTGGCGGTGTAGGCGACGGCGTTGGGTATGCCGCGCAGCCCGGCGGTCGACGAGATGTTCACGATCGCTCCGCCCCCGGAGCGCCCGAAGGCGGGCACGGCGGCGCGCATGCCCAGGAAGGTACCGAGTTGGTTGATACGCATCTGGCGTTCGAACAGCGCGGCATCGGTTTCCAGCATCGGCCGAAGCTCGAAGATGCCGGCGTTGTTGACCAGGCCGCTCAGCGGGCCGATACGTTCGGCCGCAGCCACCGCCGCATCCCACTGCGACTCGCTGGTGACATCCAGCGGCTGGAAGGAGCAGGCGGGGCCCAGCTCGGACGCCAGTTGGCGGCCCTGCTCGACCAGTACGTCGGCGATCACCACCCGCGCGCCTTCGGCCACCAGCTGGCGGGCCTGTGCCCCGCCCAGGCCGCGCGAGCCACCGGAAATCAGGAATACCTGGTTGTCGAATCTGGCCATGGCGTGTCTTGTTCCCGGTGGACGACTCGGCCGGCGGGTCAGCCGGCGGCCGGCACGGTCGGTGTGCCGCGGTGCAAGGCGTCGCCAATCGCGGTACAGACAAAATCCAGCATCACATTGCTGGCCTGTACCAGCTTGCCGTGCATCAGCATGCCGTGCATGTGGTCGCTCAGGTGCAGCACCGTGACGCGCACGTCGTCGGCCTCGAGCCGGCGCGCGTATGCACGGCCTTCGTCGCACAGCGGATCGTGGGTGACAGTCATGACCAGCGCGGGCGGCGTGCCCGCCAGGCTCTTGGCCAGCAGTGGCGAGGCCCGCCAGTCGCGGCGGTCGGCCGCGTCGGGTGTGTAGTGGTCGATGAACCAGTGCATGGTGGCTGCGGTGAGCGGCACGCCCGAGGTCACCCGGCCGTGCGAGGCGCACTGCGCGGTCAGGTCGACCACCGGATACAGCAGGGCCTGGTACATGGTGGGCGGCGCGGTGCCGTCGCGCCCCATCAAGGCGACGACGGCGGCCAGGTTGCCGCCGGCGCTGTCGCCACCGACGGCGACGCGCCCCGGTGCAATCGACAGTTCGTCGGTGTGGCTGGCCACCCATCGCAGGGCGGTGGTTGAATCCACCAGCGCCGCCGGGAAGCGGTGCTCCGGCGCCAGCCGGTAGTCGACAGCCACCACGCAGATGCGGGCCTTGTTGGCCAGGATCCGGCACAGGCGGTCATGGCTGTCGAGGTTGCCGATGACCCAGCCGCCGCCGTGCAGGAACACCATGCAGGGCAACTGCTCGGTGTCGCCGGTTCCGATGCCGCGGTAGACGCGCAGCGCCAGCGCACCAGCTTCACCCGGGATGGTCAGGTCGCGCACCGAGGCAACGTCGGCGATGGCCGGCTGCACCACGTTCCAGCCAGCGGCATAGGCCGCGCGGGCCTGCTCCGGCGTCAGTTGTTCGAACGGGCGAGCACCGGCCTTGCGGCCGGCTTCGATCATCGCCGTGACTTGCGGATCAAACGTGGACATGGTGGCTACTTTCCTTTCCAGTGGGGTGGGCGCTTTTCGGCGAATGCGGCAGCGCCTTCTCGGGCGTCGGCCGATTGGAGCACCGGCCCGGTGATCGATTCCTGGCGCGCGAACATGTCGGCCGTCGGCCAGTCGCGCTGCTCGATGATCACTTGCTTGCTGGCGGCCACGGCCAGCGGCGCATTGGCCGTGATGCGCCGCGCCATCTGCTTCGCTTCCTCGAGCGCCTGGCCGGGTTCGGTCAGCAGGTTGATCAGTCCATGCTGGTGCAGCCGCTCGGCCGACAGCATGTCGCCGGTGAGTGCCGCCTCCATCGCGATGCGCTGGGGTATCAGGCGCGGCAGGCGCATCAGGCCGCCCGCCGCAGCGGTGAGGCCGCGCTTGACCTCGGGCAGCCCGAACTGCGCATTGCGCGCCGCAACAACGAGGTCGCAGGCCAGCACGGCCTCGAAGCCGCCGGCCAGTGCATGGCCCTCCACGGCGGCGATGAGCGGCTTGCGCGTGGGTGTCATCGCCAGGCCCAGGAGGCCGCGCCCGCGCACCCGGATCACCTCGCCGCGCAGGAAGGCCTTGAGGTCCATGCCGGAACAGAAGGTGCCTCCGGCGCCGGTCAGGATGCCGATATGCAGGTCGGCGCGGTGGTCGAGTTCATCCAGCGCCTCGCACACGCCGTACGAGACGGCCCGGTTCACCGCGTTGCGCTGCTCCGGGCGGTTGATCGTGACGACCACGATGCCGTCGATGTGTTCCACCAGGACTTCGCTGGACATGGTCTGCGTGGGCGCGTGCGTGCCGGGGCCTGGTTGCAGCTGTGCGCTATTGGACTAGTTCGAGCTGGTCATTGCTGGCCACGACGATGCCGTCGATGTCCTCGATGCCCAGGCCGGCGTCGCGCAGGGCGGCGTGCGCGGCCGCATGCAGCGCTTCCTCGAGCGAGGTGTTGCCGGGACGGCGCGGCGCGTGGATGGCGCTCCCTATGACACCGACCTGGGTGTGTTTTCCCATAACCTGCCTTTGCTGAAGCCCGCGAGCTGTTGGTGCGATGTTTCGTAAATTCGAAACAAAATCCTGCAGTTCGAAAACTATACCACAAGCAGCCTGCCAACGCGGCATTTTTTCTACGGGTAAGACCCAAGTTTTAACCGAACAGATAAAACTTATACTACTGGGTACATATTAATTCTGTCTGATTGGGAGATCGCCGATGTCATCCCTTCCGCTGCACGGTGTGCGGATACTCACCATGGCCGAGCAGTACCCCGGGCCCTACGCCACGATGCTGCTGTGTGATCTCGGCGCCGACGTGATCCTGGTCGAGCGCCCCGCAGGCGGCGACCCGTCGCGGCGCTTCCCCGGGCTGTTCGCCGCGTTCAACCGAGGCAAGCGCTCGGTGGCGCTCGACCTCAAGTCGCCCCAGGGGCTGGCCGATTTCCTGCAACTGGTCGACACCGCCGACGTGGTGATGGAGGGTTTTCGCCCGGGTGTCGTGGCGCGGCTCGGCATCGGCGCCGAACAGCTGCGGGCGCGCAAGCCGTCCCTCATCTACCTGTCGATCTCCTCGTTCGGCCAGGCCGGTCCCGGGCACGCCGTGGCCGGGCATGACCTCAGCATCCAGGGCGCCGCCGGGATGATCGACGTGCCCGCCGGGCAGGAGGCGGCTTACGCGCCGCCGGCATTGCCGCTGGCCGACATTTCCGCCGGCATGTTTGCCGCCATGGGAGTCGTGACGGCGTTGTTCGCGCGCTCCCGGTCGTACCAGGGCGCGACTGTCGATGTGTCCATGCTCGACGCGCTGGTGAGCTGGATGACCGCGTCGCTGGTGCCGCCGATGAACGGCCAGCCGATCCGCATCCTGCCACCGCCGGAACCGGCCTACGGGCTGTTCGCCACGGCGGACGGAAGGCAGCTCACCCTGAGCATCGCCGGGGAGGACGCGATGTGGATCGCGTTGTGCCGGATGCTGGGCCTGGAGCGCTTTGCCGGCCTGGACGAACAACAGCGGGTCGATCGCAGGCGTGAGATCGACCCGCTGCTGCGCGTCGCGCTGCGGCAGTGGCCCTATGAGGCACTGGTCGCGCGGCTGGAGTCCGAGGGCGTGGCCTTCGGACCGGTATGGCGGCCCGGCGAGGTGTTCCAGGATCCGCAGCTGGCGTTCCGTCGCATGAAGGTGGAGGTGGACGGGCCGCAGGGGCAGCACAGCTTCATCCGCCAGCCGATCCTGTTCGACGGGGCGCATGGGGCGTTTGCCGGCGGCGTCCCGACCCTGGGCCAGCACAACGCGGACCTGCTGGAGCGCAGGCCGGCGGAAGTCACTTCCGGCTAACGGGTCGGGCAGTCGCTGGCGCCACCCTGGCAGCGCCGGCTGCAGACGTGCGCCGCCGCGGCTTGGCCTGCACCATGGACAGCACCAGTGCGGCGACCTCCTGCGCGATCTGTTCCGGGGAGAGCCGCCCGTCCGGGCGGTACCACACGTAGGACCAGCTGATGATTCCGCCGATGGCCAGCGAGGCGACCTGCACGTCGGCGACCACGAACTCGCCCGACGCAACGCCTTCCTTCAGCAAACCGGAGAACTTGCGGTCGAACTCGCGGCGCAGCTTGTTGATGGCCTCGATGCTGTCGGCCGACAGGTGCTTTTCTTCGCGGTTGTAGATCGCGATATGGCCCTGGTTCTCCAGTACGGCGAGCATGAAATCATGGGCCAGGGTGGCCAGCTTGTCGGTGGCGCTGGCGCTTGACGCGACCACCCGGTCGAGTACGTCGAGCGACGAGCGGATGCCGCGCGAACAGATCTCGGCCAGCAGTTCTTCTTTGGACTTGAAGTGCGAGTAGATGAACGGCTTGGTCACGTTCATGCGCGTGGCCACCGCCTCCAGCGTGGTGTTGCCCAGGCCGTTGTTGTGGAACAGCTCGACCGCCGTGGAGATGATCCGTTCGCGCTTGAGGCGGGACACCGCATCGCGGATGTCTTCCACCATGGACGCCTGTTGCGCCGGGCCCTGGGAGGCCGTGGAGCCACCGGCGCGTGCTGGCCGAGCGAGTTTGTCTGTGGGTAATTTTTTCATACCGACCAGTATAGCCAGCCGCGCCGGTCCCGGGGTCACGCGGGCCGGGCCTGGAACACCAGGTCGACGCCATCCGCGCGCGGCTCGAACGCGCCAGCCACCGGCATGCCAATGGCCGGTGCCTGCGCGCCGCGCCAGCGGCCTAGCGCGCGCACACCTTCCTGCAGGTCGACCGTCACCAGCGTGTAGGGCAGGTCCGCCACAAAGCCGGGGTGGAAGGCGTGGTGCGCGACGGTCCAGCTGTGGACCGTGCCGCGTCCGCTGGCGTCGCGCCAGCTCACTGCCGCGGAGTAACACACGCTGCACAGCAGGCGCGGGTAGTGCCGCAGCGTGCCGCAGCCGGGGCAGCACTGCAGCACGAGCCGTCCCTCGCGGGCGGCATCCCAGTAGGGGCGCGTCAGTTCCGTCACGGGCGGAGCCGGTCTGGGGCTGCCGCCTGCCTGTGTGTTCATGTGCCTGCCCCCGTTCTGTGTGGCGCCCGGGACGCATCCGGCCGCAGCAGGCCAGGCGCGGGAGTGGCCTGGCCCGGCGCAGCGCGGCGTCGAGCGGTTGCGGGTTGCCGGCCGGGTGTCATTCCCTGCGCATGATGGCCAATGCGCCATCCCCCATGTCGCCATAACCGGTGACCAGCCCCAGCTCTGCACCCGCGACCTGTGCCCGGCCCGCGTCGCCGCGGAGCTGACGCACCAGCTCGACGATATGGTTGAGCCCCCAGACATGCGCCTGCGACAACAGGCCGCCGTGGGTGTTGGTGGGCAGGGCCCCGCCCAGCCGCAGGCGCCCGCCCTGCACGAACGGGCCACCTTCACCCTTGGCGCAGAAACCCATGTCCTCGAACTGGCGGATCACGGCGTAGGTGAAGCAGTCGTAGATCTCGGCGACATCGATGTCGGCCGGTGTCACCCCAGCCATCCGGAAGGCGCGCGGCGCGGCCTTGGCCAGCCCCAGGCTGGTGATGTCGGGCCGCTGGGTGATCGATCCGGGAGAATCCGGGTGGCCTTCGGCAACGCCGGAAATGAAGACGCGCCGGTGCCGCAGGTCGGCGGCGCGTTCGGCAGTGCTGATCACCACCGCGGCGCCGCCGTCGCTCTCCAGGCTGCAGTCGAGCAGGCGGAACGGGTCGGCGATCATGCGCGAATTGCGGTGGTCTTCGAGCGTGATCGGCTTCTTCATGATCGCGTTGTCGTTGAGCAGTGCATGCGCGCGGCACGCCACCGCGACTTCGCCGAAATGCTCGACGGTGGTGCCGTACAGCTCCATGTGGCGCCGGGCCATCGGTGCATACAGCTGCGCCGGCGCGCTGGCCCCCATCGGGTGCTCGAACTCGGTGACGTAGTGGAACTGCGGCATGTTGTGGATGCGCGCGCCGGCCCGGCTGGCGGCGGCACTCACATTGCGCCCGAAGGTGATCAGCACATGGTTGCAGGCCCCCCCGGCGAGTGCCACGGCCGCACACTGCAGCGCCATCGCGGGGCTCGCGCCACCGTGCGGTACGACGGCAGAGAACCGCAGGTCGGGCAGGCCGAAGTTGTCGATGAAGTCGTCCGCCGTGCCGCTGACCAGGCCGATCGGGATGATGCCGTCGATATCCTTCGGGGTCAGGCCGGCATCGGCGATGGCTTTTAGCGACGACTCGATCTGCAGTTCGAACGCGCTCTGGGTCGAGCCGCGCAGGTAGGCGGTCTCGCCGATGCCCGTCATGCAGGCCTTGTCGCGCAGCGTCATCGCCGTCTATTCCATCTTCGCGCCGGAGATCTGCACGACTTCCTTCCACTTCACCCGCTCCCGCTCGGCGAAGGCCGCGGTGTCCTGGGGCGTGCTGGACACTGCGCGCGCGCCGGTGTCCAGGAAGCGCTGCTGCAGCGCCGGCTCGGCGGCAATCTCCCTGATCGCCGTCGACAACTTGTTGACGATCGCCGCCGGGGTGCCCTTGGGCAGTACGAAGGCACCCCAGGAGGTGATGATGAAGTTGCGCACACCGGCTTCGGTCATGGTGGGCACGTCGGTCAGGGTGGGCCAGCGTTCGCTTGAGGTGACCGCCAGCGCGCGCACCTTGCCGGCGCGGATCAGGGGCATGTAGCTGGCGATGTTGTCGATCGCGAAATCGGTGTCGCCGGCGATCAGCGCCGGCATGGACTGCGCGGCGCCGCGGAACGGCACATGCAGCGCCTGGATGCCGCTGCGCACGCGGAACAGCTCGCCCGCGAGGTGCGGTGTGGTGCCGACCCCGGCCGAGCCGAAGGTCACTCCCTTGGGCTGGATGCGCGCCCAGGCCAGGAACTCCTGCACCGACTTGGCGGGGTGCTGGGCCGAGACCACGAACACGTTGCAGTTCTCCCAGATCATCGACACGTACTCGAAGTCGCGCGCCGGATCAAAACCCATGTTGGAGAACAGGAACTGGTTGATCGACAGCGTGCCGATGGTGGCCGAGGCGATGGTGTTGCCGTCCGGCGCCGCAGTGCGCACCGCGTTCATGCCGATGTTGCC
>JANMZX010000723.1:0-3525 GCA_031383745.1 Rhodoferax sp. | reverse complement strand
ACCTGGATATCGCGGACCTCGACGCCGATGTCGACGAGACACTGGCAGTGGCCGGCAGTTCGGGTTTCACCGCGCCGGTGGGCATCCGCGCCAACCGCATCACGGCCGACGGGCGCTCGTTGCGGTATGCCGATGTCGCCGACATCAGCACCAGCCCGGTGCCGCTGGCCGGCCTGCCGGGAGCCCTGGTGCCGGTCGCGGGCTATTTCCCCGGGGCAGTGCGCGCGGGCGCGGCGCTGGGTGTGGCCAGCTCCGGCATCCGGGCCGATAACGGGGTGTTTGCCGACCTGGGTGCCTATGTGCTGGTGGATGCGGCCAACACCAACCTCTACCCGGTGCTGCCGGGCACCGACGGGGGGCTGACGGCAGCCGACGTGCAGCAGACCCTGCGTTCTGCGTTGTCGGTGGCCAACCGCACGCGGGCCCAGATCCGCCAACCGGCGGGCCAGCCGGCGCAGGTGACGATCACCGTGGTGGACAGCACCGGCGCCGTGCTCGGGCTGGTACGGACGCCCGATGCGCCGGTGTTCGGCACCGACGTGGCGCTGCAGAAGGCGCGCAGCGCGGCGTTCATGTCCAACCCCGCGGCCGGGGCGCTGCTGCAGGCGCTGCCGCCGGCGAACTACCTGGCCCCAGCCGCCACCTCCAGCATTGCCGCCTACGTGACGGCCCTGCGCAGTTTCGTGCTCGATCCCCTGGCCCTGGGCAATACGGCGGCACTCACGACGGCCTACAGCACCCGGGCCATCGGCACCCTGTCGCGGCCGTTCTTCCCGGACGGCGTGTCGGCGGCAGGCCCCGGGCCGCTGTCAAAAGCGTATGCGCAGTGGAGCCCGTTCAGCACCGGGCTGCAGCTCGACCTGGCGCACGACGCCATCGTCGCTGCGGCGCTGGGCAGCCCCGCCGTCGGCTGCGCCGGGCCGACGCTGCCCCAATTGCGCAACGGCCTGCAGATCTTCGCCGGCGGCATTCCGATCTACGGCCGCATCGGTGGCGTGCCGCAGGTGGTGGGTGCCATCGGTGTGTCGGGTGACGGCGTCGACCAGGACGACATGATCGCGTTCCTCGGCCTGAGCCAGGCCGCCGCCAGCCCGGGCGCCGGGTTTGGCCAGGTGCCCGCCAACCGGCGCGCCGACACCATCGGCTTGAGCGGCGGGCAGTTGCGTTATGTGCAATGCCCGCAAACCCCGTTCAACAACAGCAGCGCGCAAAACGTGTGCGCAGGCCTGTGATGCGGGCGGGCCAGGTCGCCGCGCTGGTGCTGCTGCTGGCCGCCTGCCCGGTGGCGTGGGGCCAGGCTGCCGCCACCGACGATGCGGCCGACAGCGTCGAACTGCGCCGGGCGCAGACCGAGCCGCTCAAGTACCCGCTGCCGGCGATCGACCCGAGCCAGGTGCCAGAGCCGAGCCGGCTGGCGCCGCGCATCAGCCTGCCGGTGCCCGACCGCTGGCGCATCATGGACCAGCTGGGGCAGAAGGACCAGTGGTGGGACCCGTACAACCACAACACCCTCAAGGGCGACAAGCCGTACCAGAAGTTCAGCGGCTGGGGGCCGGACTGGTTCCTGAACCTGGGTGCGGTGTCGGACACGCTGGTCGAGGCGCGGCGCCTGCCGATCCCCTCCGGCGCCCAGTCGAGCCAGCGGCCGCGCTCCAACGGCGTGTTCGGCGGCACGACCCAGGTGGCGGTGGTCGAGACCGTGATCCTGAGCGCGTCGGTGGTCAAGGGCAACACCACCTTCAAGCCGCCGGACTACGAATTCAAGTTCGCGGGGGCCTTCAACATCAACCACACGCGCTTGCACGAGGTGCGGGCGCTCAATGTCAACCCGGAAAAGGGCACCCTGCGCACCGACAGCCAGTTCGGCGTGCAGGAGGCCTTTGCCGACGTGCACCTGCGCAATGTGTCCGACCGCTATGACTTCGAGTCGGTGCGCGTCGGGATCCAGCCTTTCATCTCCGACTTCCGCGGTTTCCTGTTCAACGACCAGCCGTTTGGCCTGCGCCTGTTCGGCAACCGCGACAACAACCAGTGGCAATACAACCTGGGCTGGTTTCGCCGCCTCGAGAAGGACACCAACTCGGGCCTGAACGACATCTTCCGGCGCTGGCGCTCGGATGACGTGTTCGTGGCCAACACGTTCCGGCAGGATTGGCCGGTGCAGGGCCACACCACCCAGGCCAGCCTGGTCTACAACCGCAACCGCGAGGGCGACCAGGGCGACCATTACGACCGCAACGGGTTCCAGGTGCGCCCGGCCGTGGTGGGCGACGTGCGTCGCCACAACTACGACGTGGTGTATGCCGGGCTCAACGGGGACGGCCACTTCGACCGCTGGAACCTGACCTCCTCCGCCTACATGGCGGTCGGCCGCGCGAGCTACGACCCGATTGCCCAGCGCAGCCAGCGCATCCTGGCCGGCTTCGCGGCGGCCGAGTTGTCGCGCGACTTCGACTGGCTGCGGGTGCGCGCCACGGGCATCTACGCCAGCGCCGACAAGGATCCGTTTGACGGCCAGTCCAATGGGTTCGACGCGATCCTGGAAAATCCGCAGATCGCCGGCGCCGATACCAGTTTCTGGATCCGGCAGGCGATACCGCTGGTGGGTGGCGGCGGGGTGGCGCTGTCGGGGCGCAACGGCGTGTTGCCCAGCCTGCGGTCGTCGAAGGACCAAGGGCAGTCGAATTTCGTCAATCCGGGCCTGGTGCTGCTGGGCATTGGCGCCGACGCCGATATCGCGCCGCAGTGGCGGCTGATCGGCAATGTGTCCTGGCTGTCGTTTGGCGATACCAGCGTGCTGGAATACCTGCGCAACCAGGGCGGCGTCTCCCGCTTCATCGGCACCGACATATCGGCTGCTGTGCAGTACCGGCCGTTCATGACCCAGAACCTGGTGTTCAACGGGTCGATCGCCGTGCTGCAACCCGGGCCGGCCTACCGGCAGTTGTTCCCCTCCGTCAAGCGCCCGTATTCGGTGCTCGCCAATCTTTTGCTGACGTTTTGATATGGCATTCGACTTGTTCTGGAAAATTGGCGGGCATTCGGCTTCATCGGCTGCTTTCGGCCCATTGCGGACTTTGCTGGCCTTTCACGCAATATTGACAGCCAAGATACCGGTGGCGTGGTGTGGGATCAGGCCGACGGCGCATTCGGCTCCGCGGCTGTCCTCCGCCCTGCGGGCTCCCCCTTTATGCCGCTGCGCTGAACGCACCGCCGACCTGATCCTGCGACTTGGTTGGGGTGCCGTGCACCGAATACCACTGCTGCCGAGAGGGCTGACCAGTTGTCGCGGCGAGGTAGCGGGGGAGTGGTGCGGTGGTGGGTTGGGGTTTGCGTGCGTTGGTGAGTGTGAGGGAGTCGGTGTTGCCGAGGACGGTGGTGACGGGCGCGACCGTCTTCAATTCCAGTTCAATCATCGGGTCGTTGATGTCGCCGGCGTGAAGGATGTGATCCACACCCGCAAATAATTTTTCCACGCGCGGGTCCAGCCAGCCGTGGGTGTCGGAGATGACGGCTATTTTAAGT
>JANMZX010000702.1:0-5563 GCA_031383745.1 Rhodoferax sp. | reverse complement strand
GCCTGGATGTCGGTGATCGCCAGGTTGCACATGCCCTCGGCCTTGGCCGTACCGCCATTGCCCGGCGCGACGAACACCATGTCGACCTTGGGCGATTGCGCCAGCTTCCAGGCAATGGCGTGTTCACGGCCGCCGCCACCCACGACGAGGACTTTCATAGGCCGGCGTTGTGGTAGACGGCCTGGACGTCGTCCAGGTCTTCCAGCACATCGAGGAGCTTCTGCATCCTGGTGGCATCGTCGCCGGCCAGGTCCACCACGTTCTCCGGGCGCATCGTCACCTCTGCCACCTCGGCCTTGAGGCCGGCGGCCTCCAGCGCCAATTGCGTCTTTTCCAGCTCGGTCGGGCTGGTCAGCACCTCGATCGTACCGTCGTCGTCCACCAGCACGTCGTCGGCGCCGGCGTCCAGCGCTACTTCCATCACGCTGTCCTCGCTGGTGCCCGGCGCATAGACCAGCTGCCCGCAATGGCGGAACTGGAATGCCACCGAACCCTCGGTGCCCATGTTGCCGCCGTGCTTGCTGAATGCATGGCGCACCACGGCCACGGTGCGCACCCGGTTGTCGGTCATCGTGTCCACGATGATGGCCGCGCCGCCGATGCCGTAGCCCTCGTAGCGGATCTCCTCGTAGTTCACGCCTTCCAGGTTGCCGGTGGCCTTGTCGATGTTGCGCTTGATCGTGTCGGCGGGCATGTTCGCCGCCTTGGCCTTCTCCACCGCCAGGCGCAGCCGGGGATTGATACCGAGGTCGCCCCCGCCCGCGCGGGCGGAGACCATGATTTCACGGATGACACGGGTCCAGACTTTTCCCCGCTTTTCGTCCTGCCTGCCCTTGCGGTGCTGAATATTGGCCCATTTGCTGTGTCCTGCCACGCGAAATCCTTCGAAAAAATCGTTACCCTACAGGTTCGATTGTACTTTTCAGGACTTCCATGATCGATCCCTTCCTCATTGCGCAGCGCGACGCCATCACCTGCGCCTTGCGCCCGGACAAGGCCAATCGCCACGGCCTGATCACCGGCGCCACCGGCACCGGCAAGACCATCACCCTGCAAACCATGGCCGAGGCGTTTTCGCGGGCCGGGGTGCCGGTTTTCATGGCCGACATCAAGGGCGACCTGACCGGCATCTCCCAGGCCGGCGCGCTCAGCGACAAGCTGGGCAAGATCCTCAAGGAGCGCGGGCTCGATACCCCCGAGTTCAGCGCCTTCCCGGTCACGCTGTGGGACGTGTTCGGCGAGCAGGGCCATCCGGTACGGGCAACCGTCAGCGACCTCGGCCCGCTGCTGCTCGCGCGCATGCTGAACCTCAACGACACCCAGGCCGGGGTGCTGCAACTCGTCTTCAAGATCGCCGACGACCAGGGTCTGTTGCTGCTCGACATGAAAGACCTGCGGGCGATGTGCCAGGACGTGGGCGACAACGCCTCCTCTTTCACCACCGAATACGGCAACATCAGCGCAGCCAGCATCGGCGCCATCCAGCGCGGGCTGATGCAGATCGAATCCCAGGGCGGCGCGAGCTTCTTCGGCGAGCCGATGCTCAACATCGAGGATTTCATGCAGACCGACGGATCCGGCAAGGGCGTGGTCAACGTGCTGGCCGCCGACAAGCTGATGAATTCCCCCCGCCTGTATGCCACCTTCCTGTTGTGGCTGCTGAGTGAGCTGTTCGAGGCCTTGCCCGAGGTCGGCGACCTGGACAAACCCAAACTCGTCTTCTTCTTCGACGAAGCCCATCTGTTGTTTGCCGACGCTCCCAAGGCGCTGATCGAACGCATCGAACTCGTCGTGCGCCTGGTGCGCAGCAAGGGCGTGGGGGTGTTCTTCGTCACCCAGAACCCGCTGGACATCCCCGACACGGTGCTGGCGCAGCTCGGCAACCGGGTGCAGCATGCCCTGCGCGCGTTCACGCCGCGCGACCAGAAGGCGGTGAAGTCGGCGGCGGAGACGATGCGCCAGAACCCCCAGCTCGACATCGAAACCGCCATCACCGAACTCGCCGTGGGGGAGGCACTGGTCAGCTTCCTGGACGAAAAGGGCCGCCCGGGCGTGACCGAACGCGTCTATGTGTTGCCGCCGGCCAGCCAGATCGGGCCGATATCGCCCGAACAACGCAAGACCCTGATCGCGGAGTCGATCGTGGCCGGTGTCTACGAAAAGATGGTCGACCGCGAGTCCGCCTTCGAAGCCATCAAGGGCCGTACCCAGACGCGCATGGCCGACCCAGCCACAGCCCGGCAGAAGACCGACGCGATGACCAGGACGATCGCGACAGGTGACGCCGCAGCGGCCCCCGGTTCTCCCGCGCCGGCAGCACCGGCGGAATCAGCGGGTGGAAGCCTGCTCGACTCGCTGGGCAACCTGCTGGGCGGCGGCGCACGGCGCACGCGTGCCAGTGCCGGCGAACAGTTGTTCAAGAGCGCCGCCAGTGCGGTTGGCCGTGAAGTCGGCCGCCAGATCATCCGCGGGGTCCTGGGCGGCATCTTCGGCGGCAAACGCTGATGGACACGCGTGACGCTACGCCTTCCGTCGAACTCCCCTTCCTCCATTTTTCTGGAACCGCACCATGACCGATCTGTCGGCGATACCCAACCTCCATGTCATCAACCATCCGCTGGTGCAGCACAAGCTGACCCTGATGCGCAACAAGGAGGCCAGCACCAACAGCTTCCGGCGCCTGCTCAACGAACTGAGCATGCTGATGGCGTATGAAGTCACGCGCGACATGGCCACCCAGGAGGTGGAAATCGAAACCCCGCTGGAGAAGATGAACGCGCGCATGATCGACGGCAAGAAGCTGGTGCTGGTGTCGATCCTGCGCGCCGGCAACGGCATCCTGGACGGCATGCTCACGGTAGTGCCGGGCGCGCGCGTCGGGCACATCGGCCTGTACCGCGACCCGAAGACGCTGGAGGCCGTGGAGTACTACTTCAAGATGCCGCAGGACATGCAGGAGCGCGACGTGGTGGTGGTCGACCCGATGCTGGCCACCGGAAATTCCGCGGTCGCGGCGATCGACCGGGTCAAGGCGCTCAGGCCCAAATCGGTGAAGTTCATGTGCCTGCTGACCTGCCCCGAGGGCGTGCGGACCTTGCACAAGGCCCACCCGGACGTGGCCATCTACACCGCGGCCGTCGACCGGCAACTCAACGACCACGGCTACATCCTGCCGGGTCTGGGCGACGCGGGCGACCGGATTTTCGGCACGCAGTGACACTGCGCGCGCGCTTGGATTTCGGCTATGTCGCCGGACGGCCCGAACGCCGATTCGTTCGGATTGAGGAGAGCAACGCAACGAAAAAGATGGGACCCGGAATCCTGTGGCGCGGTATCGCCGCATTGGCTGTCGGCATGCTTGCCCTGTCGGCGGCGGCCAAGGAGCCGCTCGGCCAAGGCTGGAAGAAACACGAGAACCTGAAGCCGGTGATCGGCGCGGACGGCAAGCCGCACGCTGCCACGTGTTCGGGTTACCCCGGCACCGACTCCAAGTTCAGTTTCTGGACCAAGCCAGGCAAGTCGAAGAACTTGGCGGTCTTCTTCGAGGGGGGTGGTGCCTGTTGGGACAACCTGACCTGCACATTTCCGATCGATGATGCCGTCGCGCAGTTGAATACCACGCCAGGCGTGCCTGCTGCGGCACAGATTCCCCAGTTCTTTGTCCCGGCCATCGACGCAAACACCAACCCCGCCAACTACGACGGCATCTTCAAGGCCGACAACCCGAAGAACCCGATCAAAGACTGGACCATGGTCTACATTCCCTACTGCACGGGCGACCTGCACACGGGATCGACGACCAAGAACTATTTCAGCGCGCGTGCTGCCGTCCGGCAAAGTCCGCTGGCGGCTGCCTTGCCGCCGTTGCCGACAGCCTTTCCGATAGAGCATCGCGGCTTCGACAACTTCATGGTCGTGCTGGACTGGATGAAGAAGAACGTGGACAAGCCCAAGAACGTGCTGGTGACCGGTACCAGCGCCGGTGGTTACGGCGCCACGGCCAATTTCCCGTGGATCGAGCGTACGTTCCGCAACGCGCATACCTACGTGCTGGCCGACGCCAGCCAGGGCGTCACGGTGCCAGGCTTCGACACTGGCAACCCGGGCCGCAATTCGTGGAACATGCAACTTGACCCGCAGGTGTTCGGCACGAATCCTTCGTCGATTGCCGGCCCGGACCTGCTGCGAGTGGCAGCCGAGGCGCTTCCCCATGTCAAGACGGCGCAATTCACGACGGCATTCGACATCGTGCAGATCCAGTTCTACGCCGTCATGAAACTGCTCTACCAGGATCCGGGTACGTGCTCGAACCCTGCCTACGACTGGCACAACCGGATGGTCGGGACGCTGCAGTCCTATGCCTCGGAGGTAGACAACTACCGGTACTACGTCGCCGACGGCGCCTACCACACGCTGCTGCGCAGCCCGCAGTTCTATGCCGAGAACTCCACCGGCGTGAATTTCAGCGACTGGGTCGAGGACATGCTGGAGAACCGCGGTGGAGCCCGCGGCCACGGCGGCGGCTGGGAAAACGAAGCCTGTGCGTCTTGCCTGGTCCAGTTGCCTTGCCCGTGACCCAAGCTTGAGCGCGGGCTACCCGATGTGACAGACCGGG
The DNA here is from genome assembly GCA_031383745.1 of Rhodoferax sp. Classification (GTDB taxonomy): domain Bacteria; phylum Pseudomonadota; class Gammaproteobacteria; order Burkholderiales; family Burkholderiaceae_C; genus CAISIP01. Next base: position 948 of record JANMZX010000702.1, on the reverse strand, counting down.
CCTGGTCCAGCAAACAATGCAGACTGGGCCCGGCAGCATCGCGCGGGCGCGCTCGGGCGCCCTCCCCCTGCGGGAGCGGCGCACGCGAGCGACTGTCGGCAGTCAAGGTGCCGCGCTACGTGACGCTGGTGGACAGCGTCGCGCGCACACCGACGCATCGGGTTGCCAAGTTCAAGCTGCGCGAGGATCCGACCGTCCGGGCGCGGGCGGTCGGCCTGCAGGCACGCCCGGGCTGACGATCGGCCTCTGTACCGCCAGCGACGCCCGCGCCAGCCCGACCCGGGCGGGGCCGGCCATCAGGCCGTCGTCACCGCCGGCGGTTTCGCCTTCTGCCAGGTTGCGAGCACCTTGTGTGCCGTCTTCTTCGCGTCGGCCAGCTGCGCATCATGGTCCGGACGCTTTGCCGTGAGTTCGATCACATACCCGTTGGGGTCGCGAAAATAGATCGAGTCGATGAAACCGTGGTCGGCGACGCCCCGGGTGTCGATGCCCGCGGCCTTGCCCTTGGCGAGCATGCGGTGCAGGTCCTCGGGCTGCACCTCGAGTGCGATGTGCAGGTCGAAGTCGTGCTGTTCCTTGAAGTCGAACGGGCGCTCCGGATCCTCGAAGAAGGCCAGGCAGGAGCCGTCGTCCATCTCGTAGAACGAATGCAGCGTGCTGGTGGCACGCCCGCTCTTGGTCTGCGAGATCGGGAACGCATTGACCAGCGGCAGGCCGAGAAAGTCTTCGTAGAACTGGCGCGTCTTTTCCGAATCGCGGCAGCGGTAGGCGTTGTGGTGCAGTCCCTTGAGCATGGCGGCGGTCCCTGGTGGATCAGAGCGGGTCGAACGGCTGGTCCTTGACGGACGCGGCGAATCCGTCGAAGACCTGGTTGACGGCGCCCCAGTTCGGCAGCCGCTTCATGTTGGCCATCCAGCGCTGCACGTTCGGGTAGGGTGAGAAGTCGCA